>DATMMO010000311.1:0-2404 GCA_035569695.1 Acidimicrobiales bacterium | reverse complement strand
ACCAGCATGCGCTCGAAGTCGGGGCACGACCGGAAGAACTCCTGCAGCTCAGCCTCGGTGCAAAAGCCCATGACCCGCTCGACCCCGGCCCGGTTGTACCAGGACCGATCGAACAGGACGATCTCGCCGGCAGAGGGCAGCTCGGCGATGTACCGCTGGAAGTACCACTGGGTCCGCTCCTCCTCGTTGGGAGCGGCCAGAGCCACCGTCCGGCATACGCGAGGGTTCATCCGCTCGGTGATCCGCTTGATGGCGCCGCCCTTTCCCGCCGCGTCGCGTCCCTCGAACAACACGACGATCCGTGCCCCGGAGGCCTGCACCCAGTACTGGAGCTTGGCCAGCTCGATCTGCAGATCAGCCAGTGCGTGCTGATATGTCTTCGAGTCCACGGTCATGCTCCCCTACTCACTGGCGATGGCAGCCAGCACGTTGAATTTCGCCGCTCGCCGAGCCGGCAGCACGCCGGCCAGGATGCCGCACAGCAATCCAACCACGGCAATGAGGACCAGACCGGTCCATGGCATCACGAACACCGGGAACGTCTTGCGGGCGGCCACGCTGGCCAGCCACCCGAAGATGATCCCGAGGCCCAGGCCCAGGATGGTGCCGATCAGGCCCACGATGGTGGCCTCGTAGCGAATGGTCGAAGCCAGCTGGCACCGGGTCATGCCCACCGCCCGGAGAAGGCCGATCTCCCGGGTTCGTTCGAAGATGGACAGAGCCAGGGTGTTGACGATGCCGATGAGGGCGACCAGGACGGAGAAACCGAGCAATCCGTACATGACGTAGAGCAGCGTGTTGACCTGGTCCCCCTGGGACTTGGCGTAGGCCGCCGCCGTCTGCACCGTCGCCGTCGGGTTATCGGCGAGCAGCCCGCTGATGGCCCGTGCCGTTCCGGCCGTGGCGTTGGCCGCCGTGTTGACCAGGATGAGGCTGTCCAGTGGTCGTCCCGAGACCGTGGAGTCGAAGACGCCGTTCCCCACCACCCAGTTGCCCATGACCTGGTTGTGCTCGAAGAGGGCCACGACTCTCAAGTCGAGCGTCCGTTGGGACAGCTGGAGCCGGACCGAGCTCCCGACATGAAGCCCGTTCGCCGCGGCCGTGCCGTGCGACACCGCCACCGTGCCGTTCTGGGCCAGCGAATCGAGCGAGCCGGCGGACACGCCGGGGTCGAAGGCACGCGAGGCGGTGGCCGCATTGACGCCCGAGATGCCGATCAGGTTCCCGTTCTGCTCCCCGATGGAGGTCCGGAGGGGCGAGACCAGGTTGACCCCGGGAACCTGAGCGATCGCCCCTTCGAGGTTGGGGTTGAGACCGCCGCCCACCGTGGCGGCCGACGAGATCACGCTCACCACCAGGCTGGTCTTGATCTGTCCACTGGTCTGCTCTTTGAGCGAGGAGCGCAAGGTCGAGGCAAACACGGTGGCCGCTGCCACCAGCGTCACCCCGATCATCAGGGCGGCGGCCGTCGTCGACGTGCGCCGGGGATTGCGGGCCGCGTTCTGGCGGGCCAGGTCGCCCACCGGGTCACGGAGCCGGGCCATGGGGGCGCCGACCAACATGGCCAGGGGCCGGGCGATCACCGGCCCCAGCGTCAGCACCCCGGCCAGCAACAGGATCCCGCCGGCCAGCAACGACTTCGGTGCGCCCGAGCTGATGCTCAGGGCCACGATGGCCACCCCGGCCACCACCAGGCCCGTGCCCGCGATGGCACGGCCACGGGACGAACCGCTCACATCGGCGGCCACCGCTCGCAGCGCGGCGATCGGCGGCGTCCGAGCGGCCCGCCGGGCGGGGACCACCGCGGCCAGGAGGGTGATGACGGTACCGAGCACCACGCCGGCGATGAGACCTCCGGCGGGCAGGGCGATGGTGGTGCCCAGGCGGATACCGAGCGCTCCGAACAGCAGCAGGGCCAGCCAGCCCAACAGCAGCCCGAACAGGGTGCCGGCAATCGAGGACACCACCCCGATGACCAGCGACTCGGAGACCACGCTTCGGGTGACCTGGCGTCGGGTGGCCCCGATGGCCCGCAACAGAGCCATCTCCCGGGTCCGCTGGGCCACGGTGATCGAGAAGGTGTTGTAGATGATGAAGGCGCCCACGATGAGAGCCACGGCGGCGAACACCCGGAGGGCGGTGGAGATGAAGCTGACGATGCCGCCCAGCGCGTTCTGCAGATCGGTTCGGAACTGTGCCCCCGACTCGGCCTCCACCCCCTTGGGCAGGACCTTGGCCACCGCGCTGGCCAGTTGGCTGTTGGTCGTCCCCGGACGGGCGGCCACGAAGATCTGGTTGACCTCGGTGGTGGCGAACACCCGGGCGGCCCCGGACTGGCTCAGGGCCACCAGGCGCTGGGCCTCCTGGTCGGCCGACTTGTACTTCATGACCCCGACCAGGGTGA
>DATMMO010000310.1:0-13383 GCA_035569695.1 Acidimicrobiales bacterium | reverse complement strand
TCCTGGTGGGGACGCTGTTGCTGCTGGTCGTGGTGTTGGTCCCGGGGATCGGGGTGACCGCCGGGGGATCGAGCCGTTGGGTCGGCTTCGGTCAGTTCCGGATCCAGCCCTCGGAGCTCATGAAACTGGCGCTGGCCATCTTCGCCGCCGACCTGCTCACGCGGCGCGTCACCCGGGTGCGGGAGGCCAAACGAGTGGTGGTGCCCATCCTCGGCGTCCTGGGCGTCTCGTCCATCCTCATCTTGAAGCAGCCGGACATGGGCACGGCGTTGGTCCTGGCCTGCATCGCCTTCGGGGTGATGTTCATGGGCGGGGTGCCCATGAAACCCATCGTGAAGGTGCTCGGCGCATTCGCCGTGGTGGCCACCATCGTGGGTCTGGCCGACCCCTACCGGCGTGACCGCATCCTGTCGTTCATCAACCCCGGCGCCCACCAGTCGGGATCCGGGTACCAGGTCTGGCAGTCCCTCATCGGCCTGGGCTCCGGCCACCTCACCGGGCTGGGCCTCGGTGGCGGCCGTCAGAAGTGGGGCCTGTTGCCCAACGCCCACACCGACTTCATCTTCTCGGTCCTGGGCGAGGAGCTGGGCCTGATCGGGGCCGTCGTGGTGCTCGGCCTTTTCTTCGCCTTGGCCTGGTATGGGCTGCGGGTGGCGGCCCTGGCCCCCGACCGTTTCGGCAGCCTCATGGCCGTGGCCATCACCACGTGGATCACCAGTCAGGCCGTGATCAACATCGGGGCCGTGGTCGGCGTCCTGCCGGTGACCGGCATCCCTCTGCCCTTCATCTCATTCGGCGGCTCATCGTTGGTCATCAACCTGGCTGCGGCGGGCATCCTGATGAACATCGCCGCCCAGGAACGCGCCCCCTCGGCCGGAGGTCGCGCCCGTCGACTGACATCGGCGTGAACGATCGCCGGTACGCGCTGGTGGCCGGCGGCGGGACCGCGGGCCACCTCCAGCCGGCCCTGGCTATTGCCGAGGCCCTGGTTCAGCGGGGTCACCCCCGGACCAGCATCGAATTCGTGGGATCGAGCCGGGGACAGGATCGTGCCGCCCTGGCCGGCCGCGGCTTCCCGCTCACCCTCCTGCCCGGGCGGGGCATCGTGCGCAGCCTGGGTCCCGCTGACCTGGTTCGCAATCTCGGCGCCCTGGTCGGCCTGAGCGTCGGTTGCCTCCGCGCCCTGGCCGTGGTGTCGAGGGCGCGCCCCGCGGTGGTGGTCTCCGTCGGGGGCTACGCCAGCCTGCCCGCCGCCCTGTCGGCCGTGATCCTGGGGGTGCCCCTGGTCCTGGTCAACGTGGACGCCGTCCCCGGGGCGGCCAACCGGCTGCTCGGTCGGTTTGCCCGGGCCAGCGCCGTGGGCTGGGAGGGAACGCCGCTGCCCCGATCGGTAGTGACCGGGACTCCCGTGCGCCCCGAGATCACCGACGTCACCCGGTCGCCGGAAGACCGACGGTCGGCTCGAACCGAGCTCGGCCTCCCTCCTGGTCGCCTCACCATTGCCGCCTTCG
This sequence comes from Acidimicrobiales bacterium, assembly GCA_035569695.1. Taxonomy (GTDB): domain Bacteria; phylum Actinomycetota; class Acidimicrobiia; order Acidimicrobiales; family RAAP-2; genus DASXMT01. Next base: position 11,872 of record DATMMO010000310.1, on the reverse strand, counting down.
GCGGTTCGCTCGGCGCCCGTCGCATCAACGAGGCGATCGCCGCCCTGGCCACGTCGTGGTCGGGACGCCAGGACCTGTCGATTTATCACGTCGTGGGCCGGAGGGACTGGGACGAATCGACCGAGGGCGAGGATGCCGATCACCCCCCGAGCGACGGGGCCGGGCTGTGCTACCGCCGGGTGGCCTACGAGGACCGGATGCCCCTGGTCTACGGGGCGGCCGACATCGTGGTGTGCCGGGCGGGGGCCATGACCGTGGCCGAACTGGCGGTGGCCGGGGTGCCGGCCATCCTGGTCCCGCTGCCCGGGGCCCCTTCGGACCACCAAAGTGCCAACGCCCGCGTGCTCGAGCAGGTGGGCGCGGCCGTCTTGCTGCCCGATGCCAGCTGCGACGGCGACCACCTGTCCCGCCTCCTCGACCCCCTGCTGGGCGACCCGGGACGCTTGGAGTCGATGGGGAAGGCGGCCGCGGCCCTGGGCCGTGTCGATGCGGCCGACGCCGGCGCCGCCGTGGTGGAGGACAGCGCTCGATCCCAGACGGGCGGGGGCGACCCGAGTACGAGTGGGACGGGGACCGCCTCGTGAGCCAGGATCTCACCCCGCCCGATCTCACCCCGCCCGATCTCTCCCAGCCCATCCACGTCCACGTGGTGGGGGCCGGGGGAGCGGGGATGAGCGCCATCGCCACCGTGTTGGCGGCCATGGGCCACACCGTGACCGGAAGCGATCTCAAGGCCTCCCCGGTCATCGACAGGCTCACGGCCGCAGGCATCGACGTCATCGTCGGGCACGCGGCGGAGAACGTGGGCGACGCCGATGTGGTCACCGTGTCCACCGCCATCAGGGACGGCAATCCCGAGGTGGTCGAGGCCCGGCGCCGGGGGATACCGGTGTACCGGCGGTCGATCGTGTTGGCGGCCATCGCCGCGCTCCGCCGCTGCATCGCCGTGGCCGGCACGCACGGCAAGACCACCACCGCCTCCATGCTGGCCCTCATGCTGGTCGAGGCCGGGCTCCGTCCCTCGTTCCTCATCGGGGGGGAGGTCAACGAGATCGGGACCAACGCGGTGTGGGACGACGGCGAGTGGTTGGTGGTGGAGGCAGACGAAAGCGACGGCACCTTCCTGTCGCTGGTGCCCGACATCGCCGTGGTCACCAACGTCGAGCCCGACCATCTCGACCACTATGGCTCGTTCGAAGCCATGCGGTCGGCGTTCGGAGCCTTCTTGCAGGTGGCCCGGCACCGTGTGGTCGGCGGCGACGACGCCGAGGCCCTGACCCTGGCCCGGGCCCACGATGCCGACACCGTCGGCGTGGGAGAGAACTGCAGCCACCGGCTGACCGATCTCAACCTGTCCCGGAGCTCGGTGGCCTTCAACCTGAGAGCGGACGGCGTCGATCTGGGGCGGCTGGCCGTCCCCGTTCCCGGTCTCCACAACGCCCGCAACGCCGCAGTGGCTGCCGTGGCCGCCCTGGCCGCCGGCGTGGCCTTCGAGGATGCCGCTGCCGCCCTCGCTCGCTTTGCCGGGGTGGCCCGGCGGTTCGAGTTCCGGGGCGTCGCCGGCGGGGTCACCTTCGTCGACGACTACGCCCATCTCCCCAGTGAGGTGGAGGCCGCGCTGGCTGCCGCCCGCGACGGGGCCTGGCAGCGGATCGTCGCCGTCTTCCAGCCCCACCGCTACAGCAGGACGGCGGCCCTGTCGTCCGATTTCGGACGCGCGTTCGTCGACGCTGACGTGGTGGTGATCACCGATGTCTACGGGGCGGGGGAGCCGCCCATCCCCGGGGTCTCGGGCCGGCTGGTGGCCGACGCTGTCCACCGGGCCGAACCGGACAAGCCGGTTATCTACGTGGCCAGTCGGTCCGAGCTCCGCGCCGGGGTGGCCTCGTTGCTCACGGCCGGTGACCTGTGCTGCACCTTGGGAGCGGGCGACCTGACCTCGCTGCCCGATGAGCTGCTCGCCGCTCCGTCATGGTGAATCCGTGGTGATGGGTCGGTGACCGGGCGAACGGACGAAATCCGACGGGTCGGATCGGCCTTGGGATCGCTGGCCCGACGGGACCATCCCCTCGGCTCCCTCACCACCTATCGGGTGGGTGGTCCGGCCCGGCTGTTCGTGGAACCGGCCGACGAGGCCGAGCTCCGTGCCGTGGCCGCCGCCATCGACGGGCGCGACGTGCCTGTGCTGGTCCTGGGACGGGGGTCCAACCTCTTGGTGGCCGACGAGGGCTTTTCCGGCCTGGTCGTCTCGCTGGCCCGTGGTTTCGACCAGATCGCCATCGAGGGATCAACGGTGCGCGCCGGCAGCGCCGTGAGCCTCCCGGTCCTGGCCCGGCGGAGCGCGTCGGCCGGGCTGACCGGACTGGAGTGGGCGGTCGGCGTTCCCGGCTCGGTGGGCGGCGCCATCCGGATGAACGCCGGTGGCCATGGGTCCGATACCGCTCGGGTCCTGGTCGGATGCCGGGTGGTCGACCTGCGTTCGGGAGTGACCACTGACGTCCCCGTGGCCCGCCTGGCCTACGCCTACCGGCACTCGAGCCTGTCCTGCTCGGAGGTGGTGGTGGCCGGGAGGTTCGGCCTGCAACCGGGGGACGCCGAGGAGTCGCTGGGCCAGATTGCCGAGATCGTGCGCTGGCGGCGGGAGCACCAGCCTGGGGGCAGCAATGCCGGATCGGTGTTCACCAACCCGCCCGGCGATTCGGCCGGGCGGCTGATCGACGAGGCGGGCCTCAAAGGCCACCGGATCGGGTCGGCCGAGGTCTCACCCAAGCATGCCAACTTCATCCAGGCCGACGCCGGCGGCTCCGCCGCCGACGTTCGCCGCCTGATCGAGGACGTCCAACGTCGCGTGCGGGAACGGTTCGGCGTGGAGCTGGCCACCGAGGTGCGGATGATCGGGTTCGACACCGCCGCCAGCGCGCGGCCCTTGTCGTGACGCCAACGTCTGGGGCCGACGGTCCCGGGGGAGGGGGAGGAAAGGGATCGGCCATCGATCCCCGCATTCGCCAGCGCCGGGTGGCCGTGGCCCGACACCAGGGCCGGCGGCGGCTGCGGTACGTGTTAGCCGCTGTGATCGTAGTGGTGGTGGTGGCCGGGGGACTGGGTCTGTTGCATACCGGGTTCTTCTCGGCCAAGAAGGTGTCGGTCACCGGGAGCCACCCCCACACCCCGACGGCGACCATTCTGGCCGCGGCCAAGCTGGCCGGTCACCCGCCCCTGATCAGCGTGAATCCCGGAGCAGTCACGGCCCGGGTGGAGCGGTTGCCGTGGATCGCCACGGCGCGGGTCAGCCGGAACTGGCCCGATCACGTCACCATCGCCGTGACTGAACGGGTGGCCGTCGCCTCCTTCGCCGGTCCGAGCACGTCCTGGTCGGAGGTGGACCGCACCGGGCGGACCGTGCAGGTGCAAGCGGCCCGCATCCCCAGCCTGGTGGACGTGGCCGTGCGAGACGCCAAGGGGGGCGTGCCCCCGGCCCCTCTCGGTTCCACCGCGAACTCGGCCGCGCTCCCCGCCCTGGAGGTGGCCCGGACATTGCCCCCGGCGTTCTCGGCCCAGGTGACCCAGGTCATCGGCAATTCCGACGGGACGGTCAACCTGGCCCTGAATTCGGGCCTGACCGTGCTGTTGGGCACGGACAAGGACCTCCGCACCAAGTACCTGGCCGTCGCTTCCATCATCGCCGGCGCCCCGTTGCACGGGGCCAAGACCATCGACGTGACCGTGCCGAAGTCACCGACGGTGAGCTCCTCGTGAGGATCGCGACCCGATTTTTGGCCCCAATGCAGGGACGTTGCTTGACCGAGTACCCAGGTGACCGTATCGTTAACATCAACTCGCTGGTTGGAACGGTTTCAACCTTTTGTCGAGGGTAAGGGAATCCATTGACCGTTCCTGCACAGAACAATTACTTCGCCGTCATCAAAGTCGTCGGCGTGGGAGGCGGCGGCGTGAACGCCGTCAATCGGATGATCGACGCCGGCCTTCGGGGCGTGGAGTTCATCGCCACCAACACCGACGCCCAGGCGTTGCTCATGAGCGATGCCGACCTGAAGTTGGATATCGGCCGTCAGCTGACCCGCGGTCTGGGCGCCGGCAGTGACCCCGAGGTAGGCCGGTTGGCCGCCGAGGAGCACCGAGCCGAGATCGAGGAGGCGTTGAAAGGCGCCGACATGGTGTTCATCACCGCAGGCAAGGGGGGAGGCACCGGCACCGGTGCCGCTCCGGTCGTGGCCGAGGTGGCCAAGTCCCTGGGCGCGCTCACCATCGGTGTGGTGACCCGGCCGTTCACATTCGAGGGCCGTCGCCGTTCGGTCCAGGCCGAGATGGGCATCCAGAACCTGAAGGAAAAGGTCGACACCCTCATCATCATCCCCAACGACCGCCTGTTGACCGTGTCGAGCGAGAAGACATCCATGGTCAACGCGTTCAAAATGGCCGACGAGGTGCTGATGCAGGGGGTCCAGGGCATCACCGACCTCATCACCGTGCCCGGCCTCATCAACACCGACTTCGCCGACGTCAAGATGATCATGAGCAACGCCGGCACTGCCATCATGGGCATCGGCTCGTCCACCGGCGAGGGCCGAGCGGTGAACGCGGCCCGCGCCGCCATCACCAGCCCCCTGTTGGAGGCGTCCATCGAGGGTGCACGAGGCATCCTGTTGAACATCGCCGGAGGGCCGGACCTCGGACTGTTCGAGGTCAACGAGGCGGCGGAGATCATTCACGGTGTTGCCCACCCCGATGCCAACATCATCTTCGGGAGCGTGATCGACGAGGCCATGGCCGACGAGGTGCGCGTGACCGTCATCGCCGCCGGGTTCGAGCGATGGGAGGCCGGAGGCCGTCCCGCCCAGGCCGACCCCGCCGCCCATGGCGATGACAGCGGTCGCAGTCGGGTCCTGGGGCTCGAGGCCGCCCACGAGGACATCTTCGCCACGCCGGCGGACGAGGACCTCGATCTGGGGGACGACGAGTTCGACGTCCCCTCCTTCTTGCGCTGAGCTCGCCCACGGCGGTCGCCCTCCCTGGTGGGGTCCGGGCCCTGTGGACCGACCGGGCCCACGGGGATCTCCGGAGCGTCCGATCGACCCATGCCTCTCCGGTCGTGCCCGGAGGGCCGGTCGGGGAATTCCCGTGCCATCAGGTCCACCAGGTGCACGGGTCGGTCGTCCATGTGGTGACGGGAGACATCGCTGAACCGGTGCCGACCGGCGATGCCCTGGTCTCGGCCCACCCCACGGCCCGCCTGCTCGTCCTCACCGCGGACTGTGCCTCCATCGCGATGGGCAGCCCCGAGGGGGTGTTTGCCGCCGTCCACGCCGGGTGGCGGGGCCTGGCCGCAGGGGTGATCGAATCGGCCGCGGCGGCCATGGGGGACGCGGGGGCCTCCGTCGTGACCGGTTCGCTCGGACCGTGCATCCACGCCGAGTGCTACGCGTTCTCCCCGCCGGACCTGAGCGCGCTGGTCGATCACTACGGAGACCGGGTTCTGGGGGTGACCAGTGCCGGCGGTCTCGCCCTCGATCTGCCGGCCGCGGTGGGGGCCGCCTTCGCCCGAGCGGGGGTGACCGAGGTGCCCGGAGTCGATCGCTGCACGGCGTGCGACGAGCGGTACTTCTCCCATCGAGCCCGCGGGGACCGCGGTCGACAGGCCCTCATCGTCTGGCGCGACAGCCCGTGAGTGAAGCCGACGACAACCGGGACCGGGCTGCCGTGGCCGCACGGGTGGCCGAGGCTCGGTCCCGCATCGCCGCCGCCGCCCCCGATCCGTCGCGGGTCCGGCTGGTCGCGGTGACCAAGGGCTTCGGCCCCGATGCCGTGCGTGCCGCACTGGCGGCCGGGGTGACCGACATCGGTGAGAACTATGCGGACGAACTGGTGGGAAAAGCCGAGGAGCTGGCGGCCTCGGCCGGCGAGCCCGGTTCCGGGCTCACACCCCGCTGGCATTTTCTGGGCGCCGTGCAGCGCAACAAGGTGGCCCGTCTCGCTCCCGTGGTCGCCTGTTGGCAGAGTGTTTCCCGCATCGAGGAGGGCCGGGCCATCGCTCGCCGCCACCCGGGCGCCTCGATCCTGGTCCAAGTGGATGTGGTCGGTGGCCACGGACGAAATGGCTGCAGCCCCGAGAGGGTGGGCGAGCTGGTCGCCGCCCTGCGGGACGAGCAGCTGGACGTAGGCGGCCTCATGACCATCGGCCCGCAGGGGCCGGCAGAGGCGTCACGTTCGGCCTTCGCATTGGTCCGGGACCTGGCCACCGGACTGGGTCTGGCCGAGTGCTCGATGGGCATGACCGACGACATGGACGTCGCCCTGGCCGAGGGCTCGACCATGGTCCGATTGGGCCGGGCCCTCTTCGGTGAAAGGCCACCACGACGGGCATGACCGGGCCAGCCTCCCGACGCCCGTCGGTCCGCAGCCGCCCACCAGGCCCGACAGGGGCGCCGATGACCCACCGGAGTGGGGTGCGGCATCCCTCCAATTGGCTGTGGGTATCCCCGCAGGCCTGGGGCGACGCACTACGCTGTCGGCGGGAGGCACGATGGCAGCTTCGTTCATGAAAAGAACAATGGCGTATCTCGGGTTGGTCGACGATGAGTACGACGACTACGACGACTACGACTCACGCGGGCCGGGCGCGGTCTCGCGCGTCAGCCAGCGGGTGGTGACGACCGAGGAGCCCGACAACCTGGCTCCTCCGGGACCACCCAGTCGCATTCGCACGCTGAACCGAGACGAGAGCTCGCCCACATCGGGCCCGGGTCCCACGCCGGTGGCCCAGTCGGTCAGTCCCCGCCCCTCGTCGGTCCGGCCCGTGTCGGCTGAACCTTCGAGCGCCCGGGTGCACATCGTGGCCCCGGTCCGATTCAGCGACGCCCAGGAGATCGCCAACCGGCTCATGGGCAACCAGCCGGTCATCGTGAACCTTCAGAATGCCGATCGGGACCTGCAGCGCCGGATGATCGACTTCTGCAGCGGCGTGACCTACGCGCTGTCGGGGGGCATGGAGCGGGTGGCCGACGAGGTCTTCTTGCTGACGCCATCGAACGTGAAGGTCTCCGACGAGGAACGCCAGCGCCTCCAAGAGCGCGGTCTGGTCAACCCGTAGTTCGTGGCGACGCCGGACCCACGCCCGATCCAACGCCAGGCCTCTTGACATGAGCATTGCTCGCATCATCGGTTTCATCCTGCAGGCCTATGTCTTCGTGCTGATCGCCGCCGCCCTCTTGAGCTGGGTACGACCGGCCTACGACTCACCGATCCGCAAGATCCAACAGGTCCTGGCCGCCGTCACCGAACCGGTGCTGGCCCCTATCCGCCGGATCCTGCCCACGGCCCGGGTCGGGGGGGTGGGATTCGACTTCTCCATCCTGATCGTGGTCCTGGTCATCGAACTGATCCTGATCCCCCTGGTCCTGAGCTGACTGGCCAGGAAGCTGGGTCCAGATCCGGGTCACAACCAGGGGAGCGAGCCATCCACAGGGGCCGGCGGAGGACCCAAAAGCCGGGATCCGCAAACGGGTCCCGGCGTTTGGATACCATGCACGGCATGGATGCCGCCCAGTCTGCACTTGATTCGCTCCGGACCGTTGAATTTCGGGAAACCCTCAAGGGGTATCACCGCGACGACGTCGACGAATATCTCGAGAAGGCCGCCGTCGAGGCCGAGGGACTGCAGGAGCAGTTCCGTCAGGCCAACGACCGTCTGCGCCAAGCCGGTGAGCGCATCGCTCAGCTGGAAGCGGCGTTGGAGCGCCAGCCCGAACAGCCGCCTGCCCCCGAGGTCCCGGCCGTCGCCGACGACACGCTGCAACGGACCCTGCTGCTGGCCCAGCAATTCGTCGACCAGACCAAGGCCGACTCCGAGGCCCGGGCATCGAAGACGATGTCGGATGCCGAGGAGCGTTCTCGGGTGCTCGTCTCCCAGGCCGAGTCGAGGGCGGCCCATATCGCGTCGGAGTCCGAGCGCAAGCTGCGAGAAGAGGTCGCCCGCCTCGAGGCAGCCCGGGCGCAGCTGTCCGGCGATGTCGAGAAGATGGCCCGCCATCTCGACGGCGAGCGGAACCGGCTCCGGTCCGCCCTCTCGGAGATCATCAAGTGGGTGGATGACAACGTCCAACCGGCGGCGGCGCTGAGTGCCCGGCCGTCGGACCCCGGAGCCGCACGGGCCCCCGCCGTTCGCCCGGTCGACCAGTCGGGTCGCTCGGGCGGAGGTCCGGTATCGGGCCAGGTCAACTCGGTCCGGACCAGTGATTCGAGCGTCCAGACCCTCGACGGCGGGAGCACCCAGCCCCCTCAGTTCTGAGCTGCACGCCCGACCAACCCGGTCGGAGCCGTTCCCCCTGTATCGTGACCCCCTCGGGTGGCGCCATGCCCATCCCGATTGCCGCAGGGTGGTAGGCACGGTATCGTCGCCCGCTCACCACGAATCAAGGAAGACCGGCCTGTGCGCTCGCACCTACCAGCGCGGGACCGACGACTCCTTGGGAGGAGGTTGATGTGACGGCAATAAAGAAGGCGGCACCAGCCAAGAGCTCAGCCAAGGCATCCAGGTCGGCCAAGGCGGCCAGCACCGCCAAGGTCGGGTCTCGGGCCGTCACCACCAAGTCGACCGGGACCGCTTCGACACCGAAGTCCCCCACCAAATCAGCGGCCAAACCGGTCGTGACCAAGAAGGTGCCCAAGGTCACCAAGAACAGCGCCCCGGCCAAGGCGATCCCCGCCAAGTCGGCCGCAACGTCCACCAAGAAGGTCGCTCCGGCGAAGAAAGCTGCCACTGTGAACGCCACGACCAAGTCGAACTCGACCGCCATCGCCTCAGCCCCGAAGAAGGTGGCCGCAGTCGGACCGTATGCCAAAGAGCCCAAGTTCCTCGAGGAACAGGCCGCACTGCTGCTCGAGGAGCGGGGGATCTATCAGGGTCAGGCCGAGGACCTGCAGGCCGAGGCCGACTCGTTGGCCCAAGAACGTGAGCCCGGCGACGTGCAATTCGACGAGGAGTCGGGTGAGGGTGGCACCGTGACCGTGGACCGGGAGCGGGACCTCGCCCTTTCCGCCCAAGCCCTCCTGGCCGTCGAGGAGATCGACGACGCCCAACGAAAGATCGACCGCAAGACGTACGGCGCCTGTGAGCGTTGCCACGAGGCCATTCCCAAGGCCCGGCTTCGGGCGCTGCCGTTTGCCCGCCTGTGCGTGGCGTGCAAGAGCGGGGGACTGTCGCGACGCTGACCGATCAGGTCGGGTCCGAATCCGTCCGCCCGGTGTCCCGATGGGGGAGCTGGTCCCGCCTGGCCATTGCGTCGGTGGTGGCCGCATTGGTGGTGCTGGCCGACCAGCTGACCAAGTCCTGGGCCGTGTCCCGACTGTGGCATGGCCCCATCCACGTCCTGGGCCCGCTCGACCTCGAGCTCCAGCGCAACACCGGTTCGGCCTTCAGCCTCTTCCAGGGCCAAGCGGCGGTCCTGGTGGTCATCGCCGTAGTCCTGGTCGGCGTCCTGTTGGTGCTGGCCGGCCGGTCCCCGACCTCGGGGCGGGCCATCGTGCTCGGGCTTATTCTGGGCGGGGCGCTGGGCAACCTGTCCGATCGGCTGTTCCGGGGGGGCAACGGTGCCGTCATCGATTTCATCGCCCTCCACTTCTGGCCCACCTTCAATGTGGCCGACGCCTGCATTGTGGTCGGCTGCGTGCTGTTGATCGTGTCGCTGCTGCGCGCCGGTCGTTCGACATGACCGGCCTGTCCGTCGCGGTGCCCGCCTCGCTCGACGGCGTCCGGGTCGATCGGGCCGTGGCCCTCTTGGCCGATGTGTCCCGCTCGGCGGTGGAACAGCTCATCGCCGAGGGACGGGTGCGGGTGGACGATGAACCGGTGCAGGTGAGGAGCCGGGTCCTGCGCGCCGGGCAACAGCTCTCGGTCGAGCTGGAACCTGTCGCCGCCCCCCAGCTCCCGGAGGCGGACTCGTCGGTGGCGTTCACGGTGGTCCATGCCGACGACGAGATCATCGTGGTGGACAAGCCGGCCGGCCTGGTCGTGCATCCGGGGGCGGGGAACCGGACGGGGACCCTGGTGAACGGACTGTTGGCCCGTTTCCCCGATCTGGCCTTGCTGGTCGAACCGAATGGGCTGGCCGTCCCCGACGACGAAGCCGACTTCCGGGCCAGCGACATCGATCGGCCAGGGATCGTGCACCGGCTCGATCGTGGTACCTCGGGACTACTGGTGGTGGCCAGGACACGATCGGCCACCGTGTCGTTGGTGGGTCAACTCACCGATCGGACGGTGGTGCGTGAGTACGTGTCCCTGGTCCACGGCACGGTCGAGTCTCCCGCCGGGATCGTCGACGCCCCCATCGGTCGGTCGGAGACCTCGCCCACCCGTATGGCCGTCACCCAGCGGGGCAAACCGGCGAGAACCAGGTACCAGGTCGAGGCGCGTTCGACCCGTCCCATCCCGGTGACCCTGGTGGCGGCCACCCTTGAGACAGGCCGAACCCACCAGATCCGGGTTCATCTGGCCGCCATCGGGCACCCGGTGGTGGCCGACGACCTGTACGGACTCCATCGTCCGATACCGGGCACCGACCTGCGCCGCCCGTTCCTCCATGCCCGGTCGTTGGGCTTCGTGCACCCGGGCACCGGTGAGCACGTGTCGTGGAGCTCCGGGCTCCCACCCGAGCTGCAGGCAGTGCTGGCTGTCCTGGAGGACTGAGGCTGGAGCCGGTGCGCTGAGGCTGCCGGAGTGAGCCCGGACGGTTGAGCCCGATCAGGCGGCTGAGCCCGATCAGGCGGCCTCGTACACCGCCTCGAGGGCCTCGCTGCCGCCCAGGGCCTCGAGCGCCTCAGCTTCGGCCTGACGCACCTTGCGCACGCCCACGCCCAACCGCTCGGCGGTGGTCTGGAGCGAGGCCGGATCGGATCCGCCGAAGCCGAAGCGGTTGACGATCACGGCCCGCTGTAGCTCGGTCAGCCGATCGACCGCCTTGCGCACCAGTTCGAGGGACATGTCGGTGGCCACCTCGTTCTCGAAGTCGTTCGAGTCGGCGGACACCAGGTCGCCCAGGGTGGCGGACGACTCGGTCGTAGCCGGCTGGTCCAGACTGGCCACCACCCGAGCCAGGCCCGACAGGTTGCCCCTGGCCTCGGCGGTCAGGCCGGTCGCCTCGTCGAGCTCCTCTGCCGTGGGGGCGCGCTGGAGGAGATGGGTCAGTTCCCAGTTCGCCGCGTCGACCTGCTGGTTGCGCTCGGCTACCTCCATGGGCAACCTGATGGTCCGGCCGTGCTGCTGCACCGCCCGCTGGAGGGCCTGACGGATCCACCAGGTGGCATAGGTCGAGAACCGAAATCCTCGCTCGTAGTCGAACTTGTCGACCGCCCGCATCAGGCCGAACGTGCCCTCTTGGATGAGATCGGGAAGGTCGACCCCCCGATCCTGGTAACGCCGGGCCCAGTGGACGACCAGGCGAAGGTTGGCCGCGATCATCTCGCGCCTCGCCTCTTGGTCGCCGGCGGCCACCCGTTGGGCCAGAGCCGTCTGGGCCTCGTGGTCGGGCAGCGGATGGTGGTCCAGATCGCGCAGGAAGAGGCCGAGGCTGTCCGCGTCCGACCCGCGGGCGTGTCCGCTCGACGTGGCCCTCCGAATACGCTCTGCAGTGTTCGTTGCGGTGCGAGTCGCCATTTCCATCCTCACCTGGTCAATTTCCTAACGTAGGTATCAACGCACAGGGGGCTGTCGGCATTCCGGCTGAACCGGTTTGCTCGCCCCCGTAGCCCGGTTTGCTTGCCCACACAGCCAAGTCTCCACCGCTGAGCTGGCCCGATAGGCCTGGATCGGTGGCCTGTCCGGCTTGCACGGCCGATCCTCGGGGTGCTCGGCTGG
>DATMMO010000309.1:0-4527 GCA_035569695.1 Acidimicrobiales bacterium | reverse complement strand
CCTCGGCGTGGGTGCCGACGGCGTGATCCGGGTACTGGAGGGACGACACGGCGCCGACATCACCATGGAGCTTCGCAACGCCGACGGGCTCGAGGCCGAGATGAGCGGCAACGGCATCCGGTGCCTGGCCCAGGCGGCGGTGCACGCCGGACTGGTATCCCCGCCGGTGTTCTCGGTGGCCACCGGGGCGGGGGTCAGGACGGTCGAGTACCGGCCTGGCGATCGGTCAGACGTGGCCGAGGCTTCGGTGGACATGGGCAAGGCCGAGCTCGGTCCCGATCAGACCCAGGAGTTCGGCGACCGCAGAGCGCGCCAGGTGGACATGGGCAATCCCCACCTGGTCCTGCTCGGTCCCGACCCGTCGACCGTCGCCGTGGCCGAGCTCGGTCCCCAGCTCCAGGCCATCCGGCCCGGAGGGATCAACGTCGAGTTCGTCGCCCTCGGTCCGGACACCGACGAGCTCACCATGCGGGTGTGGGAACGTGGCGTAGGGGAGACTCTGGCCTGTGGGACCGGCGTCTGTGCCGCCGCCGCCGCCGCCCACAGCTGGGGGCTGGTGGGCGAGGTGGTCACGGTGCACAATCCGGGGGGCTCGTTACGAGTGGTGCTGGGATCCGACGGCGTCACCCTGGCCGGTCCGACCCGGTGGGTTGCCGACGTGGAGGTCGATCTGGCCGCCCTCCGTGCGTCGCGGTCGTGAGTCCCACGGAGTCGGCATTCACCGACACCCTGATCTCCCGGACCGTCCGGGAGCGCATTGTCCTGGTGGGGGTGACCTTCCCCCACGGCTCGCCCACCGCCACCGGGGCGGGGCTGGACGAACTGGCCCTGTTGGTCGACACGGCCGGCGCCGATGTGGTCGAGCGGATCGCCCAGCGCCGGGATCGCCCCGATCCGGCGACCTTTGTGGGCAAGGGAAAGGCGGAGGAGCTGCTCAGCGTGTGCCTGGCCGTCGACGCCGACACGGTCGTCTTCGATGACGAGCTGAGCCCGGCCCAGCAGCGGAACCTGGAGAAGATCCTGGGCCGGACGGCCATCGATCGGACGGCGGTGATCCTGGACATCTTCGCCCAGAACGCCCGCACCCCCGAGGGCAAGGCCCAGGTCGAACTGGCGCTGTTGCGGTACCGGTTGCCCCGCCTGCGAGGACGGGGCACGTCGCTCAGCCAGCAGGCCGGCGGGATCGGCACCCGGGGGCCGGGCGAGACCCAGCTCGAGGTGGACCGCCGGCGCCTGGTCCGCCGCATGACCAGGCTCGAGTCCGACCTCCGACGGCTCGACGCCACCCGACGGACGCAGCGCCGGACCCGGGGACGGTCCCGGCACCGCACGGTCTCGTTGGTGGGCTACACCAACGCGGGAAAGTCCACCCTGTTGAACCGGCTGTGCGACGCCGACGTCCTGGTCGAGAACCGGCTGTTCTCCACCTTGGACCCCCGGACCCGGCAGCTGGCCCTGCCCGGCGGGGAGACCGTCCTGCTCACCGACACCGTCGGGTTCGTGCGCAAGCTTCCCCACCAGGTCGTCGAAGCGTTCCGCTCCACGCTGGAGGTGGTCAGCGAGTCGGACCTCATCGTCCATGTGGTCGACGGGTCGGCGCCAGACCCCGAGGGTCAGATCAACGCGGTTCGGACGGTCCTGGCCGAGATCGGGGCCGACGGTCTCCCCGAGATGCTGGTGGTGAACAAGGTGGACGCCCTGGACACGGCGGGACCCGACGCCGAAGAGGACGTCGCCCGACTGTTGGCCGCCCACGGGGGCTCGAGCACGGTGTCGGCCCGAACCGGTGCGGGCCTCCCCGAGCTGTTGGCGGCCATGGGGGACCGGTTACGGGTGGCCGACCGGGTGGTGGAGCTGGTCATCCCGTGGGCCCGGGGGGACGTGCTGGCCGCCGTCCACCGGGAAGGCGAGATCGTGTGCGAGGTGGCGGGCGAGGAGACGAACCGGATCCGGGTCGTCCTGGACGACGTGGGCCAGGCCCGGTTCCGCGAGTTCGTGGCCTCTTGACGATGCCCGAAGCAACGGCCACCGGGGGACCGACCGGTTTCGTCCCGCCCCCCTATCCCTATGATCGCCTGGAGTCGGTTCGGACCATGGCCGTGGACCGTTTCGGTGACGGCGCCGAGACGTCGGGGACAGCTGGGGCCGGTGGCATCGTCGACTGCTCCATCGGGACGCCCAACGACCCTCCTCCCGCCTTCGTGATCGAGGCGTTGGCCTCGTCGGGATCGGAGCGAGGCTACCCGGCGTCGATCGGGAGCGCGGCCTATCGGCGGGCTGCGGCTGGCTGGCTGGAGCGCCGGTTCGGTGCTCATGTCGATCCCGACCGGGAGCTGGCCGCGTGCGTGGGCACCAAGGAGTTCGTGGCCTCGACGGCCCAGTACCTCCATCTCCGGACGCCCGGTCGCGACACCGTGCTGTACCCGTCCATCTCCTATCCCACCTATGCCATGGGCGCCGTGCTGGCCGGCTGTCGGGCCGTTCCCGTGCCCGAGCTGGCCGGCGGAGGGCTCGACCTGGCCTCGGTCGACCAGGCCGACGGGGCCCGAGCGCTGATGCTGTGGGCCAACAGCCCCTCGAACCCGACGGGGCTGTTGACAGATCTGGGGGCCACGGCGGCGTGGGGGCGGGCCCGGGGCATCCCCGTGTTCTCCGACGAGTGCTACGCCGAGTTCACCTGGAACGGGCCACCCCGCTCCATCCTCACCGAGGGAGTGGAGGGCGTGGTCGCCGTCCATTCCCTGTCCAAGCGGTCGAACCTGGCCGGGGTCCGGGCCGGGTTCTACGCCGGCGACCCCGATCTGGTCGAGTTCCTGCTCGTGGTGCGCCGGCACGCCGGGTTGATGGTGCCCGGACCGGTGCAGGCCGCCGCGGCCCGAGCCCTCGACGACGATGCCCATGTCGACGAACAGCGGGACCGCTACCGCCAGCGGCTGTCCTTCCTGGCCGACGTGCTCAGCCGGTGGGGACTGCCGGTGTCCCCGCCGGCCGGGGGTTTCTACCTCTGGGCGCCGGTGCCCGACGGCGTCGCCGGTGGCGGCTGGGGACTGGCCGGGCGGTTGGCGGCCGACGGCGGCCTCCTGGTCGGTCCGGGCGACCTGTACGGCGACGACGGTGCCGGGTTCGTCCGCATCGCCGTGGTCCAGCCGATGGAGCGCCTCGAGCTGGTTGCCGATCGCCTGTCGGGCACCTCGCTCAGCTGAGTATCGTCGGGCGGATGGCTGACCTTCAAGCACAGATAGAAGAGCTGTGGACCCGCGCCTCCGAGCTCGGCCCCCAGGACACCGAGGCGTTGGCCACGGTCACCGAGGCGATCGACCTGCTCGACACGGGGGCGGCCCGGGTGGCCGAGGTCGACCCGGTCACCGACGAGGTCGTCGTCCACCAGTGGTTGAAGCAGGCCATCCTGCTGCTGTTCCGCCTGCGGTCGATGGAGACCATCGAGGTGGGGCCGTTCGAGTACGCCGACAAGCTGCCGTTGAAGCGGTCCTACGTGGCCGCCGGGGTCCGGGTGGTCCCCGGGGCGTCGGCCCGGTGGGGCTCGTTCCTGGACACCGGGGTCATCTGCATGCCCAGCTACGTGAACATCGGCGCCCGGGTGGGCCGGGGGACCATGGTCGACACCTGGGCCACGGTCGGGTCCTGCGCCCAGATCGGGGAACAGGTCCACCTCTCGGGGGGCGTGGGCATCGGCGGCGTCCTGGAGCCGGCCCAGGCCGCCCCGGTCATCATCGAGGACGAGGTCATGATCGGCAGCCGGTGCATGATCACCCAGGGGGCCCGGGTGGGCCGGGGATCGGTGGTGGGCGAGGGGGTCATCCTCAATCCGTCCATCCCGGTGATCGACGCCGAGACGGGCGAGGAGCTGAGCCGGGGCCATGTGCCGCCGTGGTCGGTGGCTGTCCAGGCCTCGCGCCGCCGGGAGTACCCGGGTGGCGAGTTCTTCTTGCCCTGCGTGCTGGTCATCAAGCACCTCACCGAGGGGCAGCGCCACGACAAGGCCCAGTTGAACCAAGTGCTCCGTGAGCACGGCGTCTCCACATGAGCGACACGCGGCCGGCACCGGACCTCCTCGAGCTGGCCACCGCCCTGGTGGCCATTCCCTCGGTCAGCCGTTCGGAGCAGGCCGTGGCCGACGCCGTCGAGGCGGCGCTGCGGGTGTGCCCCTGGCTGGAGGTCGACCGGATCGGTGACAACGTGGTGGCCCGGACCTCCCTGGGCCGATCCCAGCGTCTGATGCTGGCCGGCCACTTGGACACCGTTCCTGCCGCCGGGAATGAGGTGCCTGTCGTCGAGGACGGCGTGCTGCGGGGGCTGGGGGCGGCGGACATGAAGGGGGGCCTGGCCGTGTTCCTCCACCTGGCCGGCACCATCCCCGAGCCGAGCATGGACGTCACCTGGTGCTTCTACGCCTGCGAGGAGATCGCCCGGCAGTTCAACGGCCTGGGTGAATTGTGGGAGAAGCGACCGGACCTGCTCCAGGCTGATGCCGCCATCCTGGGTGAGCCCACCGGGGGTGTGGTCGAA
>DATMMO010000308.1:0-2991 GCA_035569695.1 Acidimicrobiales bacterium | reverse complement strand
ACCTTCTGGTTCGGCCTCCGCTACTTCGAGCGCCGTCTCCGCACCAACGGGTACCCGACCGAATGGGTGACCGGGATGTTCATCTGGGTGATCGTGGCTGCCATCGTGGGCGCCCGCGTGGTCAGCGTGCTGCCCAACCTGTCCCAGTACCGCAGCGACCCGATGCAGGTCTTTGCCATCTGGCAGGGCGGTCTGTCCTCGTTCGGCGGCCTGATCTTTGCCATTCCCGTGGGGATCATCATCTCCCGCCGGCGTTGCCCGGAGATCTCCACCGTCCGCCTGCTCGATCTCATCGCGCCGGTGCTGATGGCGGCGTGGGGTATCGGGCGCCTGCTCGGACCCCAGCTGATGGTGCGGGGTGGTGGCCACCCCACCACCGCCTGGTTCGGGATGTACTACGCGGGCGAGGTGGGAAAACGGCTCCCGGTTCCGATCTTCCAGGCCATCGGCGACTTCGCCATCTTCGGGATCCTGCTCCTGGTCGAGCGATGGCTTCGCACTCAGGCGCCCCGTGAGGAGGCTCCGAGTGACCTGGCCGCCGAGGGCGGCGGTGCAGTCACGGGGGCCACGGTGCCCGCCCACGCCCTTCCACCGGCGGGAATCGTCATCGGCGTGGCCATGGTCCTATGGGGAATCGAACGGTTCTTCGACGAGAACCTGTGGCTCACCGATCCCAGCCACGTGGGCTTCATACTGGTCGAGGCGGCGGGCATCGCCCTCAGCGTGGCCGGGGTAATCCTCCTGGCCACCCGGGTCAGACCTTTCCAGCGCTGGCGGGCCGGCCAACTCGATGCCGAGGCCTCAGCCGCGGCCACGGATGGCTCTACACGAGCCACGGACGGCCCCGCCGCCGCTGACGGCGCCGGTGAGGGCGCTGACGGCGGCACTGAGGGAGTTGACGCCGCCGATGAGGCCGGAGGCGCCGGCGCAACGGTGGCGCCAGTTCCTGCCGGCGCAGCGGGCGGCCCCTCCGGTCCTGACGTCGAGACCGCTCGTTGATCAGGTATTGGGGCCCAATCGGGAGGCGGTGGGCCCATAGGGAGGCAGTGGCCCACAGAGGGCGGTGGCCATAGGGGGCGGTTGACCCTAGACGAGAACCTGTTCTAGCGTCTGCCCCTGGTCAGCAGCGGCGGCACACACCAGCAAGCTCGATGTTCGAAGCCGAATCAGCGTAGGGGAGACGACCATCATGGGTGATTTTGGATTCTGGGCCCTGGCCCACGAGGAGCCCGACCACTTGGCCCTGGTAACCCCGCACGGAGCCGAGGTGAGCGCGGGCGAATTGCTGGGGCGGACCAACCAGGTCGTCCACGGTCTTCGGCAACTGGGCGTGGGGCGGGGCGACGTGGTGGCCACCCTCGTCCCCAACTGCATCGAGAACGTGGAGCTCTACCTGGCCGCGTTGCAGGCCGGGTGGCGTCTGGTGCCCATCAACCATCATCTGGTGGCCCCCGAGGTGGCCTACATACTGAAGGACGCCGGCGCCAAGGTGTTCGTGGCCCACGATCGCTTCGCCGCCGTCGCCCGGGACGCGGCCGACGAGGCCGAGCTGCCCGCGGCGACCAACCTGGCCGTGGGTGACATCCCCGGCTTCGCGTCGCTGACCGAGCTCCGCGATGGCCAGCCCACCGAGGACCCGCCTGACCGCACCATCGGCGACGTCATGAACTACACCTCCGGCACCACCGGCAACCCCAAGGGCATCTTCCGGCCCCTGGGCGAGGCTACGCCCGAAGAGGCCGCACTGGGCTTGTCCGGCATCTTGTTCCTGTTCAGCATCCAGCCTCACGATGACAATGTGCACATCGTGGGCTCGCCGCTCTACCACACCGCGGTGATGCGCTTCGCCGGGGCATCCATGCACCTAGGCCACACCCTGGTGCTGATGGACAAGTGGACACCTGAGGGGATGCTCGAGCTCATTGAGCGGTACGACGTCACCACCTCCCACATGGTCCCCACCCAGTTCCACCGGCTGCTCACCCTGCCCGACGATGTCCGCGCCCAGTACGACCTCTCGTCTCTCCGGCACATGATCCACGCCGCCGCACCCTGCCCTGTCGACGTGAAGCACAAGATGATCGACTGGTGGGGCTTCTGCATCGACGAGTACTACGCCGCGTCCGAGGGTGGCGGCACGCTGGTAACGGCGGAGGAATGGTTGAAGAAGCCGGGCACCGTCGGCCGCCCCTGGCCCATCTCCGAGATCGCCATCTTCGACGACGAGGGGAACCGCATCGAGGAGGCGGGCGTCATCGGCACCGTGTACATGTCGATGGGCGGTGCTGGCTTCGAGTACCACAAGGACAAGGAGAAGACCCAGAAGAACCGCATCGGGAACTTCTTCACCGTCGGCGACGTCGGCGTCATCGACGAGGACGGGTACCTCTTCCTGCGGGACCGCAAGATCGACATGATCATCTCCGGTGGGGCGAACATCTATCCGGCCGAGATCGAGAACGTGATCCTGAGCTACCCCAAGGTGGGCGATGTGGCCGTGTTCGGAATTCCCAACGAGGACTGGGGCGAAGAGGTCAAGGCCGTGGTGGAGCCGGCCGACGGCGTCGAGCCCACGCCCGAGCTGGCCGAGGAGATTCTGGCCCACTGTGCCGAGAGGCTGGCCAAGTTCAAGACCCCGCGGTCCATCGACTTCACCGATGCCATGCCCCGCGACCCGAACGGGAAGCTCTACAAGCGCAAGCTGCGCGATCCCTACTGGGAGGGCCAGACCAAGATCTGACCCGGGTCAGGCATCACCAGGTTCGGTGCCCGTTGCCGCCTCGGTTCGGGCCGCCGTGGCCGCCTCAGCCTTGGCCGCCTCAGCCTTGGCCGCTCGGTAGGCGTCGCGGTCCTTGAGGGCCTGGGTCGTCTCGCTCCGGATGGCGGCCACGATGTCCGGATCGGCCACGTCCTCGTGGCCCTCGGCGATGGCCAGCATCATCTCGGGCCGGACGGCGATGAATATGCCCTCCGCCTCGGCCGTGAGCACGT
>DATMMO010000307.1:0-13052 GCA_035569695.1 Acidimicrobiales bacterium | reverse complement strand
GTTGGCCGACCGTCTCAGGGCGAAGTGCAAGAGCCCGGCCCCGACCGTGGCGTTGTCGAAACGATCGATGAGGATGAACCCGCCCATCTCGCGGTTCTCGGTGTAGGGGTCGAAGGCGATGGGCCGGTCGAGGTTGATGTTGCCAACCCCGATGTCGTTGAGGTCGAGCGTGGCCGCCGCCGTGTGCTCCATGGTGTTCACGTTCACCTTGTACTTGGGATGGGCGAGCGTGGCCCCGACGGTACGGGTACCGATCTTGAGCAGGTAGGGACGCCCGGGGAGCATGGGGTGCTCGCTCATCCAGACGATGTGGGCCTCGAACTGATCGGCCACCTCGGGTGGATCGACTTCCGAGGCCAGGACGTCGCCCCGGCTGACGTCGATCTCGTCGGTGAGGGTGAGGGTGACCGACTCGCCGGCCACGCCCTCGTCGACGTCACTGCCGTTCAGGATGACGCGGGCGATCGACGTTCGTCGCCCCGAGGGTAGGGCGCGGACCGGGTCACCGGGATGGACGGTGCCCCGTACCACCCGACCACAAAAGCCGCGGAAGTCGTGATCGGGACGGTTCACCCATTGGATGGGCATGCGAAACGGTTCGGCCTGGACCGCTTCGTCGATCTCCACCGTCTCCAGGTGGTCGATCAGGGTCGGCCCCGAGTACCACGGCGTGTGCGGACTGTGCTCGGTGATGTTGTCGCCCCGCAGCGCCGACAGGGGGATGGCGGTCACGTCCTGCAGGCCGATCCCGGAGGCGAAGGACCGGTACTCATCGCTGATGGTCTGGAACACGACCTCCGAGTAGTCGCACAGGTCGAGCTTGTTGATGGCCAGCACCACGTGCCTGATTCCGAGCAGCGACACCAGATAGCTGTGACGCCGGGTCTGGGTCAGGACACCTCGACGAGCATCGATCAGGATCACGGCCAGATCGGCCGTCGAGGCCCCGGTCACCATGTTCCGGGTGTACTGCTCGTGGCCTGGCGTATCGGCCACGATGAACTTGCGGGCCTCGGTGGAGAAGAAACGGTAGGCCACGTCGATGGTGATGCCCTGTTCCCGTTCGGCCGCCAGCCCATCGACCAGGAGGGCGAAGTCGAGCTCGCCCCCTTGGGTGCCGATGGTCCGGGAGTCGGCCTCCAGCGCAGTCAGGTGATCCTCGAAGATCAGCTTCGACTCGTACAAGAGCCGACCGATGAGCGTGCTCTTCCCGTCGTCCACGCTGCCACAGGTGATGAACCGGAGCATCGATTTGCGCTCATGGGCGTCCAGGTAGTCATCGATGTTGCCGATGGCGAGGTCGCCCGGAGCATGAGCCATCAGAAATAGCCCTCTTGCTTCTTGCGTTCCATGGAGCCACTCGAGTCGTGGTCGATGACCCGCCCCTGGCGTTCCGAGGTGGCGGTCAGCAGCATCTCCTGGATGACCTTGGCCAGGGTGTCCGCCTCGCTCTCGATCGCTCCGGTGAGGGGGTAGCAGCCCAGGGTGCGGAAACGCACGCTCTTCAGCATCGGGGTCTCCCCGGGGTTCAGCCGCATCCGTTCGTCGTCGACCATGATGAGCGTCCCGTCCCGCTCCACCACCGGTCGCAGCGCGGCCAGATAGAGGGGGACGATGGGGATCTCCTCTCGGTAGATGAACTGCCAAATGTCGAGCTCGGTCCAGTTGGAGAGGGGGAAGACCCGCATGCTCTCGCCGTTGTTCCGACGGACGTTGTAGAGGTGCCACAGCTCCGGACGTTGGAGCTTGGGGTCCCATCGGTGCTGTTCGGAGCGGAGGGAGAAGATGCGCTCTTTGGCCCGAGACTTCTCCTCGTCCCGCCGAGCCCCACCGAAGGCGGCGTCGAAACCGTAGCGATCGAGCGCCTGCTTCAGCCCCTGTGTCTTCCACATGTCGGTGTGGAGGGCCGAGCCGTGATCGAAGGGGTTGATGCCGCGCTCGACGCACTCCTCGTTGCGGTGGACGATGAGGTCGAGGCCCAGCTTCTCGACCAGGGCGTCCCGGAAGGCGTACATGGCCTGGAATTTCCAGGTGGTATCGACATGCAGGAGGGGAAAGGGCGGCTTGGCCGGGGCGAAGGCCTTCATGGCCAGGTGGAGCATCACTGCGCTGTCCTTGCCGATGGAATAGAGCATCACCGGTCGGTCGCTCTCGGCCACCGCCTCACGGATGATCTGGATGGACTCGGCCTCGAGCTGCTCGAGGTGGGTCAGCTGCTTCACCATGGACTCATCCCCGCCCGGCCAGCGCAGCCAGCGCCGGTCCGGCCAACGAGGGATGGCACACCACCAGATCGGGGAGCCACGGGTCGGGCAGGCCGTAGCGCAACGGCGAGCCGTCGACGCGACTGGCGTGCAACCCGGTGGCGAGGGCTACGGCCACCGGTGCCGCCGAGTCCCACTCGTACTGCCCTCCGGCGTGGACGTAGATCTCCGCATCGCCGAGTATCACCGCGGCGATCTTTGCTCCGGCCGAGCCCATGGGGACGATGGTGGCGCCCAGCCGCTCGGCCACCTGGGTGACCACGGCCGGCGGCCTCGATCGGCTGATCACGAGACGAGGCACCGGGGCCGCCTCGGCCAACGGTGGGGGTGCCGACGTCCCCAGCACGATCCCCCGGGCGGGGAGGGAAATAGCGCCGACGGCCGGACGGCCCTCCAGGGACAGGGCCACGTGGACGGCCCAGTCCTCTCGCCTCTCGCCGTACTCCCGGGAACCGTCCAGGGGGTCGATGATCCACAGCCGATCGCCCCCGGGTGAGTCGTGACCCTCTTCCGACCGGACGGGATCATGAGGGAAACGGCTGGCCAGCTCGGCCATCAGGAACTGGTGGGAACGGCGGTCCCCCTCGTTGCTGAGGGCCCGCCCCGAGTGCTGCGACTGGGACTCGAGGTCCAGGAGTACCGCTCCCGCTCGCCCGGCCAGGTCGGCGGCGGCATCGTGTTCAGCTGGATCGGTTCGAACTTCTTCCACTGGCTCGATGGCTGGCACCATAGCTCCTCGTCGGCCGCTCTGGTCAGGGGGTTAAGACACGAGACTATATTAGATCTTGTCTCAACGGCTAGCCTTCCCCTGGTAACGGTTGATCGGCCCAGGCCCGGACAGGCAACGGCCGTCGACCCCTTCAAGGAGTCCCATGTCCCAGCAGCGCCATCCCGGCATCGACTCGGATGCGGTGCTGGACGCGGCCGCGTCCTGCTATCTGCGTTTCGGGGTGGCCAAGACCACGGCGGCTGACATCGCCCAGGGGGTGGGGATCTCCCGGGCCACCCTCTACCGCCGGTTCGGCAGCCATGAGGCGATCTTCCTGGCCGTCCTGGCCCGTGAGTCGGCCGCCATGGCCGCCGACGCCGACCTGCACCTCGCCCCGGTGACGGACCCGGTCGAACGCATTCTCGAGGGGATGATGTTCGCCATCGAGCAGATCGGTCAGCGACCGGTGCACGCCGCCGTGTTCGGCGGCGACTCGGCGGCGTGGGCAGCCACCCAGGCCATCCACGTCGAGGCCCTCCGTCACATCGGCGAAGTCGGCGTCCGACCGCTCCTGGCTTCCTCCCTGGCCGACGGCTCGGTATCGGAACAGGACATGTCCGATCTCATCGACTGGATCCTGCGCGTTCTCATCTCCTATGCCGCGGTGCCCGGCGACGGCGGCCGTCAGCCCGAGGAGATCCGCCGCCAGCTGGCCGCATGGTTTCTGCCCGCATTTGCTGACAGGATCAGTGGCGCGAGCGATGCGTCTGTGAGACACTGAACCTCAAGCGTCTTACGTATCAGCAGGGGGGCAGCATGAGGGCCTTGCAGGTGACCGAGCACGGTCGGCCGGGAGCGGTGCTGGCCGTTCGCACTCTCGAGCGACCCGAACCGGGTCCGGGCGAGGTACGGGTCAAGGTGGCGGCGGCATCCCTCAACTTCAACGACATCGACCGATGCCGGGGGAAGCTGGTGTCGGTGCCCACTCCCCCGCCGTTCACCCTGGGCATGGATGTCTGCGGGGTGGTCGACGCCGCCGGCGAGGGTGCAGAGACCTGGGTGGGCAAGCGGGTGGTGGCCATCACCAACACCGCCCTGGGTGGAATCGCCGAGTATGCCATCGCCTCGACCGTCTCGGTGTTCGATGCCCCCGAGCAGTTCGACGATGCCGAGGCCACCGCCTTTTTGCTCACCTTCCAGACCTCGCATCTGGCCCTGTTCCGCCGGGGACGGCTGCGCGCCGGCGAGACCGTCGTGATCCATTCGGCCGCCAGCGGACTGGGCACGGCCGGCATCCAACTGGGCAAGGCCGTCGGCGCCCGGGTCATCGCCGTGGCCGGGGGCCCGGACAAGGGAGCGCTGTGCGCCTCACTGGGTGCCGATCTGGTCATCGACCACACCGCTGAGGACTTCGTCGAGGCCGTGCTGGCGGCCACCGGCGATGCCGGCGCTGACGTCGTCTACGACCTGGCCGGGGGCGACTTCGTCGAGCGCTCCTGGCGCTGCACGGCGCACGGCGGCCGCTACCTGGCGGTGGGATTCGCCGACGACGACGAAAACGGCATGACCGGCCGGCCCCTGCGGATGGCCTGCATCGGCAACATCGACATCGTGGGCGTGATGCTGGGCTGGTCCGAATCGGTCGATCCCGGCATGCGACGGTTCGGCTTCAACCCGTTCGGGCGAGCAGTGGGCGAGGAGGTCCACGCCGACCTCCTGCGCATGGCGGCTGAGGGAAGTATCCGCCCCTATGTGGGTCGGCGGGTGACCATGGAGGAAGCGGGGGCCGCGCTGGATGAGCACGAGGAACGGCGTTCGCTGGGCCGCACCGTCGTCGAGGTGGCTCGTTGACCGCGGCCAGCTACACCTGGCGCGACTCCGAGCTGCGCAGCCCGCCGCTGCGCGCCCTCAACCAGGTCGGCGCTCGGCTGGCCCGCCTCGGGGTCACGCTCCCGTCGCTGGAGCCCTCGTCGGTGGTGGCCGCGGCAGTGAAGACGGCCGGTTCCGGTGATCTGGGCAGCGACAGCTACCGGGAGCCGTTGGAGGTATTCCTCGAGGCCTGTGCCGGCGAAGCCGACCTGACGACATTCGGCCGACTGCTGATCGCCAAGATGACGGCTTCGGCCCTGGTCAATCGCATCGCCCTCCAGCGATGGTCGTCGGACCACCCCGAGGTACGCGACGAACGCATCGACAGCCCGTGGGTCATCGTCGGGCTGCCGCGCACCGGCACCAGCGTGCTGTCTATGTTGCTGGGCCTCGATCCCATGGCCCGGCCCCTGCTCCAGTGGGAGGCGGCCCACCCGATCCCGCCGCCCACGCTGGAGGAGTCGGCCGAGGATCCCCGTATCGCCCAGACGGCCAAGGAGCTCGACGGGCTGATGAAGCTCAACCCTCCCCTGAAGGCCATGCATCCCTTCGGGGCCACCCTGGCCCAGGAGTGCGTGTCGCTGTTCTTGTACGACCTGCGCACGTTGGCCCTCGAGATCCAGGCCCATGTGCCCACCTACGCCCGTTGGCTCGAGCAGGCCGACATGGCCCCGGCCTATGCCCAGCACCGGTTGGCCCTGCAGACCCTGCAGTCGCGCCAGCCCACCGACCGGTGGATCCTGAAGACCCCCAACCACCTGTGGCACCTCGAGGCCCTGCTCGCTGCCTATCCCGACGCCCGCATCATCTGGACCCATCGGGATCCCGGTCCCGTCATCACCTCGCTGGCCAGCCTGGCCAACGCCGGGCAGCGGCCCCTGACGTCACGCACCGACCCGCGACCGGCGGCCGAAGAATGGAAGCGCAAGTGTGCGTTCGCCCTGGGCTCGGCCGTGGCCTTCGACGAGAAATCGGAGCCGGGGTGGTGCCAGCACCTCCACTACGAATCGCTCATGGACGATCCGTTGGAGACGGTCCGTGGCCTCTACAAGCACTTCGGCAGCGAGGTCAGCGACCTGCACGCCCGACGGATGGAGGCCTTCCTCGAGCACCGGCCCAAGGACGCCTTCGGCCACCATCGCTACGACCCAGCCGACTTCGGATGGACCTACGAGGGGCTGGCCGAGGAGTTCCGCGACTACACCGATCGCTACCACGTTCGCACCGAGGTCCGCGCCGATTGAGAGATAGGAAACGTTCACCCGGCGTGTAACCGGGTGACACAAAAGGGGGGGTAATGAGGTATTCCAAGAGCAAGTTGGGGAGATGCGGTCTGGCCCTGGTCATCGGAGCCGGCGCCATCGTGGCCGGTACCGGGGGAGGATCCAGCGCCGCCGCGGCGGCGCCGACTCCGGGCGTCACGGCCACGACGGTGACCGTGGGGTCGATCAGTGACATCTCATCACCGGTGCCCGGGTTGTTCGAGGGGTCCAAGATCGGGACCGAGGCCTACTTCGCCTACATCAACAGCCAGGGCGGGGTCAACGGACGCAAGCTGGTGCTCGACGCCCATGACAGCGCCTTCTCGTCGGGAACGATAGCCAACGCCACACAGAGCATCGCCAAGAACGACTTCGCCATCGTCGGAGGGTTCTCGCTGCTCGACAACGCCGAACAGCCGATCATCGACGCCAACAAGCTCCCCATTATCACCGAGGTTCTGAACCCGAGCCTGTACGTGGACCCCAACTTGTACTCGGCCGCCCCGATGGTCACTGGGGGGAACATCACCGGTCCCTACAAGTGGCTCAAGTCGAAGAACGCTGCCGCGGTGAAGGCGGTGGGGATGATCGGCGACAACACCACGGCGTCGGTGTTGGCGGTCGAGAAGACCGATCGGGCCCTCACCGAGAGCCTGGGCTACAAGTGGCTGTACTCCCGGGACGCCAGCTACACCGAGACCACGTTTCTGCCCGACATCATCAAGATGAAGAGCGTGGGGGTGAAGCTGGTCTTCCTGCCCACCCAGATCGGTACCTACATCGCCACCATCGCCCAGGAGATGAAGCAGCAGAACCTCAACGCCCTGGTGCTGAGCGGGGCCAACGCCTATGAGAGTGATTTCAAGCCCGGTTCGGCCGGTAACGGCACCCTCTTCACGGGGACGACCGCCCTGTACCGGGGCGAAGACGCCAAAACGGTCCCGGCGGTGGCCCTCTTCGACAAGTGGGCCAAGAAGGTGGACCCCCAGACCCAGCTCGACGTGTACACCGTCGATGCCTGGATGAACGCGCAGCTGTTCGTCCAGGCCCTCAAGGCGGCCGGGGCCAATCCCACCCGGGCCAGCCTCGCCGCCCAGCTGAACAAGATCACGTCGTTCAACGCCGACGGCCTCGAGTCCACCCAGAACCCGGCCCAGAAGATCCCCGGACAGTGCTGGCTCGTGGCCCAGTACGAGAACGGGAATTGGAGTCGGATCAGCCCCGATCCCAAGACCGGCTTCGTTTGCAATCCCAACGGATTCTTCCCCAGCAGCTACAAGGGCATCTCCCGCTGATCGAGCTCCCCTGGCCAGGTTGCCTGGTCAGGGGGACTGGTCGGTGGCCCTCACCGGCTCAGGACAGCGCCACACTGGGATTGGGACAGGCCACGGGAGGAGTCGGCGGTTCGAAGGCCGGCAGGGTGACGGCCTTGCGTCGGGTGGTGAAGTCGAGGGCGTCGGCCAGGTTCTTGGCATTGGCATCGCGGGCGGTCATCGGCTTCAGCCCCCAGCGCCACTCGATCATGTTCAGCACCGAGCAGTGCTCGTAGGGTCCGGCCGTCTCGATCTTCTTCGGGGCGAAGGGGCCCATGGCAATGGCCGGCACCCGGAATCCCAAACGGGAGTAGTTGGGGTGTGGGCCGGGATTGGGGTTCACGTTGTTGTCGACCACCGTCGGGGGCTTCACGTGGTCGTAGAAGCCACCGTGCTCGTCGAAGTTGAGGACGAACACGGTGCGGTCCCACTGGGGGCCGGCCTTGAGGGCGTTGTGGACGTCCCGCAGATAGCCCTCCCCGGCCAAGATGTTGCCGTGGGGGTGATAGTCGTTGGACGTGCCGGTGAACTCGGAGATGGTGGTGTAGTCGGGATCGATGAACGTGACGTTGGGAAGGGTCCCGGCCTTGGCCTGGGCGAAGAACTGGTCCTTCGGGTACGTGATGGAGTCGTACTTCTTGGAGGCATAGAGCTCGGTCATCGGCTCCCCCCAGGTGTAGTAGCCCGCCGTCAGTCCGGCCGCTTGGGTCCGGTCGAAGATGGCCAGGTCGAGGTGGCACGGGCGCGTACCTTCGGGGCCCGGAAAGACCCCGGTCTGATCCACGTCGGTAGCCGCACTCAGCTGGTAGAACCGATTGGGCCAGGTGGCGGCCATGAGCGAACAGTGGTAGTTGTCGAACAGCGTGTAGTTGCTGGCCAGTGCGCCCAGGATCGGCACTTGGGCCTTCTCGTAATACCCGATGGGGAAATGGTCGCCGGTGGTCTGGGTCTTGAGCCAGCCATCGCACTTGCCGTTGTTGTACTGCTTGGCCACCGATTGCCAGTCGTGGGCGGGGTCCTTGTCCCCGCAGGCCTGGGTGTTGTTCCCCAATGGCGCAGTGCGGGCCGGCTTCCCCTGCAGATCGGGGTATTTCAACCCGGCTTGCTTCCCGTTCACCCCGGGCATCCAACCCAGCAGATGGTCGAAGGATCGATTCTCCATCATCAAGACGACGACGGTGTCGAAGGGGGCCTTCGCGGGATCGGTGATTCCCCCGGTGCGGACCGGTTTCTTGGCCTTGGCCGGAGTCTTGGTGGCGGCGCCGGCCGATGGCGTGCTCGCACCAAAGGCGACGAGCGCGCCTGCTCCGGTAGCGGCCGTCAAGAATTGACGGCGGGTGATAGACACCATGATTCCCCCCCGAGACCGCAATCGCCCACGTGGTCCGAGCTAACCGTACACCGACGGGCATGGAATCGTGTGACGTGGGCACATCGGACATACGTGGACGACTCTTCCCGATCGTGGAACATGACCGGACAATTCGGTGTTGACCCCGGTATGCGGAGGATTTCCGACACGCCGGACCGAGCACGTGGAGGGAGACAGATGATGAAGCAGAACGATAATGAGCAGGTTGGTCCCGAGCAGGTTGATGGCGAGCAGCCAGATTCGCCCGAGACCACGGCCCACGATGGGACCCCGACTCCTGGGGACCTGCTCCGCTCGCTTCCCGTCGAGGCGGAGACCAGAGGAACCCGCTACGTGTCGGCTCAGGCCATGCAGGCCAGGCTGTTCTCGGTCTACGACGCGGCGGCCGCAGCCGAAGAGGCGCTGGCCATGGTGCAGCAGCAGCTGACCTTGACGCTGAACCGCAGTTATTACGAGGCCGACGAGATCAAGGATCTTGCCGCCCAACTGGATTCGCTCTTGGCCCTGGACTCCGTCGATCTGACCGATGCGCTGGATCTGAACGAGGGCGACCTCGTCTCCGAGGAGTAGAAGACAACCCCCCTGGTAGCCCGGGCCGAGCGGACCCGGGCTATTCCCCCCCGAGGATGGCCGCGAGCTTCTGGATCTCGGCGCTCGAGTCCTCGGGAACGATGTAGCCCTTCTCGTCGCGAATCTCGGTCCAGTGGTCGCGCACGTCCTCCACGGTGAGCTCGGCGTTGTAGTAGCCGGGCGTCAACCCGATGAAGAAGCGAGCGACCACGCCGCCGGCCGCCGAGTACACCTCACCGCTGACATCGACCTCGTCGGAGGCGAGCCAGCACACCAGGGGGGTGACGAGCTTGGGATCGAGCTTCTCGCCCAGCCCCGCTCCGAACAGCTCTTCGGTCATGCGGGTGAAGGCCACGGGAGCGATGGCGTTGGCCTTGATGTTGTACCTGCGTCCCTCGATGGCCAGGACCCGGGTGAGTCCGACCAGACCCATCTTGGCTGCCCCGTAGTTGGCTTGGCCGAAGTTGCCCAGGATGCCGGAGTTGGACGACGTGTTGATGATGCGCCCGTACCCCTTTTCCCGCATGTGGACATAGGCAGGCTGGGTGACGTTGAAGGCGCCCCGCAGGTGGACATCGAGGACGGCGGCGACGAGGTCGGGGGTCATGTTGTGAAACGACTTGTCCCGGAGGATGCCGGCGTTGTTGACCAGGATGTCCAGGCCGCCGAAGGCTTCGAGCGCCGTCTGCACGATGGCCTGGCCACCCTCAGTGGTGGCCACACTGTTGATGTCGGCCACCGCTTCGCCGCCCAGGCTCTCGATCTCCTTGGCCGTGGTGTGAGCTGGACCTTCGCCCCCACCCTCTCCGTGCACCGATCCGCCCAGGTCGTTCACGACAATCCGAGCGCCACGTCGGGCCAGCTCGAGGGCGTGCTCACGGCCCAATCCGCCTCCCGCGCCGGTGACGATCGCCACTTTTCCGTCGTACCCGATCTCTGCCATGACACACCCTTCGTTGAACGTCTCGGACTCGGGGCGGATGTTAATCGCTACGAAACAGCAATCCTCGCTGGGTGCCCTTTTCTGACCGGTTAGACCGCGAGATGTTGCCGGGCCCGGTGAGTTCCGGCACCTGGGAGTATTGGCACGGTTGCATCCGTCCGGTCGCACGTGTCCCGGCCGGGGCACAAATCGGCCGGGCGGCGCGTTGTAGTGCTGTGGGACGAGTGGTGGCGGCCATGGCAGCAGGACCGCAGCAGAAAGGGGCCGGAGATGACCAGACAGGGCCGAGCAGTCAGGTTCGACCACTACGGCGGGGTACAGCTCCTTGAGGTCGCCGAGGTCGACGTGCCCGACCCTCCACCCGGTGAGGTAGTGGTCGCGGTCAAAGCAGCCGGGACCAATCCCGGGGAGGCCTCGATCCGCCAGGGCTTCCTCGACTCCCTGTTCCCGGCCACCTTCCCCTCGGGCCAGGGCACCGACCTCGCTGGTGTCATCGACCAGGTGGGCGAGGGCGTCGAGGGGTTCGCCGTCGGAGACGAGGTCTTGGGGTGGACCGACCGGCGGGCGAGCCAAGCCGAGTACGTCCCGGTCCCGGCCGACCACCTGGTGGCCAAGCCCGCCTCCGTGGACTGGACGGTGGCCGGCTCGCTGTTCGTGGCCGGTGTGACCGCCTACGCCGCGGTGCGTGCCGTCGGAGCCGGTCCGGGCGACACGGTCGTGGTGTCGGCCGCGGCCGGCGGTGTCGGGTCGATCACCGTGCAGCTGCTCGAGGTCCGAGGGGCAACGGTCATCGGCATCGCCTCGGAGCCCCACCATGCCTGGCTCTCCTCCGTCGGGGTCACGCCCGTGGCCTATGGCGACGGCCTCATCGAGCGCATCCGGGCTGCTGCCCCCTCGGGCGTGGACGCCTTCATCGACACGTTCGGACCGGACTACGTCAAACTGGCCATCGACCTCGGCGTGCAACCCGAACGCGTCGATACCGTCATCGCCTTCCAGGCCGCCGAGGAGTACGGGGTGAAGACGGAAGGCAGCTCGAGCGCCTCGAGCAGTGATGTCCTGGCCGAAATGGTGGATCTGGTGGCATCGGGTCGGATCACCGTCCCCATCGCCGCCACCTACCCCCTGGACCAGGTGCGAGCGGCCTACACCGAGCTGGAGAAGCGGCACACGCAAGGCAAGATCGTCCTCATCCCCTAAGCCGGTTCGGCGGCGCGGCTATCCGGACGACCACGAGTCAGAATTGCTCGATCCATTCACCGACGCTCAACACTGACGCCTGTCGGGGGAACACCTTGTCCAGCAGGACCCGATGGACCTCGGGATCGGCGTCGGCGCACCCGTCGTGGAGAACGGTCAGCTGGTAGTCCAAGTCGGCCGCCTGTCGGAGCGTGGACAGCACCACCCCACTGGTGGCGATGCCGGTCAGCACGAGCGAGTCGACCTCCAGGGATCGCAGCACCACATCGAGATCGCTGCCCGCAAACGCGCTCACCCGCTTCTTGACCACCACGATGTCGTCGGGCGCAGGGGCCACGGCGGGGTGGATCTGGGTGGCCGGGTCGTCCAGGCCCATCCCCCCAGCCCTTCCGATGGCCGAGAAGCTCTTATTGTTCCGGCTGATCTCGGTCCCGCCGGGGCGGAAGGCCACTCGGACGTAGATCACCGGAATACCGGCGCGGCGAGCGGTCTTCATGGTGCGGTCCAACGCAGCGAGCAGCGACTCGGCGCCATCGGGAACGCGTTCGACGATGCCGTTTTGGATGTCCATGACCAACAGTGCGGAACGTGCCATGGGTCCATCATGGCTGCCGGTCAAGACGGCGACCACTCGCCGCTGGGCAAGCATGCGCCGGAAGGGCATGGGCCGGACCGCCGAACTCGCTTCGCCATACGACGGTCATTCGTCGATATGGTGACGCTGTCCCACCGACGACAACCCGGAGTCGGGCCCGCGACGCTCCAGTCCAGTCACATTGTCGGACCTCGTCCAGCCCGCACCCGAGAATCGAGCATCCCATGAGACACCATCCGGCTCACGGCCATCGGACCTGAGCGGGGATTCGGTTCCGTTGGTTCCCTCCAGCTTCTCCGCCTTCTTTGCCGCCAGCGCCGGCGTTGCCGGGGCGCTCATCGGCCTGCTCTTCGTGGCCATCTCCGTGGCGCCCAGTGCATCGAACCGCCAGCAGCGCGTCGAGCTCGACATCCGGGCGGGGGTGGCGTTCTCGGCTCTCACCGACGCCCTGGTGTTGGCGTTGTTCGCCCTCATCCCCGGTATCTCCCTGGCTACACCGACCATGTCGGTGGCGGCCACCGGATTCGCCTCGTGCGTGGCCCTGGGGATCGTGCTCGTGCGGGCCGAGGGGATCACTCACCGTCGACGCCAGGTCCGGATGCTCGCCGTCCAGGGCGTGGTGTTCACGTACCAGTTCGTGGTGGGCGTGCAGCTGTCTGGACAACCTGACCAGCAGTCGCACATCAGAACGCTGTCCATCCTCACCGTGGTCTTCTTCCTGGTGGGCATCGCTCGGGCCTGGGAGCTCATCGGTGCTCGGGATACCGGCCTGTTCCACGCCGTACGGAACGCGATCCACGAGCGATCGGCCTCCCCGGAGGGGCCTCGTCTGGATTAGGTTGCCGGCCCGTCGGAGTCGGCCAGCTCGAACCCGCTGAACTCGAAGGCCGGGGACACGGTGCAGCCGACCAAGCTGAAGGCACCGAGCGATCGGGCCTCCTGCCAGTCCCCGGCC
>DATMMO010000306.1:0-13605 GCA_035569695.1 Acidimicrobiales bacterium | reverse complement strand
CCGGCCGACACCATCGGCGATCACCGTCAACAGGGGACGACCGGTGTCGGATCGCAGGACGCTTCCCACCCCGAGGTAGATCGAACCCTGCCAGGTGAGGGTCTCGGGGGCGCTGTAGCGCTCGGCGGTGTTGTCGGCCAGATAGAAGAGACAGTCGACGGCCTGGTTTTCCTCGAGGTCGATCACTTCGAGCGTCCCGCCGGCAGGGACTACACCCGACCACGGGGCCCGGGCGGCGACAAGGTCGTTCCTGAGCGCCATCATGGCCGTCCCACCGTGTCGGCGACTGTGTCGGTGCCTGCGATGTCCTCATGGTTGTTGAGGAAGGCCCGCTCGGCCTCGGGAGAGGCCGAGGCCGGCCATGATCCCCGCTCGGTAGGTCGACCCGACCACGCCAGTACCTCGAGGCTGCCGCAGGCCCACTTGCTCCGAGGATCCAGGGGATGGGCGGTGTTGGCCACCAACACCAAGAGGGGCAGCTCGGCCCGAATCTCCACCGTGGACGGGGTCCCTTCTGATCCCGTCCACCGCAGCGCCCCTGATTCGGCGTCGACTCGAACCCCCTTGAAGAACGAGAGGCTGGGCGGGAGGTCCCGGGGGCCCAGCCCGTGCTTGGCTGCGGCCACCAGGAGGAGCTCACGTCCGGCGGGGCTCGGCGTGGCTGCGCCTCCCGCCCCATAGCGATGCTCGTTCCGCAGTCGACTGGAGGCGCCGCAGAGGACATCGTGGCGCCCTGATGTATCTGACACGATGCTGGCCAGTACCCGTCCCTGGTCGGACAGAAAGAGCTGACCCGATCCCAGGTAGGCCTGCCACTGCAGCTTGATGGTGTCGGCCACGTTCAGGCGCTCCCAGGGCTGGCCGTCCCGAAAGAGCAGGACGTGGGCGCACGCGTCACCCTCGAGATCATGCAGGCGGATGGTGGTCCCTGCCGCCACCCGGCGGTGCGTGTACCCGCCCCCGGCGATTCGTTCCGCCCACACCAGCCGGTTGGGATCCACATCGGGGGGAGGCGCCGCGTAGTCGGATGCCGGAAGGGTCGGCATGTGCTCGACGACGATCCCCGCTTGGCCGCGGGCATGGGCCCGGGCTCCCTCCGGGGTCTCTGTTCCCAGGGAATCGGCCGAACGGATCGGTGCGGCGTGTGGATGGTCTCCCATGCCCCGATCATTATCTATCGTGTAATAGAAACAAAGGGAATTGAGGCTGATTAACGTGCTCTTCACATGAGTCCGGTTGGCCGTCCACGAGCAGCTCCTCGTCTCTCCTCGGGTGATCCACGAGAAGAGATACTTCGGGCTGCCGCTGATCTTTTCGGCACCGCCGGCTATACGGCCACCTCGACCCGGGCCATCGCCCAGGCCGTGGGCCTGCGACAGGCGTCGTTGTTCCACTACTACGCCCGCAAAGAGCTCATCCTGGTGGAACTACTCGACCAGACGCTCCGCCCGACGCTCGATCTCACGACGCGGCTCCGACAAGCGGATCTCGGGCCTGAGGCCGCGCTGTGGGCGGTGGCGAAGTGCGATGTTTCCAACTTGTGCGCTGGTCCCCACAACCTGGGCGCTCTCCAATTGCTCCCCGAGGTACGGGCGCCGCAATTTGGCTGGTTCTGGCGTCGGCGGGAGGCTCTATTCGATTTCTACCGTCTCCAGGTCACCGAAGGAGTCGAGGCCGGCGTGTTTTCCGTCGACGCCCTCCCCTTGGGCTCCGATCTGGTCTTCGGTCTGGTCGAGAGCGTGATTACCGCCAACGCGTCGGTCCGGGGCGACCCCCTCGTCTCGACCAGTATCGCCGATGGGTCGCTCTATCTGCTCGGCGTGCCCACGCCTCGCGTCAGAAAGGCGCAGCGAGCGGGGATCCAGTTCTTGAAGGACGACCCCGTAGTCCAGGCCGTGCCGATCGAGCCGGACCGGTCGCGGGTGGGTGGCCCCGAACCCTCGTGAGCCGCCACCGGCCGGCGAACCGCACGGGCGAAGCCCGGCTCCATCTCGACCAAGAACGGGACCCGATCGGCGCTCAGCCGGCCCCAGCGAGGGTGTTGCAACATCGAGGCTCGCCGGAGCCGGTTGAGGAGCGAGAAGGTACGGGGTCGATCCGTCCTTAGAGGGTGCCGCCCACGATTGGAGCGTTGAGAGGCATCCCGCCCATGGATCCCTGGGTGGCGGTCCCGAACGGGAACGCTGCGCCATCGGCCCCGATCAGCCAGTAGCCCTGCCCGTCCGGGGTGGCGATGATGCCCACCATGGGTGCGCTGAGGGCCTGGCCGCCCATGGAGCCCTGGAAGTTGGCGTCCCCGAAGGAGAACACCCCGCCGTCGGATGCCACCTCCCAGTAGCCACCCCCATCGGGGGTCGAGGCGATACCGACGATGGGCTTGTTGAGGGGGATGCCGCCCATCGAGCCGTGGAACCCGACGCTGCCGAAGGAGAACACCCCGCCGTCGCTGGCCACCAGCCAGTAGCCCTGGCCGTCCGAGGTGGCGGCCATGCCCACGATGGGCCTGTTCAGGTGCTGACCGCCCTTGGACCCGTGGAAGTTGGCATCCCCGAAGGAGAACACCCCGCCGTCGGACGCCACTTCCCAGTAGCCACCCCCGTCGGGGGTCGAGGCCATGCCGACCATGTGCCTATTGAGGTGCTTGCCGCCCATGGAGCCCTGGAAGTTGGCGTCCCCGAAGGAGAACACCCCGCCGTCGGCCGCCACCTCCCAGTAGCCGCCCAGATCAGGGGTCGAGGCCATGCCGACCATGGGCCTGTTCAGGTGCTGGCCTCCCATGGAGCCGTAGAAGCCGGCATTTCCGAAGGAGAACACCCCGCCGTCAGACGCCACTTCCCAGTAACCGACGGTCGGCGGCGGTGGTGGTGGCGGCGTAACGGCCGGCGGCACGAAGAACGACAGCGAGGAGACGGCCGACGGGCCGCCGTTGTTGCTCATCGTCTGACCGGTGAAGACCTGACTGGTCGAGGTGCCGGCCGAGTCGGTCTCGGTGACCGAGGGGGTGTAGGAACCAGAGACGGCGTAGATGTGGGTGGTGTTCGGACTGGTGGTGATGGAGGTGGACCCGTCCCCGAAGTCCCACGCATACGAGGCGATGGTGCCATAGGCCACGGTCGAGCCCAAGCTGAAGAAGAGAGAGGGAGTCCCGGCGTTACCGGAGTCGACGGTGAGGATCGCCACCGGGGCCTGGTCGGGGAGGACCGCCACCCCGTTCGGCTTGTCGCCCACGGCCAGGGTGGAGGGCGACACCGTGGGATTGGCCGAGCTGGCCCCGTCGATCACGCTGACCGTACCCGGGGTGTCGTACATGGTCACGTAGGCCTGCTGGCCGTCGGGGGCGATCGCCACCCCTTCGGCCGCGCTGGGCAACGCCAACGCAGTGGCCGACACCGTGGGGTTGGCCGTGTCGGCCCCGTCGATCACGCTCACCGTGGTGTTGTGCGAGTTGACCACGTAGGCGCGCTGGCCGTCGGGAGTGATGGCCACCCCGTTGGGGCCGGATCCGACGGTCAGAGTGGTGGCCGACACGCTGGGATTGGCCGTGTTGATGCCGTCGATGACGCTGACCGTACCGGCGCCGAAGTTGGTCACGTAGCCGTACTTGCCATCGGGGGTGATGGCCATCGCGATCGGGCTGTCACCGACGGGCAAGGTGAAGGCTGACACCGTAGGGTTGGCCGTTTCGGGCAAGTTGATGACGCTGACCGTGGTGCCGGCGAAATTTGTCACGAATGCATGTTGGCCGTCGGGGGCGATGGCCAAGCCGTTGGGATCGCCTCCGACATGCAAGGTGGTGGCCGACACCGTGGGATTGGCCGAGTCGGCCCCCGAGATCACGCTGACCGTGCCATTCGGTTGATCGTTGACGACGTAGGCGTACTGGCCATCGGGGGTGATCGCTACCGTAACCGGGTCGATACCAACATCCAGCACGGTGGGCGAGACGGTGGGATTGGCCGTGTTGGCCCCGTCGATCACTCTGACCGTGCCCGGATTGTTGTAGATGGCCACATAGGCGTACTTGCCGTCGGGGGTGACGGCAACGAAGTCAGCGCCGCCTCCCACGTTGAGGGTGACGGTGCCGGACGGTCCGACGTCGCTCACCGTGCCATCGGCGTTGGCGGTGAGAACGGGCCAGGTGGGGCCGGGTTGGGTGGCAGCAGCGGGAGAAGCGGCGGCGAACACGGTCCCCAAGGAGACCATCGTCATGGCCGCGGCTATGACCAGTCCCATCAGTACCGATGCGACCCTTCGGGGCAGGCCGGTCGCAGTCGCAGCCCCGAGAGGGTGCTGATTACCACGACGGGAGAAAGCACTGTTGGTGGTCATGACGCTCACTTCCTGTTTCTGGGTTGAGCACAGATGCAACGCTCGTTGCGCGCTCGCTTGTTCAAACGGGTTGGGACACTGTGGACAGCAGCGGTGGCCGCCCCGCGGGCCAACGTGGTCAGAGATGACGCCGACGACGGGCAAGGGATCGGACGGCCAGCAGCCTCACCCTCGAAGGACGGGGACAGAGTCCCCGGCTCCACGCCCCACAACCTGCGTGGATCGTGGAGTCGGGGACCGTGGCGATCAGCCACGATTGTGGGCAACCACCCGGAGCCGAACTGGCGACGCCCATCCGGCGGATGCAGGGCACCCTGTCGGGAACCGAAAGAACGGCGAGGACGAACCGTCCGAGGACCGGCGCCACTTGGCTCTGTCGCCACTGTTCGTGGCGGTACCTGGTCGCCTGGGGCAGCACAGTCGCTGGTGGCGCGAACCTTCACATCGCATCTTTCGTTCGGAGGGACGTCGACTACTCCTTCGAGTGTGACCACTGGGCGCCGAAAGCGATTGAGTACGGCCATACTCAATTGCAGATGGGAGCCGTACTCAGCCCGACTCAGTGAACGCCGCTAGGCGACGCTGCCCCCGAGCGGTGCGCAGCGCCGTGGGAACGGGCGCACCTCGGGAAGGGCTAGGACCGAGCGTCCTGGTCCTCGTTCGGATGCCCGAGCACCGAGGCCAGCCCAGCCCGCCCCGAAACACCGCACTTGGTGTACACCCGCTGCAGGTGGTTCTCCACCGTTCGCTTGGAAAGCACCAGTTTGTCGGCGATGGCCCGGTTGGTAACCCCTTGCGCCGCCATGAGGGCGATCTCCCGTTCACGCGGCGACAGGCGAATGGCGTCGCCGGTCGAAGCGAGAGGCGGGGTTCGGGCTCCGCCACACTGGGCCAGCAGCCGGGTCGATGTGCGACTCGCCTCGGCCGCTCGGTGATGCAGGCCGGCGTCGATCGCATAGCGCTCTTCCAGCGATGCCGCCTCGGCGGCAAAGAGGAGAGCGCCACAACGCTCGAACTGCTCGGCGGCATCGGCGGCCACGATCGGGTCCTGGGCCAGCACGGCGCGGGCGTACGCGGCCCGGGCGCTCATGAGCGATCCGTCGACGCGGGATTCCAACTCCACGAGCTGGCGTGCCGCCTGGTGATCCTCGTCGATGCGGACGAGGTCATGAAGGGCCGCGACCACCGAGGCCCACTGCCCCCCCTTCGTCGCCGACGCCCCCAGACCCCACAGCGTCGCCTGCGCCGCGGCCAGATCGCCGGCGGCCGCCGCGGCCCAAGCTCTGCCTCGGTGCTCGAACATGTCCATCATGGCCCATGCGGATGGGGTGACAGCCTCCAGCGCCACCACCGCATCGGCGGCCGCGGAGGCCTGCCCCATCTGGCCGGCCACCAAGGCGATACCGGCAAGCCCCCACCGTTCCCCGGGGTGGCCCATCTCTCCGAACAGAGCGCTCGCTTCGCGCAACATGGGTTCGGCCGTCTGCAGGTGCCCCTGGGCTACGAGCACCACGGCAAAGAACGAGCCCAGCCAGGCAATGTCACTGGGGTTGTCTCCCCGCAGGGCTCGGTGGTATTTCGACTCCACCAGCTCACGCGCCTCAGAAAGGCGGCCCGTCTCAACCAGGGCGTAGACACGAGTGACGGTGGCGGTGGCCGCCCACAGCGGGGGTAGCCGCACCCCGACGGCCTGAAACGCATCGGCGAGCTCATCGAGCCGGCGAATGGCCTCATCACCGCGGCCGGCGAGAGCAAGGGCGATGCCCACATTGATGCTGGCCTGCACATAGGCCGCGTCGTTGCGAACGTCGAGGAGCGGATCCAGGAGGGCAATGGCCCTGGCTACGTCACCGGAGCGAACGAGGAGCGCGCATCGCTGTGCCTCGATCAACCGCCGACACGATGGGTCCTGGACCCGCGCCGCCGCCTCGACCAACATGTCGTCGGCTTCTTCGGTGCGATCAGGCCACCGATAGAGGGCAGAAGCATGCCGCACGGCCAATGCCGCGATGTCCGGGTCGGTCTCGGCCGCCGGATAGGTGTCTCGGATCACCTGCTCGACTTCCTCACTGTGACCGAGACGGTCAAGGGAGTCGGCGAGGAGAATGGCCGCCTCGACGGAGCCGGACGCCTCCCACGCCGCCCGAGCCAGGCGCGTGGCCAGACGGAAGTCGGTGAGATGGAGGGCGACCCTGGCTCCGGCAATCATGAGGGAGGTATCGCCGCCTCCTGCTTCCAGGCGCCAGACGGCGACCCTCAGGGTCTGGTCGGGACGAAGGGTGCCCGCCTGTTCCAGCGCGTCGGCCAGCAACCCATAGAGACTGACCCTGCGGACAGGGGTCAGCTGGGCGCGGAGGATCTCTGCGTAGAGGGGGTGGGTGAAGCGAATGTCCACGGCCCCGTTCACCAGTACGGACTCGATGAACCCACTGCGTTCGAGCCCCTCGACGACATCGGGAAGGGCCATGTCGCTGACATGCCCGGCGTCGAGGGGTTCCCCGAGGGCGATGAGCTCGAGTACCTGGCGCTGGACGGTCGTCACCCCGTGCAGACGGTGATCGATCAGTCCGAGCAGACGAGGCGAGTCAGCCAGCGATCCGGTCAGACGCCAGATTCCGTGATGGGTGGCCAGGATCCCTGCTTCGAGCAACCCCAGGAGGTACTCACGGAGGAGCAACAGATTTCCCTGGCACGCGTCGGTCAAGGTCCGTAGTGACGCGCCATCCACGGGTCCCCCCAGGACAAGGCGCACCAGCGCGGACAGATCGGTCCCGGCGATCGGCCCGATCTGCATGCGGCGCACATGGTCGTCCTTCCACAGGCTGAGCCCCGGCCCCGGGTCCCTCGAACCCTCTCGGACGGTCAATACGAGAAAGGCACCAGGAGCGCCGGCAAGTTGATCGACAACGGCACTCGACGAACCGTCAAGGTTGGAAACGTCGTCGATGATGAGGACCAAGCGCCCTGCGTGTCGGTGGGCTTCGAAGGCATGGACGATGGCATGAACCGGCAATTCGGACAGCTCGGGGTTGACCCCCAGCTCGAGCAGGAGCGGGGTGAGGGCGGCAAAGGGGATGGCCGACGCCGTCTCTGTCGCCCGGACCGTCACCACCGTCATCCCCCGGCTGGCGGCAAGGTCTCCGACCGCGCTGGCCAGCCTGGTCTTGCCCGCGCCGGCCGCGCCGATGAGCCCCACCCCATGACAGGCCGGGTCGTCGAGGGCGGCGCCGAGAGTCTCAAGCTCGTGATCCCTGCCAACGAGGGGCCAGATCGGGGCGATCTGCAGCCCACTCCGTTGCACCATGAACACCATTGTGGCGCTTGCTCATGGCCGCGGTCGACGACGCGCCTGGTTCGGGCCACTTCGATACGGTTCACAGCCCTCGGAGAAGCTCGGAATTGAACCCTGGGCACTGGCGGGATCGAGACAGTGGGGTCACAGGACGTTGAGGGGGCCTGGAGATCCGACCCTGCGACTTGACGAAACGACAGGGCTGGTTAGAGTGCAATCGCCCGGTGTCGACACCTAATTCCGAGGCATACCTATCGCCCCTTTGGAGGCCACCCCATGCCCACTGAATCCGATACCCATGATCTGTTCCGAAGCGTGGCCCAACACGACGCCGAGGCCCTCGAGGGTCTCCTCTTTGCCCGGGTCGACAACCAGGTGTCCTCCGGCCTCGACGCCAGGACCTACGCACTGGTCAACATCGCTGCGCTCGTCGCCGCCGATGCGTCTCCGGCCTCGTACGTCTGGCAGATCGGCCTCGCCCTCGACTCCGGCGTCACCGCCGACGAGATCCTCGGTGTCCTGGTTGCCGTCGGCCCGACCGTCGGGAACGTCCGGGTTGTGGCCGCCGCCGCTGAGATCGCCTTTGCCCTGGGCGTCGACCTCGACGTCGACGAGGCATAGCCATGATGATGCGCAGAAGCCCCCTCCTCCGGATGGCCGCCATCGGCGGGGTGGCCTATATGGGCTCCAAGGCCGGTGCCAACAAGGCCAATGCCCAGGCCCAACAGGCCCAAGCGGCGCCGGCCGAGGCCGCACCGCCACCGCCTCCGCCGGCCGCAGCGGCCCCGGCAACATCCGGTGCCACTGACCGCGTCGCCCAGCTCAAGGAATTGGCCGCGTTGCACGACTCGGGAGCGCTCACCCAAGAGGAGTTCGACAAGGAGAAGGCGCGCATACTGGCCTGACCGGTATCAGGCTGGTGGGTTTGCGCCCCTGGCCACCGATCGTTCGATCTCCTTCCAGGCCGCGTCTACGCCTTCGAAGCCGCCGATCTCTGTGCCCTTGCCCGGCTCGAGGTCCTTGTAGACCTCGAAGAAGTGGGCGATCTCGTGGGTCAGGTGGGGCGGGAGATCTTCGATGTCGAAGACGCTGTTCCACATGGGGTCGCCGCAGGCCACGGTGATGATCTTGGCGTCCGGCCCCATTTCGTCGGACATCCAGAACACGCCCACCGGGCGGGAGTCGACCAGGCATCCGGGAAATGTGGGCTCGTCGATCATGACCAACGCGTCCAACGGGTCGCCGTCCTCCGCCAGCGTGTCCGGGACGAAGCCGTAGTCGGCCGGATAGAAGGTGGCTGAGAAGAGCCTGCGGTCGAGCCGGATGAGATGGCGCTCGTGGTCGTACTCGTACTTGTTCCGGCTTCCCCTCGGGATCTCGACGATCACTTCGATCGAACGGTCATCACTCATGTCGGTCGCCTTCCCATGCCCCTGTGATGGTACCGCCCTACCCGGAGCCCGGGATCCGGAACCACCCCGAGTCCGAGGCGTGAGCCGACACCCGGGCCCGTCGGTATCGTTACTGGATGAGCCAAGATGAAGCGGGTGCCGCTCCGGGGGCCGAGGTCCACGACCCGGGGCCGCGCTACTTCGCCCGGCAGCTGTCCGACCTGGACTTCAATGACCGGCTCCTCGACCTGGTGGTCGACGACCGCATACCGCTGCTCGAACAGGTCAAATTCCTGGCCCTGTTCAGCGAGCGGATCGATGAGTTCTTCCAGGTCCACGTGGCCGGACTCAAGCGGCAGGTGGCCGCAGGGATCCAGACCCGGTCGCTGAATGGCATGACGCCCGAGGAGCTCCTGGGTGCCGTGCGGGCCACGTTGACCACGATGCTGGCCCGCCAAGAGGCGCTGTTGATCGAGCACCTGATCCCGCGGCTGGCCAAAGCGGACATCGAGCTCTGTGACTGGGAGACCCTGGGTCCCGACGATCGGACCCATCTTCGGGAGATCTTCGATCGGCTGATCCTGCCGGTGGTCACTCCACTCACCGTTGATCCCAGCCACCCGTTCCCCTACCTCTCCAATCTCTCGCTCAACGTCGGGCTCGAGGTCAGGAGCCCGGGTACCGACGAGACCCGCTTTGCCCGGGTCAAGGTGCCGCCCAACGTGCCCAGGCTGTTGCCGCTGCCCGAGGGTGACCGGTTCGTGCCCATGGAACAGGTCCTGATCGCGTTCATCGGGGAGTTGTTTCCCGGGATGCAGACGGGC
Source organism: Acidimicrobiales bacterium (assembly GCA_035569695.1). GTDB lineage: Bacteria > Actinomycetota > Acidimicrobiia > Acidimicrobiales > RAAP-2 > DASXMT01. The sequence goes on along the minus strand of DATMMO010000306.1, from coordinate 3,769 downwards.
GCTCCATGCGTGTTCCGGGTTACCCGCGATGCCGACATCGCCCTCGATGACGATGCGGCCGACGATTTGCTGTTGGCCCTGCAAGAGGAGCTCCGGCGCCGACGGTTCCTGCCCGTCATCCGGATGGAGGTGGACGACCGGACTTCCGATGGTCCCGTCGAGCGGCTGCGGGAGGAGTTGGGCCTGGCCCCAGAGGACGTCTACCGGTTCAACGGGCCCCTCGGTCTCGATTGCCTATGGACGATCCATGGGGTGGACCGTCCGGGCCTGCACGACGAGCCCTGGGCTCCCCTCGTCCCTCCCGCCTTGGCCGGCGTCGACCGGGACGAGGAGGTCACCATCTTCTCGGTGCTCGATCGGCGGGATGTTCTGGTCCATCACCCCTACGACTCGTTCTCGGCATCGGTCGAGGAATTCATGTCCGAGGCGGCCGACGATCCTCACGTCCTGGCCATCAAGCAGTGTCTCTACCGCACGTCGGGGGACAGCCCGGTGGTGGCCTCGCTGGTCCGGGCGGCCGAGCGCGGCAAGCAGGTGGCCGTCCTCGTCGAAGTCACCGCCCGCTTCGACGAGGAGGCGAACATCTTGTGGGCCCGCGCCCTCGAAGAGGCGGGAGCCCACGTGATCTACGGGCTCATGGGACTGAAGACCCACGCCAAGACGACCCTGGTCGTGCGCCAGGATGGCAATGACGTCCGTCGCTACTGCCACGTCGGGACGGGCAATTACAACCCGAAGACGGCCCGGATGTACGAGGATCTTGGCGTCATGTCCTCCCGGGCCGAGCTGGGGGACGATGTGACCCGGTTCTTCAACTACATCACCGGCTTCAGCCAGCCCCCGCACTACCAGCAGTTGGTCACCTCGCCCGGTGGGATCCGGGATTTCGTGATCGAGCGCGTCAGGGAAGAGGCCAAGGCGGGCAGCGATGGACGCGTCATCATCAAGGTGAACGGTCTCGATGACCCCGCCGTCATCGATGCGCTCTACGAAGCCTCTGCCGCCGGCGTCTCCATCGACTTGGTCATCCGGGGCATCTGCTGCCTGCGGCCCGGCGTACCCGGGTTGTCGCCGACCATTCGGGTTCGCTCCATCGTGGGCCGCTTCTTGGAGCACTCGCGGATCTTCCGGTTCGGTGGTTCGGCCGGGCGTCCGGCGCAGTTCTATATCGGCTCGGCCGACCTCCGCCGCCGGAACCTCGATCGCCGGGTGGAGGCGATGATCCCGGTGGAGGACGCCGATGCCGTCGGCCAGCTCGGCGAGGTCCTCGACGTCAACCTGGCTGACGACACCCAGGCGTGGTCGCTGCTGCCCGACGGCACGTGGATTCGAGTTCCCCGGGAGGAGGGAATCGCCACCCAGGAGGTCCTGGCCGGCCAGGCGCTGGAGCGAAGCGTCCCCCCCGACGACTCCCGGCGCCCCCGCTCGGCCGCCCACAAGAGCGTCGCCGGTTGGAGCCGGCGCCGCCGGCCTACCTGATCGGTTGGCCGGCTACGCCGTGATGGCGTCGATGCGGGCCACGACCTCGTCGGTCAACTTGGGCAGGACCTCCAGGGCCACCAGGTTCTCGGTGACCTGTTCCACCCGGCTGGCCCCGGTGATGACCGAGGAGACGTGCGGGTTCTTGGCGCACCAGGCGATGGACAGCTGGGCCAGGGTGCAGCCGAGCTCCTCGGCCACCGATTGCAGCTCTCGGACCTTGGCCCCCTTCTTCCGGTCGGTCAGCATGTTCTTCAACCACTCGTAGCCCGGGAGGGTGGCCCGGCTGCCCTCGGGAATCCCGTCGAGGTACTTGCCGGTCAGCAAGCCCGAGGCCAAAGGGCTCCAGGTGGTGAGGCCCAAGCCGATGTCCTCATAGAGCGGGGCGTACTCCTTTTCCACCCGGTCCCGGGCGAACAGGTTGTACTGGGGCTGTTCGACCACCGGCTTGTGGAGGTGATGGCGGTCGGCGATGTCCCACGCCTCCCGGATCTCGGCGGCCGACCATTCCGAGGTGCCCCAGTAGAGCGCCTTGCCGCTGGTCACCATGTCCGACATGGCCCACACCGTCTCCTCCATGGCCGTATTGGGGTCGGCGCGGTGGCAGTACACGAGGTCGACGAAGTCGAGTCCGAACCGCTCCAGCGAACCATCGATGGCCTGCAGCAGGTACTTGCGGTTCAGCGTGTTGCGCATGTTGACGGAGTGGTGGAGGCCCCAGAACAGCTTGGTGGACAGGACATAGCTGTGTCGGGGCCAACCGAGTTTGGCGATGGCCTCACCCATGATCCGCTCAGACTCGCCCGAGGCATAGGCCTCGGCATTGTCGAAGAAGTTCACGCCGGCGTCGTAGGCCGCGGCCAGGCAGTCGGCGGCCAGGTCCCCGGCCAGCTGGGGCCCGAAGGTGACCCAGGAACCGAATGACAGCACGCTCACCTGCAGCCCGGACTGACCCAGTCGTCGGTATTCCATGTCCATGCTGATGTCTCCTTGGTGCTGTGCGATTCGAGGTGCTGTGCGATTCGAAGCGCGCCTCCGCGTCGAGCCTAATGGCGGTCAGCACCCGGACTCCAAGGTCGTCCTCTCCGTGCCAGGACTGGAGACGGTTTCGCGAGGCCCCGGCGCTGGACGAGCTCGGAGATGATCCCGGACGCTATGCCCGTGCTACACCGCGGAAGAACGTCGCAACCGACGGCCTGCTCTAGCTCGGGCGGGACCTGCGACGCGTGATCACCACCAGCGAAGCACCCAGCAGCACGAGCAGGGCGCCGAGAAGCGAGGATCCCAGCACCGAGGCACCGGTGGAGGCCAGCGCACCCCCGTTGGTAGTGGACGGCCGGGTGGTCGCCACTCCCGCGCCCGATTGAGGTGGGCTTGCTGGACTTGTCGGTGGCGTTGTCGTCGGAGTAGTCGCCGTCACCGTCGCAGTGGCATGGGCGACCGCCGAGTCTGTTCCCGGCGGACCATCGGCCAGCGTCACCGTGACCCCAGAGGTCCCCGAGCCGGTGTAGGTATGGGTCCCGCTGACGGTGAAGGTGCCCCCGGCGCCGCTGATGGTGCCGACGGAGGTGGTGCCATCGCCCCAGGCGATCGTGGCGGTGAAGTCGCTGGCCACGTTGGTCGGATTGGCGCTGTCCGTGAACGTGGCCACCGGGCCGGAGAACGACGTCCCCTGAGTGGCGCTGAAGGTGATGGGCGAACCGGCGGCGAGGTTGTCGAGCTCGGACACCGTGGCCGTCGGGCTGGCCGACCCGGTGACCGAGCTCACGGTGTCGGTGACGGTCACGCCCAACGGGAAGCTGCCCTCGTCGGCGTAAGCGTGGGTGCCGGTCACGGTGAAGCTGCCGGAACTACCGGCGATGGTGCCGGGCGTCGTGGTGCCATCGCCCCAGGCGATAGTGGCGGTGAAGTCCGACGCCGGCTTGGTCGGGTCGGCGGCGGTGAAGGTGGCGACCGGCCCGGAGAAGGCGCTCGATTCGGGGATCGAAACGGGCACACCGGTCACGACGAGGATCGGGACCACGTTGGCGACGGCAGCAACCGTCGCCGCGCTGATCCCTGGTGCGTCATCCTGGATGGTCACCGAGAGGTTGAACGTCCCCGGTACGGCATAGGCGTGGGTGCCGCTCACGGTGAAGGTGCCCGATCCGCCGGCGATGGTGCCGGGGGTGGTGGTGCCATCGCCCCAGGCGATGGTGGCGGTGAAGTCGCTGGCCAGGTTGGTCGGATAGGCGGTGTCCGTGAACGTGGCCACCGGGCCGGTGAACGATGTCCCCTGGGTGGCGCTGAA
>DATMMO010000305.1:0-2744 GCA_035569695.1 Acidimicrobiales bacterium | reverse complement strand
CCGGGCGTCGGCGTCGATCGGCAAGCCCGGCACGATCGACCAGTTCCCGCCGTCGGACGAGATCAGCGGGAAGCTGTAGATCAGGCCGGCGGGAATGCCGTAGCTGCCGTTGGAGACCACCCCGGCGCTGAACCAGTCGGCCCCCTTGCTCGGCGTGCAGGCCGCGCGGATGCTGTCGATCGCGGCGTTGGCCGCCGAGGCCGCCGAGGACAGGCCACGGGCCTCGATGATGGCTGCCCCCCGCTTCTGCACCGTCGTGATGAAGTTCCCCTCGAGCCATGCCCGGTCCGTGATCACCTCGGGCACCGGCTTTCCGTCGATACGGGCGTTGGCGAAATCGGGGAACTGGGTTGCCGAGTGGTTGCCCCAGATGGCCAGGTTGGTAACCGAGGACACCGGCACGCCGGCCTGCTTGGCCAGCTGGCCCTTGGCCCGGTTCTCGTCCAGCCGGGTCATGGCGAACCACCGATCGGTGGGGATCTCGGGTGCATTGGACCGGGCGATCAGGCAGTTGGTGTTGCAGGGGTTGCCCACCACCATGATCCGGACATCGGAGGCGCCATGGGCGGCGACGGCCTGGCCCTGGGGCTGGAAGATGCCCCCGTTGACGTTGAGCAGGTCGCCGCGCTCCATGCCCGCCTTGCGAGGGATGGAGCCGACCAGGAGGGCCCAGTTGGTGCCGTCGAAGGCGGTCTTGAGATCGGAGGTGGAAACTATGTCGCTGAGCAGGGGAAATGCGGAGTCGTCCAGCTCCATCACCACACCCTCGAGCGCCTTCATCCCCGGCTCGATCTCGAGCAGGCGCAGCACGACGGGCTGGTCTGGTCCGAGTAGCTGGCCGGAGGCGATCCGGAACAACAGGGAGTAGCCGATCTGGCCGGCTGCTCCGGTGACGGTGACGTGAACGGGTGTCTTGGCTGCCATGGCGCCGAGGCTATCCGGACGCTCCGACCATGGTCGAACCGGGGCCTGGGAGCGACTATTCCGGTCAGCTCCCGCCGGGTCCGAGGTCAAGGGCGTCGTAGATCTCGCGGGTGGCACTGGAGCGGTTCAACGTGTAGAAGTGCAGACCCGGCACCCCGGCCGCCAGCAGTTTTTCGCACAGCTCGATGGCCACGGCCACGCCCTCCCGCCGGACAGCATCGGCTCCGCCGCGCTCCGACGCCGACTCCAGGCGCTCCACCATCCAAGGGGGAAGGGCGCTGCCCATCTCGGCCATCCGAGGAATGGAGCGGAGCGAGGTCACCGGCATGATGCCCGGGAGCACGGGTTTGTCCACGCCCCGTACGGAGAGGTCGTCGACCAGCTCCAGGTATTCGTCGGCATCGAAGAAGAACTGGGTGACGGCGAAGTCGGCCAGGCGCAACTTCTCCGCCAGGTAGTGGCGATCGCTCTCCCGCGACGTGGAGGCAGGATGGCCGCCCGGGTGGGCCGCCACCCCTATCGAGAAGCCGCCGATGGCCCGGGCCAGGTCCACCAGCTCACGGGCATGGCGCAGCTCGCCGGGTCCCTCGGTCGGATCGGTCGGCGGATCGCCGCCCAGCGCCATCAGGTTCTCGACCCCGGCCTTGCGGAAGGAGACCAGGATCTCGGCCAGCTCCAACCGGGTGTGGGCCACGCAGATCAGATGGGCCATCGGAGTGAGCGATGTGGCATGTCGCATCCCCGACACCAGGTCGTAGGTCCGGGCCCGCGACGACGGTCCGCCCCGGTAGGTAACCGACACGAACGAGGGCTCGAGCGGCTCGAGCTCACGGATCGTCCGGGTCAGCGTCGCCTGCTCGGCATCGGTCTTGGGCGGGAAGAACTCGAACGAGTAGGTCGGCCCGCCGGCCAACAGGTCTGCGATCTTCGGCATAGCCGGTCCAGACTACCGCCCCCCTGGGCGTGCTTTCGGCCTTGGGCCCCCCAGCCGCCCGACCCCACCGTTCCCACGGGCAGGGGAGATTAGGGTTTCGGGCGTCATGCACAAGGGCCGCCTCGAGAGTCTCAGCGACAGCGTGTTCGCCGTGGCCATGACCTTGCTCATCTTCGATCTCCACCTGCCCCCCACCGACCTGGTCAGCGGCTTTGGTCGCTACTTCACCAGCCGCTGGCCGCACTACGTCGGCTTCGCCCTCTCCTTCGCCATGATCGCCATGATCTGGGTCGAGCACCACTGGATCTTCCACCAGCTCCGCAAGGTCGACAACGTCCTGGTCGGCCTCAACATGTTGCTGTTGGGCCTGGTCGTACTGCTCCCCTTCCCCACCGCCACCCTGGCCTCCTACCTCAGGGGCAATCCCCATGACGAGCACCTGGCCATCGCCGCCTACGCGCTCACCTTCGCGGCCATTGCCGCGGTGATGGCCGGCATGTGGCTGTGGGCCTCACGCCGAGAACGGCTCACCGACCCCGACCTCAGCGATCAGGACGTCAGGATCCTGTCCACCCGCGTGCTGCTCTCGCCCGTCATCTACGTGGTCGGGCTGTTGGTCTCCTTCGCCACCGATGTGGGCGGTCTGGTCATCATCTCCATCGGCGCCCTCTCGTACCTGTGGAAACCGGAGACCAGCGTGGACCGGGTGCCCAGGAAAGAGCGGCCGCACCACGGCGAGCTGGAGGCCTAATGGGGTCGACCACCTCGCTTCTTGAGTAGGTGAGGCTGGTCACCGAGCCGCCAACAGGTGAGCACTGAAGATGCCAGGGCCTCGAGTCCTACCTCTAGATCGTGCCCCTGTTGGTCGGTGAGGTCTCCTTCGACG
>DATMMO010000304.1:0-13676 GCA_035569695.1 Acidimicrobiales bacterium | reverse complement strand
GAACACACCCGACGTCTGGCGGAATCAGCCGCCGCGGCCGGACCTGACGCCGCCGTGCCGACAATCCCGGAGTGGACCATCACCGACCTGGTCGAGCACATGGGCCAGTCCCAGCACTGGGTCGCCGAGATCATCGAGCGGCGCATCACCGACCCCACACAGCTGCCGACGGAGATGGCCGTACTACCCAACGACCCCCGCCAGTGGCCAGCGTGGCTGTCGGAGTCCGCGCAGCGGGTCGCCAGCGCGTGCTCCGCTGACGCGCTCGATGCGCCGGTGTTCAACGCCGCGGGGGACGAGCGGTCCGGGACGCGATTCTGGATGACCAGCGTCCTCAACGAGGCGGTGGTCCACGGCTTTGACGCAGCCAACGCGGCGGACCGACCGGCCGACATTGACGCCGACATCGCAGCCGCGCTCATCAGCAATCACCTGGCAATGCTCACCTCCCCCACGTGGGAGATGCAGCGGCCCGAGTCCGCCCACGCCATCCGGGGCACCGGGCAGACCCTACAGTGGCTGGCCACCGACATCACGGGCGACGCTGGCGCTTGGTTCGTCGAACGGCGGCCTGACGGGGCAGTGTGGCAGCCCGGAACCCAGCAGGCCGATGTGACGGTGACCGGCCCGGCACGATCGCTGTTGCTGACCTTGACCCGACGACTCCCTCTCACCGACCGCGAAGCCACCAACATCAGCGTCGACGGGGACACTGACCTCGCCCAGCACTGGCTCGACAACACCGCCCATGTCAGCGACTGACCGGCGCCGGAGCGCCCACCGCCACGACGAAGACATTTCGTGAATCGGCGTTCCCTGGTACCTGCCACCCAGGATCACGAAGGACCCTCGATCTCTACCGAGGGTCGTTGGAACAGCGCGGCCAACGACTCCTTGCCCGTCGGAGCTACCGATCTCACCGGGAGCGGATGATCGATTGCCCCTGTCAAAGCAGTGGCTGCCATCACGTCTGCATGCTATCATGCTATCATGAATCACAAGGTCATGACAGTTCGGCTGGACCCCGAGGAGGCTCGTCTGGCCGAGATAGTGGCTCGGACCGACGAAGTATCGGTCAACGAGGTCTTTCGGCGGGCGCTGCTGAGCTATGTCGAGCTCAAGCGCGCCGACGCCGACTTCGTCGAGCGGGCCACCGCCATGGTCGCCCGAGATGCCGAAATTGTGGGCGGCCTGCAGTGACCATGACCCCACCGCACTCATCGGACCCGGCTCTTGAGCGCTCAGCTGCTGCGCCTTCGGGGGCCGCGGATCGACGCCGGGAATGGATCGATCGCTTCCTCGGGTCCGATCCCGGCCTCAACCGATTCCGGAGCGCCTTTCTCAGCGTGCTCACCATCGCCGCCATCCTCGAGGCCGAGTGGGTGTTCGTGCGCTTCACCCACGCGCTCCAGCTCCCCACCGGCGGCGGGCTCTCCGCCGGTGCCGAGGCCAAGGCGGCCTTGGTGAACCATGAGTACCTGGTCGTCATGATGCTGTTGGGCGCCCTGATCGGGATGATCGCCGCCTTCGGCGTGATCGACCCCGGGGCCAAGGGCCAGTTGGTCACCACCTTGTTTCTGCCCGTTCCCATGATCCCGGCCCTGGCCCTGGGAATCGCCCTCGGCGCTCACCGAGTCATCTGCCTCGTCCTGCTCGCCGTCATCCTGGCCGCCGGCACCTACCTCCGGCGCTTCGGCCCGCGTGGGATGGTGGCGGGACTGTTGATGTTCATTGGCTTCTTCCTCGGGTTCTTCCTCCAGGGTGCAGTCCCCCTTTCCGACCTGGGCTGGCTCGTCGCCGCGATGGGTGTTGGCGTGATCGTGGCCATCGCTGTTCGCTTTGTCTTCTTCTACCCACGCCATACCCAGGCGTTGGAGCGCACCCAGCGGTCGTATGGCGCCCGGGCGAGGAAGGTAGCCGCCCTGGCCCTCGACCTGTTCGACGACCCCGAGCACACCGAGCGAGATGTCCGCCGGCTGCACCATCAGCTCGTCCGTCTCAACGAAGCAGCCCTGATGATCGACGCCCAGTTGGGGAACCCCAGCGCCGTGACCGACGGCTCCTCGGGCCAACTGCTCCACCAGCGTCTCTTCGATGTCGAGCTGGCCCTCAGCAACATCGCCCGATTCGCCGAAGCTCTGAGGCGTCTGGATCTACCTGACGACCAGCGCACCGAGGTCCGTCTGGCCTTGTCCGACATCGTTCGACAAGACGCCGCCGGGTCAAAGACCCACGCCACCAACCTGATCCACCTCCTGCAGGTGGCCGAGACGGGGTCGGGCGCCGATGACCTCGGCGGTCAGGACCGGGCCGCCATTGTCGTCCCGCACCGATTCGCCGGTTCGGTGATATCCCTGGCTGATGCCATGACCGAATGGCTCGCCCTGGGCAGGACCGGCGAGGGCAAGGGAACCTTTGAGCCTGCGGTCATGCTCTTTGGCGGGTGGCTTCCCGGCTCCGCCCACGTCAGCGCCACGGCGTCGACCGAGCGCGGCACCCGGTGGGGAGACCGCATTCGCCTGGCCCCCCACACGCGGGCCGCCATCCAGATGGGCGTGGCCGTCGGCGCGGCCATAGCGGTGGGCGACATCCTGTCGGCGCGCCGGTTCTATTGGGCCGTCATCGCCGCGTTCATCACCTTCATGGGAGTGAACAATTCGGGCGAACAGGCCAGGAAGGCTCTCTACCGAGTGGCCGGCACGGTCGTCGGGATCGGTATCGGATCATTGGTGGTCGACGTCGTCGGCCACCACGCCTACTGGTCGATCACCGTCATCCTGGTCACCCTGTTCTTGGGGTTGTACCAGATGCGAATCAACTACGCCTTCATGGTCGTGGCCATCACGGTCATGGTCTCCCAGCTCTATGTCCAGCTCGACGAGTTCTCCAACTCCCTGCTGTTGCTCCGGCTGGAGGAGACGGCTGTGGGTGCCGCCGTTGCCATCGTCGTGGTCATGGTGGTCCTCCCGTTGCGCACGCGTCGTGTCCTGCGCGTTGCCTTCCGGGATCATGTCCAGGCCGTCGGCCTGGTCGTCGACCACGCCAGTGGGCACCTGTTGGGCAACGGATCCGACATGGAAGGCACGCTCCGGTCCGATGTCCGAGCCGTTGATGCCTCGTATCAGGCACTGGTGGCGACGGCCCAACCGTTGCGTCGCAACCTCTTCGGCAGTCTCGATGAGGCCACTGGCAGGGGGATGCGCCTCGCCTTCGCCTCCCGCAACTACAGCCGCAACCTCGTGTCCGACGTCGAAGCGGCCGGTCCGCTGGACGCCGAGATGCGCACGGACATCGAACGGGCCACGGCCACGCTCCACCAGTCGTTGGACTCGGTGGCCGACGCCGTGACCGGCCCTCGGGACGGGATCTATGTCCGGTCATCGGCCCTCTTCGACCGCGTCGAGCGGTGGCTCGAGGAGGACTCGGCCCCCGTTGCCCGCGGTCAGTTGGCCATCCGCGATCTCAAGCTCATTGATGGCTCCATGGCCCAAGTGGCCGAGGAGATGGGGCTCAACGTCACCGACTACGACACCGTGGCCTAAGGACCATCCCGTGTGGCAGCACACAGGTCGGCAGCTCTCCGCGAGGTAGTTCTGGCGACGGGTCGCTGTCGGTCCCTGGCCTCTCCGGGGCGCCTTCTCCCCACCCTTCGGCCGGACCACCGATGCGAACTCGGTATGCACGGTCATCATCGTCGGACAGAACGTGCTGGCCGCTGCAGTTGACAAGCGGTCCGAGGCGACTTACAACGATACCGACGCGGTACTCCATGAGGCCGTCAAGATTCAAGAGCACCTACTCGCTCAGGACCAGGTGCTCGGTGACCTAGTCGACAAGCTCGCCAGGGTAGAAGCACGCTCCGGGGGCTGAACCCCGTCCTTGGGGTGACCCTTGACCCCGGCGAGCAAGCAGGGCAAGGCCAGGCGTACTCAGGCATGGGCAAGCCAGCGCCGACAGCAGGATGCGAATGGACCGAGAGTCGTCCTCCGACACCCTGACAACGAAATTCACAATGACGGTTCATTCAGCCAGTCGGGCTTACGCAGTTGGGCCAACTGTCCGAAGTCTCCGAGGATGCTCACACCCTCCTCAACCGCGGCGTCTTCGTCGAGACGGCCGGCCATGAGACCGATCACCGCGTCCGCCGGTCCCGACACCACGATATCCGGCGACTTGGCGGGCCCGGCATGGGAACGAACCTCACCACTTCTCGACACTACCGTCACCGCTTCCTCACCCCCGGCCCTGACCTCGATCTCGAGGTCAGGTCGGTTCGGGTCGAAGCCTCCGAACATCAAGTCAAACGGAATCTCCAGCCAGCGGCTCCGAAAGGAATCGCCGCTCTGCTTCTCCGCCATAAGTAGAGCGGCCCAACGGGCGAACTCGCGCACGGGCGTGGCGAGCCCCTTTCCCCACGGTGTCAACTCGTAGCGGCCCTGCTCGTCGCGTGCAACCACGCCGCTCTCCTCGAGGTGGCGCAAGCGCTCGGCCAAGAGGTTGGTGGCTACGCCAGGAAGGCCGTCTTGCAACTCGCCGTAGCGACAGGGCCGTAGGAGCAGCTCCCGAACGATCAGAAGGGTCCAGCGGTCACCCACGATGTCGAGCGCTCGGGCCACTGCGCAGTACTGGTCATAGGAACGCATTCCCCTCATCATATCACTTGGCCTTGAGATTTTCATGGATCGCTACTTGACTATTTCAATCTCTGCTTTAGAATATCAAGCAGCGACCGCCCAGCATTCGACTCCAAAGGAGAACACCATGCCCGTCAGTTCTCAGGCGCCTGCACAGCGAAGCCGGGTGGCCATCCTTGTGGCGCTGTGTCTTGCGGCCTTCATCATCAGCCTGGACGTGACGATCGTCAACGTTGCCTTGCCGACCCTGGTGCGCAGCCTGGGGGCATCCACCACGCAGCTCCAGTGGATCGTCGACGCCTACAGTCTGGTGTTCGCCGCCCTGGTCTTGGCGGCAGGAAGTCTGAGCGACCGACTGGGCCGTAAGGGCGTTCTGCTGATCGGGCTGGCCCTCTTCGCCGTGGGAAGTCTGGCCGGAGCATTCTCCGGGACCATCGCCGAGCTCATTGCTTCCCGCGCCTTCATGGGCCTCGGAGCAGCACTGATGTTCCCCTCGACCCTCTCCTTGCTCGTCAACGTCTTCACAGGACGCGGAGAACGCGCCATGGCGATTGGACTGTGGGGGGCCACAACCGGGATCGGCATAGCGACTGGTCCAATAGTCGGCGGGTGGCTTCTGGAGCGCTACTGGTGGGGCAGCATCTTTGCCTTCATGGCCGTCGTCGCGGCCGGCATCGCGATGTTGGTCGCATATTCGGTGCCGGGCTCTCGTGATCCGAGTACCCCGCCGATTGACTGGCGGGGACTGCTGCTGTCAGCGGCAGGTATGACGGTGCTGATCTTCGGCGTCATCGAAGCGCCGGACTGGGGATGGAGATCTTCAGCCGCCTTGGGAACCATCGTTGCCGGCGTGGCCCTCCTCACCATCTTCGCGTTGGTGGAGCAGCGTACGGAGCACCCCATGCTGGACGTGGCCCTGTTTCGCAATCCTCGGTTCACGGCAGCAAGTGGCTCGGTCGCCATCTCCTTCTTCGCTCTCTCTGGTTTTATTTTCCTCGTTGTCCAGTACTTCCAAATCGTGAAGGGATACACCCCCCTGGGCACCGGTGTCCGGCTGCTACCGGTGGCCGGTTCTGTAGCCGTGACATCGGTGGTGGGCACGAAGCTCGCCGTCCGCGTGGGGAACAAGGCGATCGTCGGAGCTGGGTTGTTGTTGTTTGCCACCGGGCTTCTGTGGGCTTCGACGGCGTCGACATCCACCACCTACCTTGTCATCGTCGGCCAGATGGTGTTCCTCGGGTCAGGGATGGGTCTCACCAGCGCTCCCGCCACCGAAGCGATCATGGGCGCCGTACCGGTGGCGAAGGCCGGAGTGGGATCGGCCGTCAACGACGCCACGCGCCTCTTCGGCGGGACGCTTGGGTGGCGGTCATTGGCAGCGTGGCCACGTCCCTGTACACCGGCAGACTGGTGTCACAGTTGCCGTCGGGAGTACCTGGGCGAGCCGTAGCGGGCGCAAAGGGCTCGGTCGGAGGAGCGATCATCGCCTCACACCAGCTCTCGAAGGTCGGGTTGGGCCAGGCGGCACACGGGCTCGCCCACTCCGCCACCAATGCATTCCTCTACAGCTTGGCCGGCGGTTGCCGGGTTGTCGGAGCCGTCACCATCGTCGGGGCAGTCGTCGCTATTGCCTTCCTGCCGGCCCGACCAAGGCAACCGGAAGAGCCCCAGGGCCAAACCGATCGCCTGAGAGCGTTGAGATCTTCCGAACCAACACCGGAAAGCGCTACGCCAGCGGCCGCCGGTTCGAATCATCAGTAACAGCGATTGCCCACCACACACGACATTCCCACCATCGAGGAGTGACATGACTTACGCCGAGCAGGACCTGATCACCACAATCGACCGACTCGTGCCAGAGGGCGCCACCGTTGGGACGACACCCGAAGCACTGCAGTACCTCGACCAATACCACGCGGGGGGTTCTCAGGCCGTCGATCGCTTGCTGGCAACTTTGACCCTGTCACCGTCGGACACGGTCCTCGACATCGGGTGCGGTCTCGGTGGTCCGGCCCGCCAGGTCGCGACGGCCTCCGGATGCCGGGTGACGGGCGTCGACATCACCGAGGCCTACCTCGAGGCGGCCGCCGAGCTGACCGACCGTTGCGGACTGTCTGATCGTGTCCGATTCATCCGCAGCGATATCGCCGACCTCGGGCCCGAGCAGCCATTTGACGCCGCGTACACCATGCACGTCCAGATGAATATCGAGGCGAAGCGGCAGTGGTTCAGCGAGATCGCGCCGCGGCTCGCACCTCGCGCCAGGTTCGCTGTGTGGGAAGTCTGCCGCACATCGGACGCGGAGCTCTCCTGGCCCCTGCCGTGGTCGATGGATGGGAGCGACAGCTACCTGGCCACCTCTGATGACCTGCGCGACACCATTCTCGGAGCGGGCTTCGAGCTGGTCGAATGGGTCGATGAGTCCGGTTGGGTTACCTCATGGTTCGACTCGACGTTCGCCGATGGTCTTCCCTCGGGCCCTACCCTGCCGCTGCTCCTGGAGGACGGTTTCGTCCGGATGCTCAACTTCGCTGGAGCGATCGCCGACGGCACCGTGGGAGTGCGGCGCGGTGCATTCGTCCGATCGGCCGATTGATGCACTCCTCCGGTTCGACAACGTTGGCATCCACGATGACGAACGATCTGTCCGCCTGGCCTCGATCGCCGCACCGGCATTTCCGAGTACTTGGGAACTTCCCATCCAAGTCAAACAAGGACCGTTCCGCCGTCGACCCTGATCATGGCCCCGGTCCCATAGGTCTGGTTCATGCAGTACAGGTAGGCCTGGGCGATTTCGTTGGTCTCGCCGACGTGGCCAACTGGCAGCGCGGCGGCCGCGGCGTAGAGGTGTTCGCGATCGGCGATGCACATGGATCTCCACAGGGGGCTGCGCACCACGCCGGGAGAGACGACGTTCACCCGGATGGGGGCCAACTCAATCGCCAGCGCCCTAGTGAGGGCCTCGATGGCGCCGCATACGCTCGCCCCGACCGACCACCCAGCGCGGGGCCGGGAAGACGCCACCCCGGTCGTGAGGGTGATCGATCCACCCTGATTGATTCGGGGCGCCGCCGACTTGACCGAACGCAGCGCACCGAAATAACGAGTATCGAAGAAGGCGCTGGCCCTCTCCACCTCCAGCTCTCCCAGCGCCGAAACCACCAGGGCCTCACCGGCGGTAAAGACGAGGTGATCGAGTACGCCGATCTCGGAGAAGAACGACTCGACGGCGGTGCCGTCGGTCACATCGACGACCCGGCCCACTGAGCCGGCAGGCAATTCGTCGAGCGCCCTGGCGACGCTCGCCTGACGCGCCGAAGCCACCACCACCTGCGCCCCCCCATGGGCGGCAGCCTGGGCAACGGCCAGGCCGATACCTGAGGTCCCTCCGACGATCACAACACGCTTCGACTCGACGCTCATGGTGGACTCCCGTTCATCGGAGGCTGTCGGGTTGGCGGTCAGGGAGAAGGGGCCGGCGAAAGCAGGTCATCGAGACCGATGCGGCGATAGAAGTCTCGCCGCACCAGATCACCCACCCGGTTGACCGTTTCGGCGCCGTCGTCAGCGGGGTCGATGTGGACCCGGAATGGGCGCGTTCCCTTGGTCATCCCCACCACCTGAACGATGGCTCGCGCCACTTCTGCGGTATCCTGATCTGGGGGTGCGAGGTCAGCGAGCTTCTTGGACACTTGGTCCATGAGGCCCCCATAGAGAGGCTCGTAGGCAGCTGCGACCTCCCCATCTTCGGGGTGACCGGCGTTGGCGAAATGGTTGGTTCCCCTGGTGAAGGAACCGGGCACGATAATGACGGTGTCGACGCCGAAACGGGCCAGCTCGGCGGCGGAGGTCACGGCAAGTGCGTCCTCTGCCGCCTTGGCGGCGAAGTACGGACCCAGGTATGGCGGAGTTCCCCCTCTGGTACTTGTCGAGCCGACCCAGACGACCAGTCCGTCCCGTTGATTCCTGAGGTGCGGCAAGGCGGCACGGTTCAGGCGTTGGGTGGAGACCACGTTCGTGTCGTAGATGGACACGAGCTGGTCAGTAGTAAACGACTCCAACGGACCAAGCACCATGTGGCCAGCGTTGTGGACGATGACGTCCAGGCGCTCCTCGGTCGAGATGATGGTTTCAACCGCCGCATCAACCGAGGCTTGATCGGAGACATCCATCTCGATCGCACGCAGGGCCGCCGAGTGGTCACCGGCGTAGTCAGCGGCTTCCTGAGCTGCCTTCGCGTTCCTTCCGGCGATGTCTCGCATACCGGCAAAGACGGTGTGGCCCGCGTCCGAAAGCGCCCGGACGGTCATGGCACCGAATCCGCTCGAGGCTCCTGTTACGACGATTACTTTCTCCGAAGACATGTGAACTTCCTCCTTCTCCGTTGGCAGCCTTTCGGCTTCTGCCGTGGCCGCTGGTTCAACCTTTGACACCTGCTCAAATCAATCCGCCGTTGTCGTAGACAACCTGACCGTTGACCCACCGTCCTGGTCCAGCCAAGAACGAGACGACCTCGGCCGTGTCGTCGGGCGTGCCCAGCCGCTCGAGCGGCGCCATCTTGGCGAGCTCATCGACTTCCTCCTCGCTCTTCCCGTCGAGGAAGAGCGGAGTGGCTGTCGGCCCAGGTGCGACGGCATTGACCGTGATATCCCTGCCTCGCAACTCCTTGGCCAAGACCAGCGTGATCGCGTCCACGGCACCCTTGGTTGCCGCGTATGCCGTGTAGGAAGGCACCGCTCGTTTCACCACTGACGATGAGAAGTTGACGATGGCTCCTCTCGGGCGAAGTCGACGGGCCGCTTCCCTGCAGACAACGAACGTGCCGCGAAGGTTGATTCGGTGCATCCGGTCGAAGTCAGCGAGGTCGAGGTCCGACAGTGGTACGAGGAGCATGATGCCTGCGGCATTCACGACCACGTCGACCCCGCCGAACCTCTCCTCAGTCGTGTCAAACAGCTGGGAGACCTGATCCTCATCGGCGACGTCAGCCCGGACGGCGATGGCACGCCCGCCTGATTCCGAGATGGCCTTGACGATCAACTCGGCTTCGTGAGGACGACCGGCGTAATTCACCGTGACGGCCATGCCGTCGGCGCCGAGGCGTCGGCAGATGGCCTGCCCGATGCCTCCCGAACCGCCAGTCACGATCGCCACTCGAGTGGGACCATTGGTGCTACTAGCACTGGTCATGACCTTGCTCCTCTGTCTGCGTCTGTGCGCATGTGCGCTTGTTTGTCCGAGTCCTCCGCTGTCAAAGGCATCTCGCCTCTATTAGACGGATACCTCATGATGGGTTGGCTGGATCCCCCTTCACACCGTGGGAACCCCCGACATACCCCCCTGATTTGCGGGGCGGACCCGCCGGTGGGGCTAGGCGCGGGCTGCGCTGGTGGGCGCGGCAAGAGCGGCCGGTAGAGCGGTGCGGTCCTTGACGTCGAGCTTGTAGAACACGTGGGTGAGGTGGCCCTCAACCGTGCGGGCAGTGACGAACAGGGTTTGGGCGATCTCGCGGTTTGTAAGCCCTTCGGCGGCCAATTCGGCGATGCGACGCTCGCTGGCCGTGAGCGCTTCCAGCCCAGTCAGTAGCGCCCGGCGCGGCCTGGCCCCAGTGGCGCGCAGCTCAATCTCGGCCCGTTGGGCCAGCGCTTCGGCGCCCAGGTGGTGGGCGGAGTCGACTGCTTGACGGAGAAGTTGGCGGGCCTCGACTCGATGGTTGCTGCGACGGAGGAGGGCGCCGAGGTCGGCCTGGGCGCGGGCGTGTTCGAGGCGGGTATCGGGGCCGGCAAGGAATTCGATCGCCTCGCGCAGTAGGGCCTCGCCACGCTGGCCGCTGGCGACAAGCCCGGCGGCCCGCAGCGCCACGCCCAGCGCTCGTGGGGCCCCGAAGGCGCGGGCGAGCTCGAGCTCTTCGTCGCTCAGACGTCGCGCCGTGTCGGGTTCACCGAGGGCCAGAGCGGCCAGGGCGGCCTCGGAACGCCACGAGAGGTAGCACGGGCTCCGGGCCAGGCCGGCGGTGGCGATCTCGCCGGCCGCCCGCAAGTCACCGAGTGCCTCACCGAAGCGATGCTGGGCGAACCGAAGGCGGCCCCGAGCATGTCGCAGTATCACCGCGGTCTGCGACGTGCCGGGGAGGTCGACCGGCAAGGCGTCAAGAGTCCGCTCGGCCTCTTCGAGGTCGCCCCGCTCAACCAGCACCTCGACGAGTACGCTTGCGGCTCGGTTGCGCAACAGGGGTGGAGCTGGGGGTCCGGGGGCGTCGAACAGGGCGCGTGCATCGGACTCGGCTGCGGTGAGATCACTTCGCCGGTAGGCAAGCCACGCCCGTTGGGCCAACACGGCTGGAAGGATCATCCCGTTGGCCGAAGCCTGGGCCTCGGCCACGGCCGCGTCGGCCAAGGCCTGCGCTACGTCGTAGCGCTCAGACCAGAGCAGCGTGACCACCGCGCTCGGGTGCCGAAAGGCACCTCCGGGTAGCCAGGGCGGGTCGCCTGGCTCGGGCACCGGTCGCGTCCCGGCGGTGATGGCCCGGAGCGCGAGGTCGGCCACTTGGTCGGCGGGCTGGTTGGCCAGCGCAGCCACGTACGCCGCCGCCGCCAGGCATTGGCGCGGGACCGACCCCTCCCTGAGCCACACGAACAGCGCATCGGCTCGTTCGGCCACCAACGGCGCGGTAACGGCATCGCCCACCGCGCAAGCGACGGCCATGGCCTCCAACGTCAAACGGCCTTCCACATCATTGGCGTCGAGGCGGGCAGCGACGCCATCGCATACCTCGACCGCCTCAGCGGCCCGCTCATGCCAACGCAGCGCATTGGCGAACAGCAGCGTGGCCGCGATGCGGGTCCTGTTGTCGCCGGCCGACTCCACCGCCTCGGCCAGTTTGTCGTGCCAGTCGGGCTGGCCGGCGCTGAACTCGGCTAGACCGAGCTCGAGCAACAGACCCGGCTCAGGCAAGGACTGCTCGGACGAGGCCCGGCGTAGGTAGGCAACCGCTGATTCCGGCGCACCCCGTGCCGTTGCCTCCCAGGCGGCAGCCCGCAGCTGTTCGACCGTCCAGCGGTCGCCGTTGGGAACAGTGGCTAGAAGGTGCTCGGCGACACGAGCCGGGTTTGCGTGTGCTTCGGCCAGCAGCCTGGCGGAGCGCCCGTGCGCTTCGACCCGGTCGGCCACCGCCATGTCACGGTAGACGGCGCCGCGCAGGAGGGGATGAGCGAAACAGAGTGGAGCCTCGTCCAGCACGCCCGCCCGGACCAGTAGATCGGCTGCCCGTGCTCCGTCGGGGGGTGGGAGTCCGGCCAGCTGGGCCGCCTGGTCCAACTCGGTCCGCTCCATAACGGCCACCGCCCGAGCCAGGCGCGCCGCGTCAGGGCCGAGCCGGACGAGACGCAGCATCGCCCAGCGGCTCAAGGTGACGGTAGCGACGTCCTGTACCTCGGCTGCCGACGCGGTGACCGGCGCTATCTGCTTGTCTTGCAGAGCTTCGATCAGCGTGCGTACTAGGAACGGCGTGCCGCCGGTCGCCTCCCAGCAGGCCGCCGCGAACGCAGGTTCGGGCTCGACACCCAGGGCGATCGCTACCAGCGTGGCCACCCCCCTCGTCGTGAGCGGCCCCACCGTGACCACCTCGGTGGCCGGATCCATGGTCAGGGCGGCCAGCATCTCCCCACTCTGTCCGGCCTCGGCCGGCCGTGCTCCGAGCAGCACTGCGGCATGCAACTCCTCTAGGCGGGGCAGCAAAAAAGCCAGAAAGCGAAGTGATGCACCGTCTGCCCAATGGGCGTCATCCACCACCAACGCCAAGGGGTGTCGGGTTGTCAGGTTGGCGCACAACCAGTAAAGCCCGTGGAGCACCGCAAACGACGGGTCCGGCGCAATCGGCGCAGCCGTAGCTACGGCATCACCCAGGCCAGGAAGACCCAACAACCGCGCCGCCACCCCGGGCGGCCCATCCAAGAGCTGGGACCGCTCCTCATTTGACGCTGCCGCCACGACCGGCTCGACCAGTTGGCGCACTACCCCGAATGCGAACTCGCGCTCCAGCTCAGCCCCACGCGCTCGCAGTACCCTGAATCCCTCTCGATCCGCCACATCCCGGGCCATCGCCAACAACGCCGTCTTGCCGATCCCGGCCGGCCCCTCTACCACCAGGGCTCCGCCACGGCCTTGAGCCGCCCGCTGCAGGCACTCCCCTATCCGCCCCAATTCTCGATCACGCTCAAGCAAGAGTTCGTCGTGCTCACCCATGGACGAGATCACAATCAACCCTACGTCGCCCCAGTACGGATCGCCCGAGGGCTTGCCCGGAGGCCCGGGGCCGGCAGGTGCGATGCCCGGACAACGGCCAAAGGGGAAAGTCAGGGGAGGTGCCGGGGGGGTCCCCTGGTGCGAACACGAGGCCAGCGGATCGAACATGAACCCGAAACCCTTGGCCACCGAGACCGACGACGATTCAGCAAGCAATGCAACAAGGAGAGCAGATGGCACGGGTACTGGTTACTGGTTCGAGCGACGGCCTCGGGTTGATGGCGGCTGAGCTGCTCGCCCACTTTGGCCACGCGGTCACCCTGCACGGGCGTAACGATCAGCGCGCCGACGACGCTCGCCGGGCGCTCCCGGGGGCCGAGCACGTCGTCGTTGGCGACTTGGCCAGCATCGAGGGGACCCGCCAAGTCGCAAAGCAGGCCAACTTGATCGGACCCTATGACGCCGTGATCCAAAACGCTGGCATCGGCTACCGAGAGCCCCGGCGCGTCGAGACGGTCGACGGACTCTCGCACGTCTTCGCCATCAACGTCTTGGCCCCGTACCTGCTGACCGCCCTGATCGCACCGCCCAGCCGGCTGGTGTGCCTCAGCTCGGGCATGCACAGAAGTGGCAACCCCGACCTCAACGACCTCCAATGGGCCAGACGCCGCTGGGACGGGGCCCAGGCCTACGCAGACAGCAAGCTCTTCGACGTCGTGTTGGCCTTCGCCGTCGCCCGCCGATGGCCCGGCGTGCTCTCCAACGCTCTTGAGCCCGGCTGGGTGCCGACCAAGATGG
>DATMMO010000303.1:0-16060 GCA_035569695.1 Acidimicrobiales bacterium | reverse complement strand
CGGCGGCCGGCTTGGACCTGGGCGCCCGAGAGCGGCTGATCGGCCGGTTGGCCACCCTGGCCGGGGACCCCGCGGTTCCGCCACTGGTGCTGGTGACCCACCACGCCGAGGAGATTCCCCCCGGTGTGACCCACGCCGGTCTCTTGCAAGGCGGTCACATGCTGGTGTCGGGGCCGATCGACGAGGTGTTCAACTCGGCCACGGTCTCGGAGTGCTTCGGGGTACCGGTCACCGTCACCCGCTCCGAGGGGCGATGGACCGCTCGCGCGCTGAGCTAGGCGCCGCTCTTCGTCGGCGCAGCCCTTAGCGAGATTTCAAGGAGCCGTCAACCGGCTCGCCCGGGGGCCGGTCCACCCGGCTCCACCTGGGAACTAGAAAGTCGTTTGAGCGCGGCCCCCATGAGGTGTACAACGGCGCCAATGCAACCGCCGGGGAGGGCGTTGCAACTGAGTTGAGCAGTTGTCGTCGGCGCCGTCATCCCCGACCATCCACCACTGTCCGGACGCCCATCGTTAGGGTTTTTAGGCAAGGAAGGTAGGTCGAGGAGTTGACGCTAGTGGTCCTTGTGGTCCTCGCAATGGTTTGGGCGGTCGTTCTCGTGCCGATCTGGCTTAAGAGACGTCGCCATGGGGACTCGATCTCGCACTTCCACCACCAGCTCGGCATTCTCCAACGTGGTGACACGCCGGCCGACCCACCGCCCTACCGGCTCCAGAGCGTACCGTCGACGCGATCGATCACCGTGAACGGAGCGCCGCTGTCGACGCCTCCGGTGCTGACCGTGGTGGGGTGCAATCTGTTGCCCAAGCCGGCGTTGGCGTACCTCGGCGAGCAGGGACCGTCGCCGTCGGAGGCTCCCGTCCAGTCGGATCATCACCCGACCGACCAGGTGGCCCAGGACCCATATCGGGTGTCCGATGCCTACAGTCGCCAGCTGGCCCGCAAGCGTCGAAAGGACACGTTGCTGATCCTGGTCCTGACCTTCGCCGGCAGCCTGTTCCTGGGCATGATCCCGGCCGCCCACATGCTGTGGGTCGTCAGTGCCGTCTCCGCCGTGGCCATCCTGGCCTACGTGGCCGTGCTCGTGCATCTGCAGAGCGTGGCGGCGGAGCGGGAGCGCAAGCTCCACTATCTCCGGCCCCAGCCGGAGTACGGAGCCGGCGTGGGTGCCGGGGCATATCAGGGTGACGACCGCTATCGGGACGCTCATCCGGCCGGTCGCTCTGTCGCCGCCCGCTGACCGCCCGGCGCCGAGACCGCTTCGCCGAATCGCTTGGAGTACCCGACCCGGACTGGGGTGGTACCCCGGCCTACGCCTGACCGGCAGCCAGCATCGGGCACCGACCGCCGCCGGTAGGTACGATGCGGTATGCCGACGAACCAGGGACAACACAGTGATCCGATCGAGCAGGCGCTGGAGGCTGCGCTCGCCGGGAGGATGCTCCTCACTCATCCGTTCTACCTTCGATGGGAAGCAGGCGAACTTTCGCCCGATGAGCTGGCTCGTTATTCGTCGCAGTACCGCCATTTCGAGGCCACGCTTCCCGGTCTGCTCGAAGATCTGTCCGGACAGCTGACGGACGCCGGGTCGGTGGATGCGGCGGCCATCGTGGGCCAGAACCTCCGGGACGAGCGGGGAAATCCCTGTCCCCACCTCGAGCTGTTCGACCGGTTCGTGACCGCCGTAGGCGGGGCCCCGGCTGCGCCCTCCACGGCGACGAGCGCCTTGACGTCGACCTACGCCGACCTCGTCCGGGAGGGCGCAGTGGCCGGACTGGCCGGACTGGCTGCGTACGAGACCCAGGCGTCGGCCATCGCCTGGACTAAGGCCGAGGGCCTTCGTTTCAACTACGGGATCGATGCGGAGGGCACGTCCTTTTGGGACGTGCACGCCACCATGGAGGCCGAGCACGGTGACTGGATCCTGGACGCACTGGCATCGCTGGATGCCCGACCGGACCAGGTAGCGGCCGCCGCCCGACGGGGGGCCGACGCCTGGTGGGGCTTCCTCGATGATCGGGAAGCCGAAGCGTCAGTGGCCATCGCCTAAGGGACTCGGGACCGGCCCGTGGCGGTCCGACGGCGTCCCTGTCACCGGCCGCGGGCTATGCGCACTCCCCATGCCACTAGTGGCACCTGAAGGGGCAACCGAGCCCATGCGCCGACAGCCCGAATGCTCTTGGGTGCACCGGCATCCACGGCCATCTGGATGTTCCCAGGGAAGACGGCGACCATCGTGGCGGCGGCGGACCACCCACCGGCCCGTCGGATCCTCGGGCTCGGGGCCAGGAGCATCGCACCCGACGTCGCCTCGGCCACGCCACTGGCGAATACCCAGAACCGAGGGCGTCCCAGCCGGGCCGGAATCAGCTTGACGTACAGTCGGGGCGCCACGAAATGGACCAGGCTGCTGAACAACAGCAGGCCGGCCAGTCCCAGCCGGGACCGTCGGGCCCTCGGATCTTCGAGGGGTTCGGCGGGGTATTCGATGGGCTCGGGTACCGCCATGGCTGACAGCTTACGAGTGGTCCCGAGGACAACCCGGATCGGCCCTCGGAGACGCCCTTCGGCCATGGCGACCCGATGTCAGCCGGTAGGTTCGGGTCCATGGCCACGCCCCTCGCCGGGACCGGACTCGACACCGCGGCTGTACCCGACTTGCTCGACCCGAACTTCTACGTCGACGTCGACGCCATGCACGAGGCCCTCCGCCGTCTTCGCCGTGAGCGGCCCGTAGCGCGCGATGAGAAGAACGGGTTGTGGGCGATCACCCGACATGCCGATGTGGTCGATGTCGAACGGAACGACCAGATATTCGTGAGTGGACGGGGCTATCGCTCGTTCGAGTCGCCGGACGAGGACGACATGATCTCGCTCGACGATCCCCGTCACGCCGAACAACGCAAGCTGATCGCCCGTCGGTTCACGCCCAAATCGGTTCGTGGTCTCGAGCCCCTGATGGCTGGGATCATGGACGACCTCATCGGCCACTGGGCCGACCGCGGTGAGCTCGAGGTGGTCTCGGAGCTGGCCGCTCCGTTGCCGGCCCGCCTGACCGCCCACCTCCTGGGGTTCCCCGAGGAGCGGTGGCGGGACATCACGTCGTGGTCGGAATGCTTGATGCGCTACGACCAGATCTCCTACGACGCCCGGGCGGGGGACGGGTTTCTCAACGCCATCGTGGAGTTCTCCGAACTTCTGGCCGAGGTGGCCGATGAGCGGAGGGCTGAGCCGGCCGACGATCTCATATCGGTATGGGCCCACGCCGAAGTAGGGGGATGCCCGATGACCGAGCACACCCTGGTCAACGAGACCGGACTGCTCATCTCCGGGGGAGCGGAGACGACCCGAACGGTGATCGCCCGTTCGCTGGCCACCTTTTGCGAGCACCCTGGACAGTGGGAGGCGATGGCCGCCGATCCCGCCCTCATCCCCGGAGCGGTCGAGGAGATGATCCGATGGGTGACGCCGCTCAACAACTTCTTCCGTACCGCGGTGGAGCCGACCACGGTGCGCGGTGTGGCCATCGACCCCGGGGACCGGGTCATCCTGCTCTACCCGTCGGCCAACCGGGACGAGGCGGTCTACGACGACCCGTACACCTTCGACACCGCCCGCCGGCACAATCCGCACGTCGCCTTCGGGTTCGGTTCCCATTTCTGCCTGGGGGCGCCCCTGGCCCGACTGGAGCTGCGCATGCTGATGGAACGGCTGACCCGGACCATGACCAACCTCCGGGTAGTGGAAGCGCCGGACATCGAGGCCAACATCTTCGTGGGGGCCGTCCGCTCGTTCCGCTTGGGATTCGACCGGAGGGGCTGACGGGCCACGACCGCGGCCCGGTCACCGAGCTGATCGGGAGGCCGTGGCTCCGGTTGCCCTGGTCTCAGGCGTCTCGTCTCGCCGTTCGCCACGCTCCCACGGCCATGGGTACGGCCACCCACAGGGCGAGGAGCACGGCGATCGACGTGACCGTCATCGTGAATGAGCCCTGAAGCCCGCCCACTCGGGCGAGACCGGCCGGCTCGATCTGTTGCAGGACGATGCCCGGTAACAACTGCCGAATGTCGTTGAAACCCGACATGCGCTGGGCGATCGGAGTCAGCACCAACTGGACGGCCAACAAGATGCCCACCGTGGTCGACCGGCTCCCGATCACAGAGGCCAGGCCGAGACCCACGGCGAAGAGAACGACCACCTCGAGTTCGACCCAGAGGCCGGATCGGATCATCAGGCCAACGGACGGATCCGGTTGCGAGCCGGCCAGCGCCACCGAGGCCACCGACATGAGGGCGAAGGCCACGGCTACGACGGGGACCAGGACGGCCAAGCCGGCCGGCACTCGGGCGCCGAACAACGCCCACCGGGACCGGCCGGTCACCACCAGGCTGCGGAAGACGCCGGCGCTCAGGTCGGACGATCCGGCCGAGGCCCCGATCATGATGGCGATGATCACGCCCAGTTCGGCCAGCACGAAGCACATGCTGGCGAAGGTGTTCAGGCCACCGGCCGGCCCATATTGCACCGGACTGACAGCGTGCATGATGACTCGGATGAGGAAGACAACGATGACGACGCCCGACGACAAGCCCACCGCTGCTGCCATCAAGCCGCGCCGGCGGCGAAGCTTCAGCACCTCGGCCCTGATCAGTCGGGGGTCGGGAAACAACCGGAGTAGGAGCCGTGGCGATGGGGAGATGGCGGAAGCGGTTGTCGGGTCGACTGTGGTCAGTGTCGCGGTCATCGATCTGCTCCTAGGTGCGGTGTGTCGGTTATCGGGCGAGCGCCGAGCGTCGAGGTGATCTCGAGGAACCGGTCCTCGAGGGTGGGGCGGGTGAGCTCCAGCGAGTAGACGTCGATGTCGCTCTCGACCAGGCGGCGATTGAGCTCGCCGGCAACGGAACGCCCGTCGATCTCACGTCTCATATGGACGACCACGCCGTCGGCGGAACTGTCCACCGTGCTGACGGCCGAAAGCGACCAGGCAATGGCGACGGCGGTATCGGGATCGCCGCAGCCGATGCGAAGCACGGGAGCCCCGGAGATCACCGAGGCGATGGGACCCTGCGAGACAACTCGGCCACCGTCCACGATGGCGACGGCATCGCAGGTCTTCTCCACTTCGTCAAGCAGATGCGACGAGAGCACGACCGTGCGCCCCTCGTCCACGAAGGTCCCGATCATCCTCCGGAACTCCAGCATGCCTGCCGGGTCCAGACCGTTCATCGGCTCGTCGAGGATCATGAGCTCGGGATCGCCGAGGAGGCAGGCGGCCACGCCGAGTCGTTGGCGCATACCCATCGAGTAGCGCGCCACCGCGTCGTCGGCCCGATCGGCCAAGCCCACCCGTTGCAGCGAGGAGGGAATGCGAGCGTGCGCGGCCGGCTCGCGGGCGGCGGCCAGGATCGACAGGTTCTCCCGGCCGGTGAGGTAGCCGTGGAACCGGGGCTCGTCGACGATGGCCCCCACCTTGGCCAGGGCCTCCGCTCGCCGGCTGGGCACTGGCAGGCCGAGCAGCGACATGGTTCCCGACGTGGCCGGCGTCAGGCCCAAGAGGACCCGGATGAGCGTGGTCTTGCCCGCCCCGTTGAGACCCAGGTAGCCGAAGGTGCTCCCCCGGGGGACCTGGAGGGCCACGTTGTCGATGACGGTCCGCTCGCCGAACCGCTTGGTCAGGCCGGAGACTTCGATGGCCAGGTCGAGATCGGGCGCCGCGGTGGCGGTGGTTGGTTGGGTGGTCATGGAACCCCACTGTGACGGGAGCCGGCACCGCTGTCGTCACCCCGGAGGCTGATTTGCGTTTCTGCCCACTGGCGCTGCTGGGCAGGCGCTTCGCCCCGATGGATGCGCCGAGCGCTGTCATCCCTTTGGGTGAGGGCAGATCCCACCCGGGGATGACGCCGGGGCCGTGGTCCTTGGCTACCGTCTGAGTGTGCGAGTACGCAGAGGTCCGGGGGCATGGGTGCATCGGCACCCGACCCTGGTCGACGGCACGATGGCCGCCCTGCTCCTGGCCGTGAATCTCCTGATCAACGCGCATGGCGCCCAACCCGTGTGGGCCTATCTCCTCCTCGTTCTCGCCCAAGTCGTGCCCATCGCCTGGCGGAGGCGGTCGCCGCGGGTGGTGTTCGCCATCGTCGGTACGGCCACGTTCGTGGCGCTGGCCACCGGGCCAGTCCCGGGCATTGCGCCACTGGGCTCGCTCATTGCCCTGTACACGGTGGCGACGCGCTGCGAGCGTCCGTGGTCGATCGGCGCCGGTGTCCTGTCGTGGGTAGGCCTGATGACCGCGCTGTTCGTCGAGAACCGACCTGAGTCATTCCGGTTGCAGACGGTGGTTGCCCCGTTAGCCGTGATCACGGCCACCTGGCTCATCGGCGACAACCTCCGGGTGCGGCGGGCCTATGTGGCCCAGCTCGAGGAGCGGGCCGAACGCATCGAGGCCGACCAGGAGGCCGAGGCCCGCCGGGCCGCGGACGGTGAGCGGGCCCGGATCGCCCGCGAGCTCCACGACGTGGTGGCCCACCACGTCAGCGTCATCGCCGTCCAAGCCGGAGCAGCCCGGATGGTGGCCGAGAGCCGCCCGGCGACCTCGGGGGAGGTTCCCGACGGCTCGGACAACATGCTGGCTTCCATCGAGGTCACCGCCCGCCAGGCCCTGTCCGAGCTGCGGCGGCTGCTCGGCGTGCTTCGCAAGGAGGAGGACCAGGTCGACTGGGCTCCGCAACCCGGGCTGAGCCAGCTCGACTCGCTGGTCGAGCAGGTCCGGGTGGCCGGCGTTCCCATTGAGGTGTCGGTCTCGGGCGCTGTGCCCGGGGCACTGTCGCCCGGGG
Source organism: Acidimicrobiales bacterium (assembly GCA_035569695.1). Lineage (GTDB taxonomy): Bacteria > Actinomycetota > Acidimicrobiia > Acidimicrobiales > RAAP-2 > DASXMT01. Next base: position 9,227 of record DATMMO010000303.1, on the reverse strand, counting down.
TCGACCTCTCGGTGTACCGGATCGTACAGGAGGCACTCACGAACGTGATGAAGCACGGGGGTGGGGCGCCGACCCTGGTGGCCATGCAGTTCGGTGACAGCGGCCTGGATCTGGCCATTACCGACTCGGGTTCGGGCGCTCCGCCACCGGCGATACCAGGGGGCGCCACCAACGCCGACCCGGCGGGCGGTGGCCACGGCATCATCGGCATGCGAGAGCGCGTGGCCATGTTCGGGGGAGAGCTGTCGGCCGGTCCTCTCCCCGGTGGCGGCTACGAGGTTCGAGCCCACATCCCCTGCGACCGTGAGCCATCATGACGATTCGGGTCCTGGTGGTCGACGATCAGGCGTTGGTGCGAACCGGCTTCCGCATGATCCTCGAGACGCAGGCCGACATCGAGGTAGTGGGCGAAGCGGCGGACGGCGCTGCCGCACTCGAGCTCGCCGGCCGGCTCGCCCCCGACCTCGTTCTGATGGATATACGGATGCCGGGAATGGACGGCATCGCTGCCACTCAGGCACTGACCAGCCCGGAAGGGGGCACCGACCGCTCGGCGTCACGGGGACAGGGCCCTCGGGTCATCATCCTCACCACCTACGATCTCGACGAGTACGTGTTCGAAGCACTCCAGGCGGGTGCATCGGGGTTCCTGTTGAAAGACGTTCGTCCCGAAGACCTGATCCATGGAGTCAGAGTCGTCGACGGCGGCGACGGTCTGTTGGCACCGGCGGTCACCGGCCGTCTCATTGCCGAGTTCTGCGGTCGGACTCGGGAGGCACCGGTGGTGGATCCCGATCCCCGGTTGGCCCTCCTCACGCCACGGGAACGTGAGGTCCTGGAGTTGATGGCCACCGGGCTGTCGAATGCTGAGATCGCTGGCGCCGCCTTCGTCAGCGAGAACACGGTAAAGACCCACGTGGCGCGGATCTTCGACAAGCTGCAGCTCCGGGGTCGGGCCCAGGCGGTGATCGCTGCATATGAGGCCGGGCTGGTCACCCCGCGGTCGGCTGGCCCTCGAGGTGGATCTGGGACTCAGGGGGCCTTCCCCGCCGGGTCACCTTCTCCGGCCGCCACCCAAGCCAACCAGGCCTGATAGCCGCCATCCAGATCGGAAGCGTGGGCGTACCCCAGCGCGCGGACGGCATCGGCGGCCAGGCTCGAGGCGTAGCCCTCCGAGCAGACGATGACCACCGGCTGCTCGTATCCCTTCACCTGGGGGATCCGATGATCTCCCGAAGGGTCGAGTCGCCATTCGAGCACGTTTCGCTCGATGACCAGGGCGCCGGGCAGCTCGCCTTCCTCGGCCCGTTGGGCTACGGGCCGGATGTCAACGATAAGGCCCCCGGCGTCGGCCAGGGCCTCGAGCTCTGCTGGTCCGATCCGGGAGATTCGCTGGCGAGCCTGGACTACCAGCTCGTCGGCCGTGGCGCTCACGAAGGGTCGTGAGCGCGGGTGACATCGAAAGGCCCGACCGGATCCACGTGTTTCGTGCGAACCGTCTGGAGCCGACCGGTGGGGGAAAGTCGGTAGTAACTCATCGAGGTCAATTTAGGTCCGTAGACGTGCACGCTGACGGCGTGGCGGGGACCCGCGTTCACGATGTCGTGCACATAATGGGAGCCAAAGGTGCGAGATTCGCCCGTATCGAGGTGGTGGGACTCGACGGTGGCCACGCTGCGGTCCGTCGGTCGGATCCTGGTCTCGATCAACGAGCCTCTGGCCACGACCACGGCGCCACTCGAGTGGCCATGATCGTGAAGCTCGATCTTCCCGCCCGGGGGCCATCCGATGGCCCACGCCTCGAACAGGTCGGTGGCGGCGAGCAGGATCCACCGGCGCTCCGGGACGTCGCGCAGCTCGGGGATCTCGGCCGCCGAGACGGCAAATCCCTCGGCAATGGCCACCAGGTTGACCTCTCGCCGGGCTCGCCGGGGTCGCCGGGGTGACCGGGCTGAGGCGGTACTGAAGTCAGTTCCAGAGTGAGGGGCAGCACTTGCAGTGTCGGCCAGGAGAACGGATGCCACAGACCCACTGTATGTCCACAAACCCGATCAAGCAAGTCGGCTTTATAGATCTTCGGCGCTGGTTTGGTCCATCCGGAGACCCATGGTGTAGCCGGCCAGGAAGACGTTGGCGTCGTGGAGCCGGGGATAACGGGCCTCGAGCTGGCGGAACTCGGGGGAGTGCTCGTAGACGAGTAGGTGGGCCAGCTCGTGCACGATGACCGAATCGAGCACCCACGACGGAACCGGCCGGAGGCGTTCGGCGATCCGAATCTCGCGGGTCGTGGTGGTGCACGACCCCCATCGCATCTGCTGGCGGGACGACCACCGGATGGAGGCGGGTCGAACCCCGCCGAGGTACCGATCGGCGAGGTCGACGGCCCGGTCCATCAGGAATTGGTCCGAGGCGTGGAGGTGCGGTCGCTGTTTGAGTATCCGGCCCACCAGGTGTTCGACCATCTCGTCCAGTTCGGCTCCCCGCAGCCAGTAGGGCGCAAGGACAACGACCCGATCTCCCTCCCATCGGGCGGCAGCCGTCTTCCGACGTCGGGTGCTGTGTCGTATCTCCACCTGGGGGCCGGCCGGTTCCCCTGTGGCGACAGGGGGCTCCGGTGGCGGACCGGCGCCGAGGTCGGTATCGACCGGCATCAGCTCGGGTTGGGAATGGAAGGGCAGCGTCATCTCCCTCACGGTACGGACCGGGTGCGACAGCCCGGGGGTGGACCGGGCTCAGCATCCGGCGGTCGAGGTGCACCGCGGCAGGATCGCGGCTGCCCGATCATCCTAAGCACACCGGCATCGAATCGATGCGCATGTGCCCTGAGCTTGGGTGGCCCTGAACCGGGCCCCGCGAGCCCAGGGGTACGCTTGGACCCGGCCCAACCTGAGACGACCCCCTGAAGCGAGGAGTACACGTGCGTGGAGCGCTGATCCGCTATCGGATCATGGCCTGGATCGTCGGAGTCGGCCTGATCCTGGTCTTCGTGGGCATACCGTTCCCCTCGTTCGAACACATCATCGGCCCCATCCACGGGACGTTGTACATCGTCTATCTGATCGCCGGTTTCGACCTGGCCCGTCGGGCTCATTGGACGCTGGGCCGCATGGCCATGGTTGTCCTGGCCGGCTTCATCCCCTTTGTCGCCTTCATCGTGGAACGCAACGTCACCCACCAGCTCGAACAGTCGGGCGCGTTGGACACTCCCCGCTCCTAGCATCGGTGGGCGACCATGTCGCCGCCCAGAGCACGAGGCCAGAGCACGAGCACAAGAGAGCTAGGTGCACCCGAGAGGAAGGACCGATCGTCATGCCCAAGTCCGATGACTGGTCGCCGGACCAGCCGCTCGATTCCGAGACCCTCGAGCAGGCCGACGAGGCCCTCGACGAGGACGACGCCTTCAGCTCGGAGGACGACGGTCCCGATGCGCTGGCCCCCCGGAACCAGCAGCTCCCCATCGACGACCGCGAGCTCGAGGAAGCGGGCGCCAACCTCGATGATCCGGAGCAGCTCGCCGTCCTGGACGGAGGGATCGACGACCCCGACGGCGTGGGTGGCGACGAGGTGCGCACCCGCTCCCGATCACTGGACGACGAGGGGTGGAACCTGGACGCCGACCTGGATGGCGACGAGGACGTGGGGGACTGAGCCCATGGCCCCCACATCCGCACGAGACACCATCGTCGAGCGTGACCAGCTCATGGAGTTCATCCGGCCCCGCCATCACGCCGTGCTGTCGACGACCCGCCAAGACGGGCGGCCCCAGCTCTCGCCGGTGACCATGGGCGTGGACCCTGAGGATCGGATCGTCGTATCGACCTATCCCGAGCGGGCCAAGGCTCGGAATGCGACGCGAGACGAGCGGATCTCGGTCTGTGTCTTGTCCGACGAGTTCGGGGGCGAGTGGGTCCAGGTCGACGGGCGAGGCCAGGTGATCACCCAACCGGAGGCAGTCGAGGCCCTGGTCGTCTACTTCCGCTCGATCAGCGGCGAGCACCCCGATTGGGCGGAGTACCGGGAAGCCATGCGCAAGCAGGGCAAGGTGCTGCTCAGGGTCACGATCGATCGATGGGGCCCCATCAGCCGCGGTGGGTTCCCGCCCCGGCTCCTGACCGAAGACTGACGAAGACCGTCGAGCCCGGCTGTGAGGTGAAGCGGAGGGGACCAGCGCCCGATGGCGCCCGCTCCCGGAGCTCCGGAGACCGAAGGGGTCCCGAGAACCCGTTCCCGCCCGGTTCTGATGCCCACCCGGACACCGCCGGGCAGCATGCGCTGGTCGGTTCTCATCCAGAGCGTGGTCAAGACCTCTCCGCACCGCTGGGGCCGGCAGCAGCCCAGAGCCCAGGCGTGGGCAACGGGGCGTCGGTGAGGGCGGCGTAGGCTCTCAGGCGCCAAAGGCCGGCTACAGACATATGACCAGCTCGGGGCAGTAGCTCAGTGGTTAGAGCAGGGGACTCATAATCCCTCGGTCGCAGGTTCGATCCCTGCCTGCCCCACCCGAACAGTCTAAAACTGACCGAAACGATGACAGGAGCCACATGGACATCGAGGAGTTCTACAGTGCCGACGAGCGTCGGCGGCAATCAGCCGAGATCGAATTGGGGACCGAGTGGCATGACGCCACCGGCAATCGCTACGAGCTCAGCTGGGTGGAAGACACCGGCGAGCTGTACATCATGCTGGAGCTGATGCCCGAGGCCGGCTCGTGGACGCCCTTCGGTGACGTTGAGGTGGACAAAATGGGGGTCGAGCAAGTGGTCGTGTCTGTGATCGGGCACATCGCCACTCATGAGGAGCTGGACAGCGTTCTCCAGGGCTGGCAGGACGAGATGGCCGATCCTGACGGGATCTCCTGGGTGGCCACCCGCCTCCAGGAGGGCGATATCCCCCGGAACGCACCGACCTGAGCCCGTCCTGAGACCGGTTCCCCACGCGTTCCACGAACGGGGTGGGACGGTTCACTGACGATCCCTGGGCACGGCCACGGACAAAACCTCCCTACGGCTCGTCTGCCCAGCGGAGATAACCGACGCGACCGACCGGTCGCGCCGTGTATTTGTTGTAAAAATCTGCGATGCTCAGTACAGGCCTCGGAACGGTCGGTTCGATCGGCCGAGCCGGGGTAGCAATGAGGGTGCGTGAAGGCTGTCCGATCGGCAGGAGCATCGCCGATGTCGGCGGACGCTGAGAGGAGGTCGGTAGATGCAAACCGATGAAGGACGGGAACCTGTGAGCAAGGCGCCAGAGCGCATTGACGATGCGCATCGACGCCCCAATCGACGAACGCAGGACCGCCTGCCCTCGCTCATTCACGAGCTGGTGGACTCCGACCTGGTGACGAGGAACGCTCCGGGCGAATGGGTGCTCAGCGCCGAAATGCAGTCCATGCTGGAGGAGCAGATGGCCTCGCGCGGGATGGTTCGGCGCCGGGTGTTCGTGGGTCTCCACTGCGAAGGCTGCGGGGTGGCCACCGTGACCTGGTTGTCAGAGGGGCGCCGCCTGTGCGCGGCGTGTGCCGAGCCGACGGCCGAGGGGACGGTCATCGCCCCGCCCGAGTTGGCGCGACACCGGTCCTGGCGGGAACGGGGCGCCCACCCTTTCCGGAGAGCCGGCTAGACCGTTCTGCGCCCCCGCCGGAGCACCGCACTGTTGTGAGGGCGGTGAGAGGCCCGGTTCAGTCCCAGCCGGTGAACCCGTATCCCTCATGGGGTCCGAGGACGGCGCACTCCAACATGCCGTAGCCGACCTGGCCGTCCGAGGTGAACCGGGCCGCGTTCTCGGTGAGTCCCCACGGCACGTACTCCGGGCTGGTCGGGTCGTAACGCTGACCCTGCACGACCAGGTCGCCCTGGTACATGCCGTGTCGCCAGTCGGGCTCGAGCCCGTATCCCGTTCCCATCATCAAGGCGAAGGGGAAGGTGACCTCGCAGTCGACCTCCGCCGTCTGTCGGCCGTGGGCGCCAAAGTATGAGAGGGTGACGCCGGTGACGGTCCGGGTCCCGGGCACGAAGCGCAGCTTGTGCTCGGGGCGCCCCAACCACTCCGCCTCGCGGCCGGACCCGACGGGGAACACCCGATGGGCGTCCTGCATGACCCGCCGGCCGTTGGGCTCCTCTTGGATGATGGTGACGATGGCGTGGTCCTCGAACCGCACCGGGGCATAGATCCAAAAGAAGCCGCCCGAGGTGTCGGTAGCCCGGATGCCCGGAGGCTCGGGCTCCCCGACCGGCCGGACCCCCCAGGACCGATCCCGGCACCCCCACCAGCGATCAGGGGTGAGGGCAACCTCCGTGTCCCCCATCTTGAGGGTCCCCGTCCACGAGCCCAGCTGGGCAAAGCGGGACGTGTCGAAGGTGACCCGGGAGAACTGCCGGTTGAAGTGCCGGGCCTCGAGGTGGGCCTCGGAGAACCCGTCATAAACGGCGTCCATCTCCAGGCCCCATTCGTTGGGCTCGAGGATGACCCGGACCCGGCGGAGGCCTTCGAGGACCTCGATCCGGATGGGGCCGATGGTGGTGTCCATGCGGTCGGCCCCCACGACCTTGGAGGACCGTACGACCCGGTGATCGTCGCCAGTTCGCACCGAGACGAACGCGTCGGCCACGCCCAGATTGGGGTACTGGCCCAGCCCGATGACGGCGAACAGCTCCTGGTCGGTGCCCGAGACGCCCTCGGCCCCGAGCAGGTTGAAGTAGTAGCGGTCGTAGAAGTTCCGGTCGGAGGGTCCCACGAAGCGCATGGGCTCGGAGATCTGGTGGATCGGATAGTCATCCAGAGGGGAGAGCACGGGTACTCCTTGTCGATCCGGTGCTGCCGCCACCGATGGGCCGGCTTCGGCAGCACGCCTGCGGGTGCTCGGAGCGTATCGGCCGCCACCGGAGCCGGCGAGGCCCGCCGTCGGCCCTGGTCCGCCGGACCTCGCCGCTCCCGGGTGGGACATCGGAATTGCGTCCGGCCCGGGCGGTACCATCGACCGGTGAGACCCGGTTGCCCGGGCCGAGCCATCCGTGGGTACGCTGGACCACCGGAATAGAACTGGTTCCATATCAAGGAGGGCCCATGAAGTCGTACGACCGTCTGTACATCGGGGGGGAGTGGGTCGAACCTTCGTCTTCCTCCACCATCGACGTCGTGTCTCCGACCACCGAAGAGATCGTGGGTCGAGTTCCCGAGGCCCAGAACGCCGACATCGATCGCGCCGTGGCCGCGGCCAAGGACGCCTTCGAGCACGGTCCGTGGCCCCAGATGACGCCGGCCGAGCGGGCCGCCGTCTTGTCCAAGGCGGCCGAGGCCATTCGCAACGACATGCAGGGCATTGCCGAGCTCATCTCGGGCGAGATGGGCTCTCCGGTGTCCTGGGGTCTGCTGGCCCAGGTTCTGGCTCCGACCATGATCCTCGACTACTACGCCGGCCTGGGCTCCACCTTCCAGTTCGACACGGTGAAGGACGGACTGCTCGGTCCGGTGCTCGTAGCCAAAGAGCCGGTCGGTGTGGTCGCTGCCATCACCCCGTGGAACGTTCCCCTCTTCCTGGCCGCAGCCAAGCTGGCGCCGGCCCTTTTGTCGGGGAGCACGGTGGTGTTCAAGCCCGCCCCCGAGACCCCACTGGATGCCAACCTGTTTGCCGAGATCCTGGAGACGGCGGGACTGCCCCAGGGCGTCCTCAGCGTGGTTCCGGCTGGACGTGAAGTGGGTGAGCACCTGGTGAACCACCCCGACGTCAACAAGGTCTCCTTCACCGGGTCCTCGCTGGCCGGCAAGAAGATCGGCGCCGCCTGTGGGGCCAACCTCAAGCGGTTCAGCCTGGAGCTGGGTGGCAAGTCGGCGGCCATCCTGTTGGACGACGTCAACCTGGCTGAGGCGCTCCCGCTCATGATGCCCAACGCCATCATGAACAATGGCGAGGCGTGCATCTCGCTGACCCGGATCCTCGCCCCCCGGCACCGCTATCAGGAGGTGACCGAGGCGCTGGCCGACCAGATGCGGAACATGAAGGTGGGCGACGCCCTCGATCCCGCCACCGAGGTGGGTCCGCTGGTGGCCGAGCGCCAACGCGACCGGGTCGAGAACTACATCAAGATCGGCCAGGACGAAGGGGCCAAGGTCGCGCTGGGCGGCGGTCGCCCCGCCGGCATCGACAAGGGCTGGTTCGTGGAGCCGACGCTCTTCGTCGACGTCGACAACTCGATGCGCATCGCCCAAGAGGAGATCTTCGGGCCGGTGCTCTCGGTGATCCCCTACGACAGCGATGACGATGCCGTCTCCATCGCCAACGATTCCGACTACGGCCTGTGCGGTGGCGTGTTCACCGCCGACAACGACCGGGGTCTGGGTGTGGCTCGACGGGTGCGTACGGGCACCTACATGGTGAACTCCAGCACCCCCATCGACTTCTCCTCGCCCTTTGGCGGGTACAAGGAGTCAGGGATGGGCCGTGAGTTCGGCGAGGACGGCCTGGAGCTGTTCCTCGAGAAGAAGACCATCAACCTGCCGGCGGGATATACGCCCTCGGTGTAAGCCGCCGTTGGGGACGACAGTTGTCTCGGTGCAGGCACCGGCCCAGGCTGTGCCTGCACCGAGGGGCGGTCCTTAATTCCCTGACGGGACGACGTTCGTCGGGGGCGGCGGGATGGTGTGTTGGGGTCCCGGAGGGGCCATGGGATTCTGCTCCCGGGCCACCGCGCACTGGGCCTGCAACGAGGTGAGGAGGTACTGCTCGCCGACCCGGTTGGACTCCGACAACGTGGTCATGAGCGCCTGCCACTGCCCGTCGGCGGCAGCCGCCTTGGCCGCCAGGGGAAGCGCATCGCGTAGCTGCACGTAGGCCCGCACGGCCAAGGTGTTGGCCGTGGTCTGGGTGGGGGCTTGCTCGGCCTGCTTGTAGAGGGCAACAGACTTGCCCACGTGGCCGCAGGCCTGGCGGGCCAGGTCCGTCCCCCCGCTGCTACAAGCAGCCAGAACGAGACTGAGGGCGGCTACGACGATGGCGGCGAGGCCCCATCGATGCCGACGAGCAGCCGAACGGGGCACTGGGCGACCGACGGCTGCAGAAGTCACCCGAGCCAGCTGCCGGCAGACTCGAGGAGGTAGCGGCTCACGGCCAAGCAACGGTCGAACACGTCGCACATCATTTCCTCACCGGCCAGGATCCGGGTGAGGGAGACGGGACAGCGAGCCACGATGGTGAGGCGCCGTTCGGCGGCGTCGGTGGCCGACGCGTAGGAGTC
>DATMMO010000302.1:0-25699 GCA_035569695.1 Acidimicrobiales bacterium | reverse complement strand
TCCCCATCAGCGCCCGGGCCAACAGCACCTGCTGTCGTTCCCCTTCGGACAGCAGCCCGAAAGGGCGCTCATCGAAGGCGGCACCGCCGAATCCCGCCTCGTGGAGCAGGCGGTCGGCCTCGACCCGATCCTCATCGCTGTACTCGTTCCACCAGGTCTCCAGGGCGGCATGGCGGCCGGTGAGCACCACGTCCAGCGCCGACAACGTGGGCCGGAGGGCCCGGGTCACGGCCGCGCTGACCACGGCGATGCGCTGACGGAGGAGGCGCATGTCCACCTTCCCCAGCCGCTCGCCCAGGATGTCCACTGTCCCGCGGGTGGGCCACAGGGCGGAGCCGGCCACCCGCAACAGCGTCGTCTTCCCCGACCCGTTGGGCCCGAGCAGGGCCCAGCGCTCCCCTGCCTCCACCGTCCAGGTGATGTCATCGAGCAAGGCGTTCCCGTCGCGCACGACGGCAACCCCCTCGAGCTGGACGGCCGGTGGCGCGGGCGCGTGCAAGGACTCCGAGGTGGTGGCCATGGGCACCAGTCTGCCGTCTCGGACCAGGTCTCCGGCCACTCCATTTCGCCACGCTCGTTTCGGCGCGGGTGGCCGGGCGGTCGCACCACTCCGTGCCCGTAGCTGGCCGCCGCTGTCCGACTCGACCGTCACTCAGGCGACGCCGGGCTCGATGTAGACCCACTTGGCGCTGGGCACCGCGGCCCGAATAGCCACCTCGGCCTGATCCACGACGAGGGCGGCCTCGTTGACGGTGAGGGCTGGGTCGAAGATGACCTTGGCCCCGAGCAGGAGTTCTTCGGGGGCGACATGGACGGCCCGAAGGTGCACCACTCGCTCGATGCCTTCGGTCTGAGCCAGCGCATCCTCCACCGCCTTGATCTGTGCATCCGAGGCGCTCTCTCCGACCAGCAGCGAGACCATCTCGGTCCCGAGGATCAGCGAGTTCGTCGCGAGAAGGAGGCCGATGGCCAGCGATCCGGCCGCGTCGAACACGGTGCTTCCCGTGACCGCGGTGAGGATGAGGGCGATGAGGGCCAACCCGAGACCGAGGAGGGCGCCCGAATCCTCGAGGAGGAGCACGGCGAGCTCGGGGACTCTGGTGGCCCGGACGAACCGGAGCCAGCCGGCGTTCTCCCGCTCCTGGTTGGCGGCACCCACTGCTGTGCTGAGCGACCAGGATTCGAGGGCGATGGTCACGGCCAGAATGGCGAACGCCACCGGGAGGTAGTCGAGCGGGTGAGGATGGATCAGCTTCTCGATGCCCTCGTAGATCGAGAAGACGGCACCCAGCCCGAAGAGGATCTCTGCCACCAGGAACCCGCCCAGGAACCGGTAGGCGCCGTAGCCGAACGGATGCAAGGGATCGGCCCGTTGTTGCGAGCGCTGCTTCCCGACCAGCAGCACCACCTGGTTGCCGGTGTCGGCCACCGAGTGGGCGAACTCGGCCACCAACGAGCTCGACCCGGTCAGGAGGAAGCCCACCAACTTGGCCGCGGCCACGCCGATGTTGGCCAGCAGGGCCACGATGACCGCTCGGGTGCTGGTGTGCTTCGACCCCTCGTCGGCCTCGCTCATCGTCCGCTCGGTCTCATGCTCGTCTGATCTTCGCACCCGTGGGGCCCACCGGGTTCTCACCGGGTTCTCACCGGGACAAACCCTGGCGTTCGAACGGCCTGGCGCAGACGCTGGAGATCAGACTCCTACTGGCCGGCCGGGCAGTGTGTCTACGCTGGGTCCACGCCCCATCGCCGGGGCGTGCAGGGGCAAGGGGGCGCCGTCATGGTTCAGCAGAGTCCAGGAGAGAACAAGCCAAGCGGTGGGCGACTGAGTGGTGGTGCGATCATCTCGATCATCGGGGTGGCGCTGCTGGTCATCTTCATGATCCAGAACACCAACAAGATCCGGCTCCACTTCTTGGTCTGGCACTTCACCATGATGCTGTGGCTGTTCACCCTCATCACCGCGGTGGTCGGCGCGTTGGTCTGGTTCGGACTAGGAGTCATGCGTCGTCATCGGCGCCGCAAGGCGCGCCGCGACGGCTGACTGCGCCCTGATCTCGGAATGGGGACCGAGCGGGCACGGTACGAGTCGACCGCCCGGGACACGGATCCAGGGCACGGTCTGAGTCCAAAACACACGGTGAGCGGTTGGGCAAGCACGGGACCACGTATTCCGTTACAGTCCCAACACTGCCGACCGAAGAGGAGCACCCGATGACTCAAGCACCACCGCCGCCGACGGCTCCTGGCCTTGGTCGAGTCGGTAAGCACCGCAACGTGATCCTGGTCTGGTTGGTCTGGCCCATCATCACGCTGGGGATCTACTCCCTCGTCTGGTGGTACAAGATCAACCGGGAAACCCATGACTTCGACCGCCAGATCGAGGTCTCACCCGGCGTGGCCGTGCTGGCCATCCTCCCCGGGGCTTTCCTCATCGTGCCGCCGTTCGTGACGACCTTTCGCACCGGCAAGCGCATCCAAGAGGCGGAGCTTGCTGCTGGGGTGCCCAACCCGATCAGCCCCGGGCTCGGTCTTCTGCTGGCCTTCATCTTCAGACTGAACGTCATCTACATGCAGAGTCACCTGAACGAGCTCTGGGCGCTCTACAACAGCCCGCCCGAAGGCACCGAGGTCCAGCTCGCGGCCCGGTGACGGCTGGCCTGGCGTCCAGGCACCTGGCACCGCTTACACGTTGAAGATCGATCGACCAACAAGTTGACACGCCCGGGCTCGCTGGATGACCGCTGGCTATAAATAGTCCATGGAAACAGCAGGAATCCGCCTGGTGACGCGCTCGCCAAACTATGTGGGGTACCTCGTCAGCATCCTCTTTACTCAGGATCGACTTCTAGGCAAGGGTCCTCGCGTGGTCGCAATCAACGTCAGGGGTAGGGAACTCATATTGGACCAGTATCCGTCTATGAGAATGGCACGACAAGCTCGTTCAAATCTGGAGGATGAGCTGCAGCAACTTGGTTGGGCCGCTTGGTGCGAGAGATACGACATTCCAGCGTCCTTTTCCCATAGGTAAGGTCGCGCCTCTACCGCATCGGCTGAATACAAAGGGACTACCGAGACACTCAACGGTGGATCCAAGAATCTCGCGGACTCTGTGCGGACAGAGGGGACCCAGTAATCCGTTGATCTGGGTTTATGTTCCCTAGGACACGTTGAAGCGGTACGTCCTCTGTGTTTACGGCCATTGTTGGCTATTGCTAGACATGCCGGTTGACCTGGGGTCCAGGCATCGGTGGTCGGTGGCCGTTGCTAGCACTGTTTGAACGTTTCGCGGACTCTTTGCGGACTGGATGCCCCAGAATGGCTCTCCTATCACCCTGCCGACAACGGCACTTCCTCCACCGAGTGCTTGGCCACCAGATCCTCAATCGCCCGGCGGGTCAGGACGGTTCGGTTCGTGATGAGGTGGACCTCCAGGTCGTCCAGATCTTCGATGAGGCGCTTGGGGATGTGCGCGCTGAGGCCGAGAGTGTCGTTGGGCATGGTCCAGGTTCGCTCGGTTAGGACACAGAGTGGGGGTTGCCGTCAGCGTCTGCCTTCTCCCGCATCTCTCCTTCTGCAGTCTGGGTGCGGCCCTCGTTCGTCCAGGACGGGGTCCGCACGAACGAATCCCCTTGGTGGAGTTGATGCCCGGGGCAGCACCGGTCCCCTCTCCTTGGGATGTTTGTGGGGACCGTCGCAGTCCGGCCGAGGGTCTCGGAGGACTCACGCCGAGAAGAACGGACCACGATCGGACCCTGTGCGAACCGCGGGGGGTCCTCCAAGGGTGCGCTAATAGGGCTTTACTATGACCCACGCCGTATCGAATGACGTGACCGTGGCAGGGGGCCTCTGATGGAGAAGCGGATCCGTCGGCTGGGCATCTTCATGGTGCTGTGCTTTGTCGCCCTGTTCATCCAGCTCAACAACATCCAGGTTCTGAAGGCTCACTCGCTGGCCACCAGTTCAAAGAACCCTGCGGTCATCCAGGCGGCGCGGACCCAGCCCCGGGGCGAGATCCTGTCCTCCAATGGCACCGCGCTGGCCCAGTCCGTGCTGGCACCGCCGAGTGACTACTACAAATACCAACGGGTGTACCCGGCGGCCACCGCCGGGCTCTTCGTCAATGTGGTCGGCTGGGACTCCCCCAGGGTCGGGCAGCTGGGGGCGGAGGCCTCCTACAACCAGTACCTGGAGGCCCACAACCGTGCTCCGAAGACGTTGCGCGACCTCCTCACCTCCAACACGGTGACCGACAACGTAACCCTGACCCTCGGTGACAAGCTTCAGCAGACGGTGGCCACGGACATCACCCAACTACCAGCCATGGCGCCCCCGGAGGTTCCAGTGGGCAACACACAGGCGTCCGCGGTGGTGATCGACCCGAAGACCGGCGCCGTCCTAGCCATGTACTCAACCCCGACCTACGACCCCAATCCCCTGGTCTCCCAAGACGGCAAGGCGGTTGAGGCGGCCTACCAAGCCGAAATCCATGCTCCGGGGAACCCGGTTCTGGCCAAGGCCTACGAGGACACCAATGCTCCGGGATCGACGTTCAAGGTGGTGACTTCGGCGGCTGTCTACGACCACAATCCGCCGGTGGCCAACGTTGACTATCCCCAAGTGGGATGCCTTCCGGCCGGGACCATCCCGGACACGAGCCAACAGCTGTGCAACTACGGAGCAGGCAGCCCACAAGGCCCCGAGCTATGTGGCGGTACCTTGCAACAATCGCTGCCGGAGTCGTGTGACACCGCCTTTGCCCAAATGGGGCTGGCCGTGGGCGCTCCGGGTCTGAACAGCGAGGCGGTGGCCTTCGGGTTCGATCAGGTGCCCCCGCTCGACCTGCCTGGGGCGGTCAAGTCGAGCTTCCCCTCTGTTCCCGAGTTGACGCCGCCCTTCCTGGCCTATTCTGCTTTCGGGCAGGAGAACGTGACTGCCTCAGCCCTGCAGATGGCCATGGTGGCTGGGGCCATCGCCAATGATGGCGTGGTCATGACGCCACACGTCATGGCCCAGATCCGTGACTCTCAGGGCAACCTGGTACAGACGTACACGCCGAAGCCGTGGGTCAAAGCGACGACGCCGTCCACGGCGAGCCAGGTCCAGTCCCTGATGCAGGCGGTCGTAAGCATGCCCGGTGCCACCGCGTATGGGGCATTCCCGGCCGACGAAGCTGTGGCGGCCAAGACGGGAACCGCACAGGTCGGCAGCAAGGCCCAGTACACCAGCGACTGGATGATCGCCTACTCGACCAAGAATCCGAACGTTGCTGTAGCCGTGGTGGCTCCGTATCAACATTCCGATGCAACGGGTGCCAAAATCGTCGGTCCGGTGACGTGCGCCATCCTCCAGGTAGCCCTCAACCCGGACGCGCCCGAGGCGTGCCCCGGCTCGTAGAACCATGAGTGGTTTATTGGGGTTGCGCGTGCAACGTCGTGCGGCACCGGATGGCGGCCCAGGCGCGTAGGGCCGACGAGGCGGCTAACAGCCAGCAGTGGCAAGTCCTGGGGGGTTCCAAGACGCCGATATGAACCAACCAGGGCCAGAAGGATTACGTAAGGCGAACAAGCTTGCCTGACTTCCGGTCGGCATCGACTTCATCCAGCGGAGAAGCGAACCCTGACCTCGGGCTGGCACCGTGTCATTCCGCTTCCATCCCTGCGAGCCGAGTTCTGCGGTGATCTGGCGAGCAACGTCCGGCCCAGGGATGGGCGTGGTGACGGTCTTCGTCACCCGTACGGGGCTCCACCCTGCTTGCCCCGGTTGCCCCGAACATGGTTCGGTCCAGGCCGTGGCGAAGGGAAGGACCCCGACCCCGCTCGTGCCGGAGGGCACCTCAGCGACAGTCGCCGTAAGTGCAGCAAGGACTTTGTTGCCGGGGTCTCCACCCGTTCGGCCACTCGGGAGAGTGGTCCATACCAACCCTCCGACCATGAGGAGGAGTGCAACGATTCCCAGTAGCAGCCACCAACGGCGCTTATGACGGCTGGGCCGAGGTTCATTCAATGGTTGTGCTGGTGCGGCCTCTGCCCAGATGGAATCGTCAATCCTCCCCACCTTGGTCGCAGGCATGTGTGGAGTGTAATCACAAGGGCTCTGAACGGCTCTGGGCACCTCATCCATAGGTCTGAGTCGATGGCTGGTCTGGCCGGGAAGTTCAACGAACACCATCTGCTTCATCTGAAGCAGCTTGATACGCATGGCCTGTCCAGGGGTATACCGACAGATCCACATGTAAAATCAGTCTGGACCTGACGAGGGGCAGCTGGCCCGGTATGGGTTGCTTCCGACAACCGGCGCTGGGGGCGCCGAACCCCGTAAGCCCCCGAATCTTTCCTGCTGCGGCTCGCCGGAAATATCGTTGTCGTGTCGCTGCGACCCTCCAAAGAGGTGACAGATGCCACCTTCAACACACAACGTACGAATGGGACCACATGGTCGGGTGGTCATCCCTGCTGAGGTGCGCAGGGCGCTCGGACTCACCGAAGGATCAATACTGGTTGCCGTACAGGACGACGATGATCGCCTGATCCTCGAAACCCCAGAACATCGCCCAACGATTGGAGAGACGCGAGCCATCGTCAGGCCGTGACCTTTCGGCAGAGCTGAGAGCGGAAAGGCAAGCCGAAGCAGCGCTGGGCCAAGCGAAGGCCTCGGGGAACGAAGGGGCCATCGCCCGAGCACGCAAGCCCATTGCGGATGTTGGGCGACACAACCAGAGATAACCCGATGAGCATTGGGGCCGTCAGCGGCCCCTGCTCCGCCGCAACGACGTTTTTACTGATGGGGCACCGGAAGGTGTCCGGACCATCCTGTCGCCGACGAGCAGTCCGGACGAGCGCTGGGACGATAGTCTGCACTCAGCTTAAGGGCCGCGGGTTTTCTGTCGGAACTAGTGAATTCGCCGACGAAGGGACCCAGATGAGATTGCGTGGCAAGGTGCTGCTGGTGGTTGTCACGATTGCCCTCTCGGCTGCTGGGCTCGTTGAGTCGTCTCCTGCGTCGGTCGCTGCCGCAGTTAACTGCGCAGCTCGCGCTGCTCCTGGTGTCAACTGGGCGGGATGCGATAAGTCAGGAGCGGACCTGTACTCTGCCACACTGAGCGGAGCTGACTTGCGCGGCACCAACTTCACCCGGGCCAAATTGCCCTTTTCGTACCTCGATGGTGCCAACCTTGCCGGTGCCAATTTAACCGGTGCCAGCCTGTACGGCGCCAACATGTTCCGTACCAACCTTGCTGGTGCCACATTACTCCATGCCCATCTCGACGACGTGAGGGCCAATGAGGCCGATTTGAACCGTGCAAATTTCACTGGTGCCGTAATGAGAAACGCGCATATCACCTACGCCACCCTCCGGAGCGTCACATTGCAGGGCGCTCTGCTGAACGGCACAATTTTTCAATCCTCCGACTTAACCGATGCCAACCTCAACCGTGCCCGCCTCGACAATGCCAACCTGGGCAGCGCAAACCTCTCACAGGCCAATCTCACCCAAGCGGACTTGCGCGGTGCTCGCCTGCAGCTCACCACCCTCTACGGCTCCAACCTGAGTGGAGCCCTTCTTGGGTTCCTGGGCTCCCCTCGGTGCGACGACACCACCACATGGCCAGACGGTACGAAGGGCCACTCACGTTGCCCGTAGTGATAGCCGCAGCCCCCTAGCCGACTGGGCCAACCCATCGAGATCCGGCATCCTAAATATGGGAGCGGGAGGACCATTTACCTTGCCCCGGCACTTGTTTCGATGCTGACCGAACACATCCGGGCCATCTACCCGACAACGATCCGAGCCGATGGCTATTTTCTGGGGAAGGGGATGACCCTCCCCATCAGAACACAGTGGGACATCGGTGGCGGAAGACCCTCGATGGTGCGGGGGTCGAGGGTCTTCGCCTTCACGACCTCCGCCACTTCTATGCGAGTGGGCTGATCGCAGCGGGATGCGATGTTGTGACCGTACAGCGGGCTATGGGTCATGCCCGAGCTACCACGACGCTGAACACGTACTCTCACCTCTGGCCGACCGCCGAAGATCGCACACGGAACGCCGCGGAGGACATGCTTACCCTGGCTCTAAACCTGAAAACGGTAAATCTCGCGGACTCTGTGCGGATTCCAGCGGCCTTCTAGCCCCCTGACCTGGTCATATTCTGCCTAGGACACGTTGAAGCGGAACTCCACCACGTCGCCGTCTTGCATGACGTAGTCCTTGCCCTCGACGCGGGCCTTTCCCGCGGCGCGCACGGCGGCCACCGAGCCCGCATCCATCAGATCCTCATAACCGACGATCTCTGCCTTGATGAACCCGCGTTGGAAGTCGGTATGGATCACGCCGGCTGCTTCGGGGGCCGTGTCTCCGATGTGGATGGTCCACGCCCGGGACTCCTTCGGCCCCGCGGTCAGAAAAGTCTGCAGACCCAGGGTCCGAAATCCCACATGGACCAGCTGCACCAACCCCGAGTCGTCCTGGCCGTAACCGGCCAGGAGCTCGGCCGCGTCCTCTGGATCGAGTGCGGCCATCTCGGCCTCGATCTGCGCGCACAGCACCACCGACTCGGCCGGGGCTACCAGGGCGGCCAGCTGGTCGTGCAGCGTCTCGTCGGTCAAACGACCCTCGTCGACGTTGAAGACGTAGATGAAGGGCTTGGCGCTCAACAGGTGGAGGTCGGCCAGTAGCTCGAGGTCGACCTCGCCGGCCGCCGCGGCATCCGCGATGGTCCGGCCCGAGTCGAGGATGTCCCGAGCAACCGTGGCTGCGTTGAGCGCCGGGACCAGCTCGGGCTGTTTCCGAGATTCCTTGGCCAGCTTCACCAACCGGTTGTCCACCGTCTGCAGGTCGGCCAGGATCAGTTCGGTGTTGACGGTGGCGATGTCGTCGGCCGGCTCGATGGCCCCGTTGACATGGATCACGTCAGGGTCGGAGAACACCCGCACCACCTGGCAGATGGCGTCGCTCTCCCTGATGGCGGCCAGGAATTTGTTGCCCAGGCCCTCGCCCTCGGAGGCCCCTCGCACGATCCCGGCGATGTCGACGAAGGTGACCATGGCCGGGACGATCTCTTCGCTGGCGAACAGCTCGGCCAGCCGACCGAGCCGGGGGTCGGGAACGGCCACCACCCCGACATTGGGCTCGATGGTGGCAAATGGATAGTTGGCCGCCAACACCTCGTTCCGGGTCAGGGCGTTGAACAAGGTCGACTTGCCCACATTGGGCAGACCGACGATGCCGATCGACAATCCCACAGGTACTTCCTCCAGCGTTGACGGGCCGAAGGATAAGCGTAGGTGGTCGGGACGGGGGTCCGAACGACCCGGCGCCCGACCGACAGTGCCCCGGCAGAGGGGCGTAGAGATGGCGGGCGTCAGCCGGCGGCGGCAGCCCCCTCGCTCGCATGGGCCGGGACCCGACACCCACCGTCGATGTCGAACACCTGGTTGAAGCGGCCGAGGGCCAACCACGAGCCCACGCACAGAGCCAGATCGACCAGCTCGTCATCGGTGAAGTTGTCGTGCAGTTGCTGCCAGAAGGCATCGTCCATGCCCAGATGGTCGGTGGAGTAGCGCTGGGCGAACTCGGCGGCCAGCCGCTCGCGGGGGCTGAACCCGGACCACTCCGGATCGCGGCCCACCTTCTCGTAGAACTCCTCGGGCACGGCGGCGGGATCGTCGGACCAACCGGGGACGTCCCGGGCCGTTCGCCACCCCGTGCAGATGGCGCAGTCGTTGATGCGGGCCAGCGTGATGCGGGCCGCCTCGAACTCCCGCAGGGCCAGCGAGGACTTCTCGTACACGGCGCTGGAGTAGGCACCGGCCGCAGCCGTGAGTGGCGGAGCCAGCTCGCTCCAGGTGTAGACCAGCGGGTCCTTGTCGACGGGAACGGTTATGCGGGGCATGGACTGGGGCTCCTCACTCGACCACGGTGGGCATCGAAGCTGTGGGTATCGGTCCCATTTCCCCATCGGCCACTTGCTCGCTTAGCGGGTCACTGGGTAACGGGTCGGGGCACACGTCGACTGATCCGGCCGGCCAACCCCGTCACATACTGGTTCCAAAGCCGGTCTCCGATCAACCACAACCACAGCTCACGCTTGGTTTCTACGACGGCGGCCATGAATTCGTCCCGGCCGAACCCGATCGGCTCCAGCGTCGGCTGCCACAGATTCCACAACCACACCACGACGCTGATGTCGTCTTTGAACCCCTCGCTCCAGTCGAGGCCGGCCAGGAGCACGTCCCGCAGTCCCTCGCCCAGCTCCACCGGCTCGTCGGGCAGAGCCAGCTTCTGGCCGTCGGGCAGTTCCACGAACTCCACCGGCGCCAGCCGATCGACCGGTGTGGCCGCGGGCGGCTCCACCAGCTTCAGGGGATCCGCCTTCCTCGGCGGGCCGCCCTTCCGGCCCGGGGGTCGCGGCTGGGTCCGGCTCACCTGTCGATCACCACCGGGGCACGGTCAGTGCCCGAGTAGGTGCGAAGATGCTCCTCGAAGTCGATGAACAGCGGACCATCCGGGTCGAGATCGCGCTGGAGGCTCTTCACCGCCACCTTCTTGTCGTAGTTGTCCAGCTTCACCAGCGCGGCCGGATTGTCGAGCTCGCGGAAGTCGAGCCGGCCGCGGGCATTGTCGAGAGCCACCCGGCCCCGCTCGGTCCGCACCAGCACGCTCGACCAGCCCTCCATCGACCCGACGCTGCCCACCGACAGGTCGGCGCTCCGGCCCAGGAAGTCGGCGCACTCGTCGCACCCCTTGAGGGCCACGTCGTGGAAGTCCTTCACCGGCTCGTCCACCGCCACCTGGCCGTCTCGGTACTCCACGATCATCCGGCCGTGGATGACGTCGACCTTGCTCACCCGGTCCAGGTCGATCCGCCGCTCGTCACGCAGCTTGCGGAGCATGAGCCCCTCGTAATCGAAGCTCTTGGTGCACAACAGGGCGATGGTCAACACGATGGCGTCGACCCGGTGGACGCCAGTCGACCAGCGGCGAGACTGCATGGCCCGGATTCCCTGGATCTCGCACGGGGTACCGACCACGGCCAGGCGGGGCTTGGCCGGAAGGTTGTAGGCGGTGAGGTCGAGGCCGGCCAACGCCATGGTCTGGTTGTAGAAGCTGCCGGCGGCGTCGAGGACCTCCTGGGCCGTGGTGGCCACGGTGGGGATGCCCTTCCACGGCTCCTCGGGGTCCGAACTCGGCTTCGACACCAGGGCTCCGTCGATGTCGCCGGCCGCCAACGCCGCGATCAACAGCGCAGAGACCACGCCACCGTCCTGGGCGTCGTCGGGGCGCTTGCCCGCCCGCACGGCGTACGAGTCGAGGACGGCACCCAGCCCGTCTCCGGGAGGGCCGCCGGTGATCTTCCAGTACGGATCGGCGGCGTCGGCCCTGACCACCGTCTCGGTCAGCAACGGGTCCCGGGCGTCCAGGTCCACATTGCTACCGGCGACGTCGCCGGGAGCGGTGATGGCAACAGGGGTGGACGGTGGCCACAGGGCTTCGTATCGCAATCCACCCCGAGGACAGAAGTCCCAGCACAGTGAGCAGCCCGTGCACATCTTCACCAGCTCGGGCAGGAAGGTGTCCTCGTTGACGCCGATGGAGTTCGACGGGCACACGGCCACGCAGGTTCCGCACTGGATGCAGCGATCGGCCTCGACCACGGCCGCCTCGAGCTCCCAGAACCAGGTCTTCCCCGGTGGTTCGGTGATCCCGTTGACCTCTTGGCGGATCCGGAATCCCTTCATCGCGCCGTCTTTGCGGTCGTCGACTTCTTTGCGGACGTCTTCGTAGGGGCGGCCTTCTTGGCGGTTGCCGCCTTCGTGGCCGCCGGCTTCTTGGGAGCCGTCTTCTTGGCCGCCGCCTTCTTGGGAGCCGCCTTCGTGGTGGTGACAGTGACGGGCGTCCCTACGCCCGATTCCATCAACGTCCCCCGGAGATCCTCACCCGAAGTGCGGCGAGCCCAGTTGTAGAACGGTTCGTCGGTGCGCCGCTCGGACTGGTAGCGCCGGACCAACCGGAGCAGGGCGTCGGGGACGTCGTTCACCGGTCGGGCGCTCTCCACCCAGTCAATGAACCCGGAGTCGGTCCCGAGGGAACCGCCCAGCCCGATGTCGACCGCCTCGGACATGTGGTTGCCCACGTGGGCCACCGCGCCCCGGAACCCGACATCGGCGATCTGGGGTTGGGCGCACGAGGCCGAGCAGCCCGAGAAGTGCATCCGGATGACGCCGGCGTCTTCGCGGTCACCGGACCGGCCCGGAACCGGTCTGGCTCCTACCGGCTCCCCGGCCAGCTCCTTGTCCAGGAACCGGGCCCACTTGACCGCTCGCTCCTTGGTCTCGACGATGGCGTAGCGGCAGAACTCGGTACCGGTGCAGGCCACCACGCCCCGGGAGAACGGGCCGGGGAAGGGCGAGTACTTCTGCAACAGGCCCTCGGCCAGCAGGTCATCGAGCCGCTCCTCGGGCACGCCGGTCAGGATGAAGTTCTGATCCGTTCCCGTCCGCACCGTGCCGTCGCCGTAGGTCTCGGCCAGCCGGGCCACTTCGACCAGCTCCAGGCCCGACATGCGACCGACCGGCACCGAACAGCCCACGTAGACCAGTCCTGGTTGCTTCTGCTCGTGGACGCCGACGTGGTCGCCGCGGTAGCGCTTGGTCAGGTCCTCGCCCGCGGTGGCCAGCTCGAACGTGGCTCGCTCGGCAATGGCGTTGCGAAACCCTTCGGGGCCCAGCTCCTGGACCAGGTAGCGCATCCGGGCCAGGCCCCGGTTCTCCCGGTTGCCCAGCTCGCCGAAGGCTTGGGCGATGGCCCGGGTGAGCTCCACCGCCTGGTCCTGGCGAACGAAGATGTCAAGGTCGGAGGCCATGCGCTCGCCGTCGGACAGCCCGCCGCCGGCCAGGACGTTGAAACCCAGCGTTCCGTCATCGGCTCGGGCCGGCCACAGGCCGACGTCGTTGATCTCGGCCTGGGCACAGTCCTCGACGCAACCGGTGACGCTGATCTTGAACTTGCGGGGCAGGTTGGCGTAGTCCCGGTTGCCGGTGAAATAGGCGGAGACCTGCTGGGCGATGGGCAGGCCGTCGAAAGCCTCATGGCCGTCGACGCCGGAGACGGGGCAGCTCAACACGTTGCGCAGTCCGTCGCCGCAGGCCTGCAATGTGGTCAGCCCCACATCGTGGAAGCGCTGCCAGATGCGGGGCATGTCCTCCATGCGGATCCAGTGCAGCTGGATGGACTGGCGGGTGGTGATGTCGGCGTACTTGGCCCCGAACACCGCGCTCTCGGTCCCGTCCGGTCCCTCGCCGAACGCGTCTGCGGCCACGCCGATGGCTCGGAACTGGGCGGCGGTCAGAAAGCCGCCCGGCACCTTGATCCGCAGCATGAAGGCATCGCCCCCCTGCTTTTGCGGGTAGATGCCCGCCCACTTCAGCCGCTCGACCTCCCCGGGAATGGCGGCAATGGGCCCCGGGCCCTCCTTCGAGTACCGGTTGAGGATGGCGTCGATGATCTCGAAGGGATGGCGCTCGAGCTTCTGCTGCTCGACCAGGCTCAGCTCACCGATGGTCCGGTAGGGGTCGACGAACTGCATCGACCGCTCGTTCCCCCGGAGCTGCAACCCATAGAGGTTGTCCTTGTCCCTCGCCATCAGGTGTGCAATCCACACTCGACCTTGTCGCTGTCCGACCACCGTCCGGCCCGGGGATCCTCGCCCTCGGCCACCGGCCGGGTGGTGGGGGCACAGCCGATCGACAGATAGCCCTGGGACAGCAACGGGTGGCGGGGAATCCCGTGGTCGGCCTCGTAGCCGGCGATATCGGCGTCGGTCCAGGTGGCCAGAGGATTGATCTTGACCATCCCCCAATTGTCGTCATAGGAGACGATGGGCGTGGTCGCCCGGGTGGGGGCGTCGACCCGCTTCAGACCGGTCAGCCAGGCCTCCTTGCCCGCCAGGGCCTGGCGCAGCGGGCGCACCTTGCGGTACTCGCAGCATTGGGCCGAGCCACAGGGGAAGTCCTCGGCCCCTTCTACCGGCTTGGTCACGGTCAGGTTGAGGTCATAGCGGGCCCGGATGGCCTCGACGTACTCGAGGGTCTCGGGAAAGTGGGCCTCGGTGTCCAAGAAGATGACCTCGATCCCAGGGTCGACGGCCACGGCCACGTCGACGATGACGGCGTCCTGGAACGAGCAGGCCAGGGCCAGGCGGCTGCCGAAGCGCTCGGTGGCCCAGGCGATCACCGATCCGGCCGCGGCCGATTCGAATTCGGCCGAACGCTCGGCCAGCTCGGCCTTGAGAGTGGTCAATTCGGTCTGATCCAGCTGTGTCTGAAGCTCAGTATCACTCGACAACCGGCACTCACTTTCGATCGGCGGCCCATCCCACAAGCGCCGAACGTCGCCGCTGGTGAGCGGGGCGGACGGCCGTGGACCCGGTCGGCTCCGGCGCCTGGAAAACGACGCCTTTTCCTAGTATGTCAATAGGCTTTAATCCTGGTCAGAGCCTCGCCGGGTGGCCCTCACTGGACCCTACCCGCCTTGCTCCGACTACCGTAATGGGAGTATACATGACTAAGTAGATCAAGTTTTCGGACAATCGGATCCCGAGGCACCAGCCGAGCCCGAGGAATCAGGAAGGCCCCCTACGCTGTGACAACGATTCTCGACCCCGTAGCCCTCTCGTCCACGGCCACCGCCACGCCCGGCGTGGACCACCTCGACCTGCTCGAGGCCCATTCCGTGTTCATCATGCGGGAAGTGGCGGCCGAATGCGAACGCCCGGTGCTGTTGTTCAGCGGGGGCAAGGACTCGGCCGTCCTCCTCCGGCTGGCCGAGAAGGCGTTCCGGCCCGGCGGGTTTCCCTTTCCCATCATGCACGTCGACACCGGGCACAATTTTCCCGAGGTCATCGACTTCCGAGACCGACGGGTGGCCGAGCTGGGCGAAGAGCTGCTGGTGGCCTCGGTCCAGGAGTCCATCGACACCGGCCGGGTGGCCGACCCGGGACCCCAAGGCACCAGGAACCGCCTCCAGACCACGGCGCTCCTCGACGCCATCAACAAGTACGGGTTCGACGCGGCCATCGGCGGGGCCCGCCGCGACGAGGACAAGGCCCGGGCCAAGGAGCGGGTCCTGTCCTTTCGGGACACCTTCGGGCAGTGGGATCCCAAGCGCCAGCGACCCGAGCTCTGGCAGCTCTATTCGGGTCAGGTGCAGCCGGGCGAGAGCCTGCGGGCCTTCCCCCTCTCCGACTGGACCGAACTCGACATCTGGCAGTACATCGGCCGGGAGTCGATCGAGCTGCCCTCCATCTACTACGCCCATAAGCGCTCGGTCATCGAGCGTGACGGCATGTTGCTGGCCGAGTCGGACTGGGTGAAGCCCCGTCCTGGCGAGTCGGCTATGACCGAGACCGTTCGCTTCCGGACGGTCGGCGACGCCACCTGCACCGGTGCCGTCATGTCCGAGGCCGACACCGTCGAGGAGATCATCGCCGAGGTGGCCTTGTCCCGGGTATCCGAGCGGGGCGCCACCCGGGCCGACGATCGGTTCTCGGAGACGTCCATGGAGGACCGCAAGCGCGAGGGGTACTTCTAGGCGATGGCCGCAGTCTCGGACGGCGCGGCCGCCGTCACCTCATACCCAGAGCCGGTCATGGACCTCCTGCGCTTTGCCGCGGTGGGCTCGGTCGATGACGGCAAGTCGACCCTCATCGGTCGGCTCCTGCACGACACCAAGCAACTGTTCGACGATCAGCTGGAGGCGGTGGCGACGGCCTCGCGCCGGCGCGGCGCCGTCGGCGTCGACCTCTCCTTTGTCACCGACGGCCTGCGGGCCGAGCGGGAGCAGGGCATCACCATCGACGTGGCCTACCGTTACGCGGCCACGCCGGCCCGCAAATTCGTCATTGCCGACTGCCCCGGCCACGTCCAGTACACCCGGAACATGGCCACCGGGGCCTCGACCGCCGATCTGGCCCTGGTCGTGGTGGATGCGTCCAAGGGGCTGCGCGAGCAGACCCGGCGCCATGTCTGCATCGCCGCTCTCCTCGGCGTCCGCCAGCTGATCGTGGCGGCCAACAAG
Organism: Acidimicrobiales bacterium; assembly: GCA_035569695.1. GTDB lineage: Bacteria > Actinomycetota > Acidimicrobiia > Acidimicrobiales > RAAP-2 > DASXMT01. Next base: position 9,622 of record DATMMO010000302.1, on the reverse strand, counting down.
ATGGACCGGATCGCCTGGGACGAGAGCGCCTACGACCAGGTCGTCAAAGACATGATCGTGCTGTCGGCCCGTCTGGGCATCGAGTCGTGCACGGTGGTGCCCGTCTCGGCCCTGTACGGCGACAACGTCGCTGACCGGTCCGACGCCGCCCCCTGGTACGACGGGCCCACCATCCTCCAGGCCCTGGAACAGGCACCGGCCGGCGCATGGGCCGGGGTGCATGGTGCCCACCACGGTTCCGCGGCGCGCCTGCCCGTCCAGTGGGTGCTCCGTCAACCGGGCGGGGGCCGGAGCTATGCCGGCATGGTCAACGGAGGCCCGATCCGGCCCGGCGACGACGTGGTGGTGCTGCCCGCCGGCCAGCGGACCACCATCACCGCGGTGGAGACCCTCGATGGCCCCCTCGACGAGGCGTCCGTGGGCCTGTCCGTGTCCGTGCGCCTGGCCGATGACGTGGATGTCAGCCGGGGCGACATCCTGGCCGCGGCCGACGATCCACCCGAGGTGGTCTCGGAGATCGAGGCCACCGTGTGCTGGTTCGACCAGCGACCGCTGACCGCCGGCGATCAGTACCGGCTGAAGCACACCACCCGGATCACCCCGGCCCGGGTCCTCGAGGTGACCGGACGGCTCGACGTCAACGATCTGGAACTGTCCCCCACCGAGGCCCTGAACGAGAACGACATCGGCACGGTGATCCTGACCACGGCCTCGCCCCTGGCCGCCGATCCCTATCAGCGCAACCGCATCACCGGGAGCTTCGTGTTGATCGACCCGACGACCAACGGCACCGTGGCCGCCGGCATGGTCGGGCCCCCCGACGTGACGCCAAGTCCCGACTGAGGGCGACAGCGATGTCCCACGACTCGCCCCTCTATCCGGTGGCACTGGTCGTGGACGGCCGGCAGTGTCTGGTGGTGGGGGGCGGCCCCATCGCCACCCACAAGGCGGAGGGCCTGCTCAACTGCCGAGCTCACGTGACGGTGGTGGCCCCTCAGATCAGCGAGCGCCTACGCCGGTTGGCCCAGGACACGGCCTCGGACCGACCGCGCCCCGGACCGCTGGTGCTCGAGGAGCGGCCGTACCGGACAGGCGAGGCCTCGGCCTATCGGCTGGTCATCACGGCAACCGGGGATCCGGTGGTGGACCGGGCGGTGGCGGCCGACGCCGAGGCCGCCGGCGTGTGGGTGAACAGCGCCGACGACGTCGACAACTGCACGTTCATGCTGCCCGCCGTGCACCGGGACGGCGACGTCACCGTGGCCGTGTCCACCGGCGGCGCCAGTCCGGCCCTGGCCGGCTGGCTGCGCGATCGGGCGGCGGCCGCCATCGGCCCCGAGGCGGGGACCTTGGCCGTATTGCTCGACGAGGCCCGCCGGCGGGTCCGGGCCCAGGGAATGTCGACCGAGGCGACGGACTGGTCGGCCATCCTGTCCGGCCCCTTCGTCGACCTGGTGCGGTCCGGTCGTATAGATGAGGCCCGTGCCCTCCTGCAGGCCGCGGTGGACGACCGGGCCAACTCCTCGTAACCGCCCGCCCTCGCCACCGAGCCGCCCGTCCGCCCGGCGCCGGCGCCCTGACTGCGCCGTCAGTGCTCGTCGGCAGCCAGGACCTCGCGACCGGTGATCTCGTACTGGGTGGCCCCCGCCCCGATCAGCCGGGTGAGATACCGCTGCGTGAACTCCTCCTCGTAGGGAGCAGCGCGGTGGGCCTCGAAGGTCTCTACCGATTCCCAGCACTCGAAGAACCGGAACGATCCCCGATCGACGAGATCCTCGGCGTACCAGTACTCGACACAGCCCACATCGGCGAGGCTGCGCGCGGTCACCCAGGCCAAGCCCTCGATCACCTCGTCCCGGTCCTCGGGTTTGAAGCGCAAAATGCCGCTGATAGCCAGCATGGATTCGGTTCTCCTTCTGTCGGGGCGTCGCTCGGATCCGGTCCTCGAGCGCCATCGGTCATGCCGATGATAGGTATCAGTTGATCCGATCGAGGTACGGGCAGTGCCGGCATCCGCTCTCGCAGCACGAGCCGCGGGCGCCAAGGGTGTCGGCGGTGAGAACGAACAGGCCCGTCTCGGGATCGGCATAACCCGGCTCACCTTTGGCCACCGCGGCGGCATGGGCCTCGAGGATGGCTCGATAGTCGGACCGATCGGGATCGAGCCGGTCCCGATGGGGCAGGGGTGGCCAGCCCTGCTCGCCTTCCCCGGAGTGGCCCACTAGGGCTTGGCCACCATGATGACCAGGGCCACCACGAACACGACCAGCAATACCGCCGAGCTGGCCGCCACCTGCCGCACCAGGGACCGCCGGCGAGCGGTGTCTGCCGATTCCTCGGTGACCAGGCGCTGGAGGCCGCGCTCGGCCGGCCACACGACCATCTCGCCGGCCAGGGCGGCCAGTGCCCACAGGGCCAGTCCGCCGATTACCCAGTGGTCGTTGTAGGACCACGATCCGTGGCTCATCCCGACCAGGGCCACCCCCAGGACGGGAACCAGGAAGGTGATCCGACCCGCCCAGTTCACTCCGGGCCGGTAGTAACGGAGCACGGAAACCGACGGGGTACCGGGGCGCCGCAGCAACAGGGCATAGACCCCGGCGAGGGTCACGGCACCAAAGCCGACGATGGCGGCGAGGACGTGGCCGAGCAGCACCACGTCGTAGGCGGCGCCGCGGCTGGATGAGAGAGCGAGAAGTGCGGCGCCGGCGGGTTGCATCCCCGGGATTCTGGCACCACCCCCCGACAGACGCGGTTCGGAGCGACCCATATCACAATGACCGTCCAACCATTGATACGTTGGGGGTACGCACTTCCGCGCCGAGGGGGGCTGTCCAACCGGGGGATCGGCAAAGAGGGGCGAAGAGAAGAGGACCCAGACCCACACCGAATGTTACGGACCCCACATGGAAATCACCCGCCTCGCATGAACCAACTACGTCTTGACCCCCTCACCGGCCGCTGGGTGGTCGTCAGCACCGACCGGGCGCAGCGCCCCCGGGCGTTCGCCCCCCGCATGGTCCCGACCCAAGCCGACACCAGCCGGCCGTGCCCGTTCTGCCCCGGGAACGAGGAGTCCACCCCGCCCGCATTGGAGACCTACGGTCCCGAGGGGCGTTGGCGGGTCCGGGTCGTGCCCAACCTCTACCCGGCCTTCGAAGGAGACGAGCCCTTCGTCGTCACCAACCGGGGCCCGATCTTCACCCAAGCCACGGCCGGAGGGATCCACGAGGTCCTCGTCCTCTCGCCCGACCACCAGAACTCCTGGTCCATGCTGAGCGACGAGCAGGCCGGCATGGTCATGGCCGCCATCCGGGATCGGATCGAGGAGCACTCCCACATCCCCGGGCTGCGCTACAGCCAGGCCATCGTCAACGCCGGCCGGGAGGCCGGGGCCTCCATCGAGCACCCCCACGGTCAGCTGCTGGGCATGTCCTTCGTTCCCCGCGAGCTGGTGGAGGAACAAGCCGGGTTCGCCCGGTTCGCCGGTCGGTGCCTGCTGTGCACGGCGGCCGACGCCGAAGAAGACGTCGGCTACCGGGTGGTCTACGCCGACGAGCGCGTGGTAGTGATCTGCCCCTTTTGGAGCGGGACGCCCTATGAGATGCTGGTCATCCCCCGGGCCCATGGCCCCCACCTGCACCACAGCCCTCCCGCCGACCTGGTGGCCGTGGGTCGGGCCCTCCGCCAGGTCCTGGGTCGCCTCCGCGAGGTAGCGGGCGACGTGGCCTACAACCTGGTCTTTCATTCCGCCCCGTACCGGGCTCCCGAGCCCTATCACTGGCACGTCCACGTGGCCCCGAAGCTGGCCACGGTGGCCGGGTTCGAGCTGGGCACCGGAGTGCTGATCAATATCGTGAATCCCGAGCAGGCCGCCGAGCAGTTGGCCGTGCCGCTCCCCATCGCCAACGCCGGCTAAGCACTTAGCCCAGGTAGAGACCAGCCACCTCTTCGTAGAGATGGGGGTCGACCCGCTTTGGCTTCCCGGTGGCATCGGACAAGGGGATCCTGACGATCGACCCGGCCTGTAACGCCACCATGATCCCGAACTCACCGTCGTGGACGGCGGCCAGGGCGGCGGCGCCGAACCGGGTAGCCAGGACGCGGTCGAATGCGGTCGGGGACCCGCCCCGCTGAATGTGCCCGAGGACGGTCGATCGGGCTTCGTATCCCGTTCGCTGCTCGATCTCCTCGGCCAGGTAGCCCCCGATCCCTCCCAGCCGGATGTGACCGAACTGGTCGGCTCGGCCCAGCTCCTGCGAGCGCCGAAGCCAGCCCGCTTCCTCGTCGCGGGGAAGGGCTCCTTCGGCCACCACGACGGTGGAGAAGAACAGGCCCCCATCGTGGCGCTGGCGCAGACGGTCGCACACGGCATCGAGTGAGAAGGGAACCTCGGGGATGAGGATCTCTGCTGCGCCTCCGGCTATGCCGGCATACACGGCGATCCAGCCCACGTTGCGTCCCATCACCTCGCACACGATGACCCGGTGATGGGACTCGGCCGTGGTCTGCAGCCGGTCGATGGCCTCGGTGGCGATCTGGACGGCCGTATCGAACCCGAAGGTCACCTCGGTCCCCGACAGGTCGTTGTCGATGGTCTTGGGCACACCCACGACGGGCAGACCCCGCTGGTAGAGCCGATTGGCGGCGCCCAGCGTGTCGTCGCCACCGATGGCCACCATGGCATCGAGCTCCAGCGCGGCCATGGTGGCCGCCACCCGGTCGGGCCCATCGTCGGTGGCAAAGGGGTTGGTGCGGGACGAGCCCAAGATCGTCCCCCCCTTGGTCAGGATGGACCGGCATGCATCGGAGCCGAGCAAGACGGTGTTGTTCTCGATGGCACCGAGCCAACCATCGAGCATGCCCACGAACTGGTCGCCATGGCGGGCACCGCCGAGGACGACCGCACGGATGACCGCGTTCAGCCCCGGGCAGTCGCCCCCACCGGTGAGCACGCCGATTCGCATGGAGTTCATCGAAGGGACGACCGGGCTCAACCCGGAGCGGCCAGGGTGCGCAAAGCCTGGCGCGTGGTCGAGCGCTCGAGCTCGAAGACCGACACCAGCGCGGGGGCCACCTCGTCGCTGGGCGGCACCAGCCCAACGATGCCCGGCGTACCCAGGTAGCCGGACAGGAAGGCCTGGCGGTTTCGGGTTTCCCAGGCCTCGGCCAGTTCGCTCAGTCGGAGCCGACCGGTCGGATCGCGCTCGAGAGCCGCCACCTCGGCCACATGGTGAAAGGACCACAGCATGTCGGCCACGTCGGCCAACGGGGAACGATAGACGGGTGCGGACGAGGACAGCATGCCCGTGGCTGGGCCCTGCGGGCCCCCGGACGAGAAGTCGATGACGAACCAACCGACGTCCGTCCGGCTCACCCGACCGAGGTGGAAATCACCGTGGGTGCGAATGGCTGCAGACTGGAGGGGCGATGTCCGCAGCTCACCCAAGACGTCCTGGACGTGCTCGTCATCGAGCTGGGAGGGGTCGACGGCAGCCACGGTCTCTTCCACCGCGGCAACCCACGTCGAGATGGCCCCCTCTCGTCGTCCGAACGCCTGATCGAGACCGATGTGCATGCGCGCCGTCATGGTCCCGAGATGCCGCGCCTCGGTGGCAAAGTCACCCCCGGCCAGGTCGGGCGAGCCACCCAGTGCGTAGAGATCTCGAAGCGAGGTCAGGGCCAATGCCCAGCCCCCGGTCCCCCCGGGCTGGTAGTCCTGGGCGACGCCCAGGTCCCGGCCACTTCGACGCCAGCGGGCGTAGGGAGCGGGGACGTGGTTGAACCCCACGTCGTCGAGGGCCACGACCAGCTCGAGCCCGGGATGCGGTCCCTCCTCCATGGGCACTTGCTGGTAGACGGTGAACGAGAGGCGGTCGTCGAAGGTGAGCGTCACCGAATCGACCGTCGTCCACACCCGACGGACCCTCTCGGGTTCGCCGTCCCCTCCACCCACGGAACCGAGCAACAAGAGGGACAGTTCCGCATCCGAGAGGGCATCGAAGACGACAGCCATGCCGTGCTCGTCCTCGAGCAGTCCCAGAGGAGCGTCGTCGGCATCGGCCAGGAAGCGCACGTCGTCACCCGGGGCCCGGAGACCCAGGACGGCGTGCACGGCGATCTCGGCCACGCCCTCCAGCTCGGCCACCACCGAGATCAGACCGGGCCGACCGGGACGGATCACATCGGCGCTGGCGATGGACAGCGAGGCCGGCTCGATGTCGACCAGGGCCTCTCCGGTCGAGCCCGTCCACCCCGGTTGTCGGTTGACGAAGGCGGCCATCAGCTCGGCCACGGCGCCGTGCATGGATGGGGGCAGCGCGGCGTCGGCCGATTCGAAGGTGATCATGACAATGCCTCGATGGAGGCGTCGACCACGTAGGACAGCTCCCCGGTGAGCGACACCACTGGTTTCACCAGCTCGAACCACTGGTAGCCGTAAGGGGCGAGGGTGACCGGATACGGGTCGATGCCCACCAGGGGAAACGGGACCCGGCCCAGCAGCTCCACGGGCTGGAGACCGTGCCAGCGCCCCATGTGGAGCTCGGCCGGTTGGGCGAACCGGCTCAAGTTGTGGATGCACAGGACGGGGTTCCCCTCCGATCCCCGCTCGGTACGGACGAAGGCCAACACCGACGGGTTGGAGCACGGCAGGACCTCGAACTCGCCCGTCCCGAAGACCGGGAACTCCCGCCGGACTCCCAACATCCGCCGGATCCAGTGCAGAAACGAGCTGGGGTTCCGCTGCTGGGCCTCCACGTTCACTGCTTGGAACCCGTACACCGGGTCCATCAGCGGGGGCAGGTACAGCTGGGCGAAATCAGCCCGGCTGAATCCACCGTTTCGGTCGGGCGTCCACTGCATGGGGGTCCGGACCGAGTCCCGATCCCCCAGGTAGAGGTTGTCGCCCATCTGCATCTCGTCGCCGTAGTAGAGGACGGGACTTCCCGGGAGGGACAGCAACAACGAGTAGAGGAGCTCGGAGAGCCGTCGGTCCCGGTCGATCAGGGGCGCCAACCGACGGCCGATCCCCATGTGCCGCTTCATGCGGGGGTCCTTGGCGTACTCGGCGAACAGGTAGTCCCGATCCTCGTCGGACACCATCTCCAGGGTGAGCTCGTCGTGGTTGCGGAGGAAGATGGCCCACTGGCCGCCGGGCGGGGCCGCCGGGGTCTGGGCCAGGATCTCGGTGATCGGGTAGCGCTGCTCCCGCCGGACGGCCATGAACAGCCGCGGCATCAACGGGAAGTGGAAGCACAGATGGCACTCGTCGTCGTCGCCGAAGTAGTCGGCCACGTCGGCCGGCCATCCGTTGGCCTCGGCCAAAAGGATCCGGCCCGGGTACTTGACGTCGAGCTCGGCCCGGACCCGACGGATGAAGGCGTGGGTCTCGGGCAGGTTCTCCCCTGCGGTCCCGTCCTTTTGAAACAGGAAGGGCACGGCGTCGAGGCGGAAGCCGTCCATCCCGAGATCGAGCCAGAAGCGGACGACGTCGAGGATGGCATCGGCCACTTCGGGATTCTCGTAGTTGAGGTCGGGCTGGTGCGAATAGAAGCGGTGCCAGTAGTACTGCTCGCGCAGAGGGTCGTAGGCCCAATTGGACCGCTCCACGTCGACGAACACCACCCGGGCCTCCGGCCACCGCTGATCGTCGTCGTTCCACACGTACCAATCGGCCTTGGGATTGTCCCGGCTCTGGCGGGACTCCTGGAACCACGGATGCTCGTCGCTGGTGTGGTTGATGACCAGGTCGGCGATGACCCGGATACCCCGGGCGTGGGCCTCGCGCAACAGGTTCCGAAGGTCCTCCACCGTTCCGAAGTCAGGGTGGACGGTGAAGTAGTCGCTGATGTCGTACCCACCGTCTCGGAGCGGCGAGGGATAGAAGGGCAGGAGCCACAGGCAGTCGACCCCGAGCCATTGCAGGTAGTCGAGCTTGGCGATGAGCCCGGGTAGGTCACCGGAACCGTCGTCGTTGGCGTCGAAGAAGCCCCGGATTAGCACCTCGTAGAAGACCGCCCGTTGGAACCACTGGGGATCGTTCTCGGGCGGCGGGAGCGGCTCGCCCGCCGGGGTGGGCACGGTCACCGAGACCGGCGCGGCCGGGGCGGACCCCTCCCTCGAGCCGGCAACGGACAGGACGGACTGCTCCACGGCGGGGGTATCCACTAGCGACCGGTGAATTCCGCCTGGTTGGGACCATGGAGGAGAAAGGACTCGATCCCGATGGTGGCATCCTCGGTCTCGAATGAGGCCACGAATGCCTCCTTCTCACCATCGAGCCCCTGGGCCAGCGAACCGTCGAGGCCTCCGTCGATGGCTCGTTTGGCCAGCGCCTGGGCGGCCAGGGCGCCGCGGGCCAGGGTGGCGGCCAGCTCCAGGGCCTCGGTCAGCACATCGTCCCGGGGAACCACCCGATCGGCCAATCCCAGGCTCAGTGCCTCGTCGGCCCGGACCTGACGCCCGGTGAGGATGAGGTCCTTGGCCCGGGACGGTCCGACCAAGCGAGCCAGGCGCTGGGTGCCGCCGCCGCCGGGAACCACACCGAGCAGGACCTCGGGTTGGCCGAAGGTGGCGTTGTCGGCAGCCACTCGCATGTCGCAGGCCAGGGCCAGCTCACACCCGCCGCCCAGGGCGTACCCGTTGACCGCGGCGATCACCATCCGGGGTAGCGAGACCAGGCCGTCACCGACAGCCCGAAAGCCATCGGCCACTGCCGCCGCCGCGCCGGGACCCTTGAATTCGGAGACATCGGCGCCGGCGGCAAAGATGCGGGGCCCACCCCACAGCACCACCGCACCGGGAAGGTCGGCGGCCAGGTCGTCGACGATGACCCGCAGTTGCCGGAGCAGCTCACCGGACAGCGCGTTCATCTTGGGTCGGTCGAGTCGAACCAGCGCCACCCCGTCCTCTCGCCGCTCGAGGGTGACGAACTGTCCGTCGTCCGGTACTGGGTCGGGGCTTTGATCACCGGTCACAATCGCACGGTAGTCGACGCGCCGGGGCCAGCCCGGCGGCGGAGCCGTTCGAGCCGGTCTACAGCCGGGAGCCCTGGGCCAGCGTGATCTCTGCTCCCTCGGCCTCGAGCTCGCCCTCGATGCGGGCGCCGTTGGACGGGCTCGACGCCCCGGACAGATCGGCCAGCAGGCAGACCCGGTAGCCACCGGCCAGGCCGTCTCGTACGGTGGCGGCCACGCACCCGTCCTCGGCGAAGCCGCAGACGTCGATCCGTTCGACGCCGGCCTGTTCGAGCAGCGTGGGCAGCGAGACTCCCGCGCCGTCCACGGCGTAGAACCCCGAGTAGTCGTCACCGAACTGGCCCTTGAAGAGCTGCCGGTCGACCAGATCGGTGAACTCGACGCCCGCCCCCCGGTCGAGCTCAGGGTCGAGCGCCGCCCCCAGGGTGTCGGCCACGCAGTGGACCGGGTGCTTGTCGAAGTGGTCGCCCGGCTCGATATGCCAGTCCTGGGTAGTGAGGACGAGGTCATAGCGGTGGCGGTGTCCGGCCACATACGCCCCGATCCGACGGGCAATGGCGTCGTTGCCGGTCAGGGAGAACGGCCCCTCGTCGGTGAAGTCGTTCTGGACGTCGACCACGATGAGGGCGACGGTCACGGTGGGA
>DATMMO010000301.1:0-5259 GCA_035569695.1 Acidimicrobiales bacterium | reverse complement strand
CTCGGCGTGCTCGAGCAGCTCCAGCGCACCGTTCAGCAGGCAGGCGATGTTGGTGCACACCGAGACCACGTGGGTGCCCACCGGCTCGGTGTGGAGCATGTCGTAGAACGAGGCCGTCCCCAGCACCTCGGCCGCGGTGGTCCCCAACAGGTCGGCGATGTCGGCCATGGCCTCGGGGGTGAGCCAGCCGTCTTGCTCCTGGGCCAGGTGGCACAGCGGGATCATGGCCGAGCGGGGCTCGGGGTAGAGGGCGATCAGCTCGCGGGCCCGGGTCATGGTGTCGGCGCTCAGGTGGGTGGTGGTGCTCATCGGTCCACCTCCCCCATGACCGGGTCGACCGACGAGATCACGGCCACGGCGTCGGCCATGAGCCCGCCCCGCATCATGACCGGAAGGCCCTGGAGGTTGACGAAGCTGGGGCCGCGGATGTGCATGCGGTAGGGCTTGGACGAGCCGTCGGACACCAGGTAGCAGCCGAGCTCGCCGCGCGGGGACTCGATGGCCACGTAGACCTCGCCCTCGGGGACCTTGAAGCCCTCGGTGAACACCTTGAAGTGGTGGATGAGGGCCTCCATCGACTCGTCGATGCGGGCCCGGGGCGGGGGCGTGACCTTCTTGTCCTGCACCCGGTAGTCCCCCAGCGGCATCTTCTCCACGATCTGGCGGACGATCTTGACCGATTCCCGGATCTCGTTGAGGCGGATGGAGTACCGGTCGAAGTTGTCGCCGTAGGTGCCCACGATGACGTCGAAGTCCACCTGCTCGTAGGCCAGGTAGGGCATGGACCGACGGAGGTCCCAGGGCACGCCGGTGGACCGGAGGATGGGACCGGTGAGCGACAGGGCCAGGGCCTCCTCGGCCGAGATGCGACCGATCCCCTCGGTCCGCTCCCGGAAGATGGGCTGGCCGGTGAGGAGCTCGTCGTACTCGTCGGCCCGGGGCATGATGGTGTCGCAGATGATGGTGACGTCGTCCTCCCACCCGTCGGGCAGGTCGGCCGCCACCCCGCCCGGTCGGATGAAGTTGTTGTTCATCCGCAGCCCGGTGGCCTTCTCGAAGAAGGCCAGCACCATCTCCCGCTCCCGGAAGCCGTAGATCATCATCGACGTCGACCCGAGGTCCATGCCGTTGGTGGCCATCCACATGAGGTGGCTGGACAGGCGGTTCAGCTCGACCATCAGCATGCGGATCCAGGTGGCCCGCTCAGGCATCTCCACCCCGAGCAGCGCCTCGGTGGCCAGCGAGAAGACCAGCTCGTTGTGCAGGGGGGCCAGGTAGTCCATCCGGGTGACGTTGGTCGCCCCCTGGACGTAGGTCAGCTCCTCACCCGTCTTCTCCATGCCGGTGTGGAGGTAGCCCACTACCGGCTTGGTCCGCAGCACGGTCTCGCCGTCGAGCTCGAGCATGAGGCGCAACACGCCGTGGGTCGAGGGGTGCTGGGGCCCCATGTTGATGATCATGGTCTCGTCGTCGGTGCGCTCGATGTCGATGTCCAGCGGGTCGACCACATGGCCCTCGGGCATGCGCAGCACCGCACCCACCTCGCGGCGCAGCTCGCCGGGGTCGGTGGTGGTGCGCCCGCTCAGCTCCTGGAGGCCCTCGGACGTCTCGGCCACCAGCATGAGGCCCTCGTTGCCCAGGGCGGCCTCGTCGGCGGCGATCCCGTCGGGGGGCAGCGCGGCCGAACCCTGAGTCGCGGGCGCACCGGGCGCGCCACCACCGGCCTCGGGCCCGTCCTCTCCCTCGGCGGCGGGAGCGTCGTCTGTATGTGTCGTCGACTTCGGGTCGGTCATCTCGGCCCCGGTGCGCCCTTGAACTGCACCGGCACGCGGCCGACCCCGTAGTCCTTGCGGAGCGGATGGCCTTCCCAGTCCTCGGGCATGAGGATCCGGGTCAGGTCGGGATGGCCCTCGAACAGCACGCCGAACATGTCGAAGGCCTCCCGCTCCATGGCCTCGACCCCGGGATAGACCGAGAACAACGAGGGGGCCACCGGGTCGTCCCCGGGAACCTGGAGGCGGACCCGCACCCGCTTGCACTGGGACAACGACAACAGGTTGGCCACCACCTCGAACCGCTCGGGGGTGACACCCTCGGGCAGGCGGCGGGGAGGATGGGTGAGGTAGTCGACGGCACACAGGTCGGAGCACGTCTCGAACCCGGTGTCCCGGAGCTCCTCCACCACGGCCACGTACTGCTGGCGGGAAGGGAAGACCACGCTCTGGTCGGACTGGAGCAGGTCGCGCACCGAGCCGCCCCCCGACTCGCTGACCAAACCGGCGCCGGCGCGACCGCTGTCCACGCTGGAGTCGGGGCCCGCCGCCGCGCTCACAGAGGCTCTCCGACGCTGCGGGCGATGACCGGGTTCCGCTTGGGCGTCCCCAGCCGCACGGCGTCGGGGCGCTCGGGCGTCCATCCCGCTGTGTCCTCGTCAACCTGGGTCCGGGCGTCGTCGGTGTCACGACCCTCGTCGTCGGTCAGGAACTTGCCCGAGGGCACGTCGAGCGCCCCCGACCTCCACTCCGGGCCCCGGCGGGTGATCTCGCCCGTCCGCACCTTCTCGTGGAGGGTGAGGATGGTGTGCATCAGCGTCTCGGGGGTGGGCGGGCACCCGGGGGCATAGGCATCCACGGGGACGACCTGGTCCACGCCCTGGACGATGGCGTAGTTGTTGAACATGCCCCCGGTGCTGGCGCACACGCCCATGGAGATGACCCACTTGGGCTCCATCATCTGGTCGTAGACCTGACGGAGGACGGGCGCCATCTTCTGCGACACCCGGCCGGCCACGATCATGAGATCGGCCTGGCGGGGGGAGGCCCGGAAGACCTCCATGCCGAACCGGGCCAGGTCGAAGTCGGCCGCGCCCACCGACATCATCTCGATGGCGCAGCAGGCCAGGCCGAAGGTGGCCGGCCACATCGACGAGCGACGGGCCCACTTCACCAGGTCCTCGAGCCGGCCGGTCAGGAAATTGTGCTGGAGGTCCTCGAGGCCCATCGCCCCGCCCTACGCAGCCTGCCCGGGGCCGGTCGGCCTCACCGGGTCGGTGCTCTCGGGTCGGGAGGTGGCCGCCGCCGCGGCCGGGCGCTGCCCGGGGGCAGCCATCGGGTCGGGCGTGCCGCTGATCCGGGCGATGGTGGACTCGGACGTCCGGGCGGGCATGCCCCCCACCAGCTTCTTGGCCGGGCCCCAGGTGAGGGCGCCGTTGCTCACCAGGTAGAGCAGGGACACGAAGACGATCCCGGCGAAGACCAGGATCTCCACCAGGCCGAAGGTCTGGAGCTGGCGGAAGACCACGGCCCACGGGTACAAGAAGATGATCTCGATGTCGAAGATGATGAAGATCATGGCGATCAGGTAGAACCGCACCGGGAACCTGGTCGGGGGCTCGACGTTGGGGACGATGCCGCACTCGTAGGGGGCGATCTTGGCCGCGGTGGGCTTCTTCTTGGGGGCGAGCATCCTCGACCCGATGAAAGAGAGCCCGGCAAAGAGCATGCCCAGGACAAAAAGCACGAGGATCGGGAGATAATCGGCCACAGCGGATTCGTTTTACCACGCTGGCCTGGGGGCAGGCACATCGAAGTGAGGCGTGCACCGGCCCGCTCGGACCGGGCATACCATCGGGGGTCGTGAGCACCCAACCTGCCAGCCCAGGCGATGCTTCGGGGAAGCGTCCCGACAACGACCATATCCACCCCGATGACGCTCGTGTCCACGATGTCCTCATCGTGGGAGGCGGGCCCTCGGGCTCGGCCTGTGCCTACTGGCTGGCCGAAGCGGGGTGGGACGTGGCCCTGGTTGAGAAGAAGGTCTTCCCCCGGGAAAAGACGTGCGGAGACGGCCTCACCCCTCGCGCCGTCCGCCAGATCGCCGACATGGGCCTCGAGGCCTCGCTGACCGGGGCCCATCGCTACTCGGGCCTGCGCGCCCACGCCTACGGCAAGGTGCTCGATCTGCCCTGGCCCGAGCACCCCAGCTTCCCCTCCTACGGCTATGTGATCACCAGGCACGACCTCGACCAGATCATCAACGAGCGGGCGGAGAAGGCCGGTGCCGCCGTCTGGCAGGGGACCGAGGCCATCGCCCCCATCCTGGCCGACGGTCCCATCGGGACCGGATCTCGTCCGGTAGTGGGGTCGTCGACCGGCGCGGCCGGTACCCCGGCTCCCCCGGACCGGGGGGCGCCATCCAGCCTGCCCGCCTGCGTCGGTGCCGTGGTGAAGTCCAAGGAGAGCGGGGAGACCCGCGAGATCCGAGCTCGCTACGTGGTGGTGGCCGACGGAGCCAATTCCCGGTTCGGTCGGATGCTGGGCACCGGCCGCAACCGGAACCATCCCATGGGCATGGCGCTGCGGGGCTACTACCGCTCCCCCGGGCACGACGAGACCTTCATCGAGTCCCACCTGGACATCAGGGACTCAGATCGGAACGTGGTACCCGGCTACGGCTGGATCTTCCCCCTCGGTGACGGTCGGGTCAACGTGGGGGTGGGCCTCCTTTCCACCGATCGCCGCTGGAAGGGCGTCAACACCTCCCACCTCATGGACGCCTTCGTGGCCTGGGCTCCGAAGGCCTGGGAGCTGTCGCCCGAGACCTGCCTGGGCCCGCCCACCGGGGGGAAGCTGCCCATGGGGCTGTCGGTCGGTCCCCATCGGGGACCCACCACCCTGGTCATCGGCGACGCCGGCGGGTCGATCAATCCGTTCAACGGCGAGGGCATCGCCTACGGCTACGAGACCGGGCGACTGGCGGCGGCGTCGCTGGGTGAGGCGCTGTCGGGCGACGGGGAGCTGGCCCTGGCCCGTTACGAGCAGCGGCTCGAGGACGCCTACGGCCTCTACTACCGGGTGGCGCGCGCCTTCATCAAGATGATCAGCCAGCCCGAGCTCATGAAGCTGTGCGTGGCCACCGGCATGCACTCGGAGAGCATCATGTCGTGGCTGCTGCGCATCATGGCCAACCTGCTCCGACCCGACGAGCTGGGGCCGGCCGAGGCCGCCTACCGGGCCTTTGCCCTGGTCGCCCGCGCCTGGCCCGAGCCCGCGGCCTGAACCGGTCGGGTCGACTCGGGTTCGCCGCGCCGGCCATCGAGCTCAGGTCCGCCCGGCGCCGGCGATGCGCTGGACCATGGCGGTATAGGCGGAGTTCACCGCGTCGGACGAGACGGCGGTCCCTGCCGTCTGGAATGTGAGGCCGGTCTCCGTGCGCTCCCCGATCATGAAAATGCTCTCGGTGAGGACCGTCCCCTTTCCC
>DATMMO010000300.1:0-27672 GCA_035569695.1 Acidimicrobiales bacterium | reverse complement strand
GGCGGGTTGGGGCGCCGCCACCGAAGCCGGGGCCGGGGCGTCGGCCGGTGGCGTAGTCGGGGCGGGTGCGGCCGCTGCTGGTGGGGCAGCAGGCGCCGGTTGCGGGGCAGCCACCGATGCGGGCGGCGGCGGGATCGGGGGTGCCGACGCCGGGGCAGCAGCGGGCGGCGGCGGGATCGGGGGTGCCGACGCCGGGGCGGCGGCGGCGGGGGCGGCTGCAGCCGGAGCACCGTCAGCCGGCGCCGCCGGCGGGGCCGGGATCTTGGCCGCAGGCTTGGCTGGGGCGGCCGCCTCGGGAGCCGGAGCCTTGACCGGGCGCTGTTGGGCGATGAACCGACCTTCGACCACGGCCTCGGCGATCACCCGGCAGAGCAGGGTGCCCGACCGAATGGCGTCGTCGTTACCCGGGATCACGTGGGAGATCACGTCGGGATCGCAGTTGGTGTCGACCACGGCCACGATGGGCAGCCCGAGCTTGTTGGCCTCGGTCACCGCGATGTGCTCTTTCTTGGTGTCGATCACGAAGATGGCATCGGGCAGATGATCGAGTCCCCGGATGCCGCCCAGGTTGCGCTGGAGCTTCTCGAGCTCGCGGGTGTGGCGCAGCGCCTCCTTCTTGGGCATGGCGTCGAAGTCGCCGGCCTTCTGCATGGCCTCGAACTCCTGCATGCGCTTCACCCGGGTGGACACCGTCTGGAAGTTGGTCAGCATGCCGCCCAGCCACCGCTCGTTGACATAGGGCATGCCACAGGCGTCGGCGTAGGTGGCCACCGGGCCCTGGGTCTGCTTCTTGGTGCCCACGAACAAGATGGTGCCGCCCCCGGCGACCAGGTCGCGGGTGTAGGCATAGGACTCCTCGATGCCCTTCATGGTCTGGCGCAGGTCGATCAAGTAGATCCCGTTGCGCTCTCCGAGGATGAACCGACGCATCTTCGGGTTCCATCGGCGAGTCTGGTGCCCGAAATGGACCCCGGCCCCGAGGAGTTGCTTCATTGTGACGACAGCCATGTACTGCTCCTTCCAACGGTTCTACCTCCCCGGCCGCAGCACCCCACCAGTGTGGGGCGACCGTGGACGCGGCCGGGTGCGTGATTTCTTCGCGCGATGCGCCCCTCCGGACGGAAGAGCACACCGATGATACAGGGTTCGCACCCCTGCTCCATCCGGAACCCTCCTACGCCCGCGGGTGGGTGCCGTCGTAGACGGTGAGGAGCCGTTCCTTGCTCACGTGGGTGTACACCTGGGTGGTCTGCAGGCTGGCGTGACCGAGGAGCTCTTGGACGACCCGGAGGTCGGCCCCACCGTCGAGGAGGTGGGTGGCGAAGGTGTGACGCAGCGCGTGGGGATGGGTGGGCACGGGCGAGCGCCGGTCGAGGATGCGCCGGACGTCCCTCGGGCCCAGGCGATTGCCTCGCTGGTTGAGAAACAGCGCCTCGGGCGGGCTGGACGCCCGGGTCAGCACGACCAGCCCGTCCTCCACCCACCGGGACAGAGCCTCGGCGCAGCGGTCGTGCATGAGCACCTGGCGCTCCTTGTTCCCCTTCCCGATCACGACCACCAGCCGCTTGGCGATGTCGAGCCGGCCCAGGTCGAGGCCGCACAGCTCGGCCACCCGGACCCCGCTCCCGTAGAGGAGCTCGAGCACGGCATCGTCTCGCCACCGGACCGCGTCCGCCAACGGTGTGCCCGGTACCGGCTCGGGCGCCGGATCCGGATGCGACGCCGCCTCGGGCTCGAGGAGGGCGTGCAGCTCGCTCCGACCCAGTACCCGGGGCAGCCGGGATGCGGGCTTGGGCGCGGACAGGCGAGCCGATGGGTCACCGGCGATCAGCCCACGGCGGTGGCACCAGGCGAAATAGGTGCGCACGGCCGCCGCCTTGCGGGCGATGGTGGCCTTGGCGTACCGCCGGGTGGCCAGGTAGGCCAGATAGCGACGCAGTACCACTCGGTCCACATCGGCGGGCCCGCTGGCCCCGCCTCGCTTGGCCCAGGACGTGAAGGCATCCAGGTCCGAGGTATAGGCGCGGACGGTGGCCGACGAGAGGCCGCCGAGGGAACGGTGAAATGCGGCCAGCTCCCACATAGACCCAGGGTAACCGGCCAGGACGCCTCCAAACACGGACCTGGACCCTGACGAGGCGTACCACCCTGGTCGGTTACGTCGCGGTAATGTCACGTCGGGTAGCCGGGGTTGGCGGCGCGCCGGACAAGGTCGGTGCTCGGTCATCGCCGGCCGTAGGCAAGAGGGGGACCATGTCGAATCCGATCGATCGACGCTCGTTTCTGGCCCGGGGTACCGCCGCGGCCGCCGGGCTGACCATCGCCGGTGCCACCGGGGGGATGCTCACCGGCCGGGCCTCGGCCGCGCCAAGCCAATCGAACTCGGGCGGCTCGAGCCCCAGCGGCAAGCACGCCAACGGCATCTCGACGGCCAAGCCGAAAAAGGGCGGGAAGCTGACCTTCGGGATCACCGCAGAGGAAAAGGGATTCGACCCGACCACGGCCACCTTCGACACCCCCGGCGTCCAGTACGCCCGGACGGTCTTCGACCCGTTGACCATCATCGACGCCAACGGGAAGGTGCAGCCCTACCTGGCCCAGTCGGTCACCCCCAACCCCGACTACTCGGTGTGGACGGTCACCATGCGGCCTGGCGTCAACTTCCACGACGGCACCCCCTGTGACGCTGCGGCCATTGCCACCAACTTCGAGGCGCAGAAAGCCTCACTACTCACCGGGTCGTCACTCGCCAACATCGACACCATCAGCGTGACCGGCCCGCTGGTCGTCACCGTGACCATGAAGGCGCCGTGGGTCCCCTTCGACTTCTACCTGGCCGGAGGCATCGGCGGCCAAGTCGCCTACATCGCCGCCCCCTCCATGTTGAAGAGCGCCGACGGAACGTCGCACCCGGTGGGGACGGGTCCGTTCGTGTTCGCCGAGTGGAACCAGAACGACCACTTCACCGCCCACCGGAACCCCAATTACTGGCGGCCCGGCCTCCCCTACCTGGACACCATCGAGTACCGGCCCATCCCCGACAGCCAGGCCCTCCTCAACAGCCTGCTGTCCGGCGGCGTCGACTTGATCCAGACCAGCACCTCGTCGGTGGTCAAGGCGGTGCAGGCCAACACCTCCCTGTCCTACATCGACGACCGCACCCACCTGGTGGGGGAGCCGGACATGAACTGCCTCTTGCTCAACTTGGCCAAGCCCCCGTTCAACAACCTGTCCGTTCGCCAGGCCGTGGCCATGGCCATCAGCTCCAAGCAGTACGCCACCGTCATCGACCAGAACGTCAACCCCCCCTCGAACGGCCCGTTCACCAAGGGTTCGCCGTACTACGCGGCGGACGGGTACCCCGCCTTCAACCCGGCCCAGGCCAAGAAGCTGATCGCCAAGGTGGCCCAGCAGACGGGAAAGCCGGTCTCCGTGAACATCAACCACGTCCCCGACTCCTTCGACTCGAAGATCGGCCAGTTCCTCCAGCAGGCGCTGGCCAACGTGGGCATCCGGGTGTCGTTGACCCCGGTCCAACAGGACCAGATCATCAACACCGCCCTTACTGGCAAGTTCCAAGCCCAGGTGTGGACCCAGTTCTCGGCCACCGATCCCGACCTCAACTACATCTTCTGGAGCCCCACCCAGATCAACTCGGCCTTCTCCATCAACATGGCCCGGAACACGGATCCGGCCATGGAGACGGCCCTGATCAAGGGCCGGCAGTCCGCCGATCCCAGCGTCCGGGCCCAGGCCTATCAGCAGGTGTCCACGCTCATGGCCAAGGATCTCCCCTACATCTGGACCGACAGGAACGTGTGGGCGGTAGCCTCACAACCACAAGTGGAGAACTTCAACAATCCGACTACACCGGCGGGCAAGCCGGCGTTCGGATTGATCGCCGGCGCCATCTGGCCCGGTCAGATCTGGTTGAACTCCTGAGCCAGTCACCCATGGAACCATGAGCCGCATCCTGATCATCGAGGACGACGAACGAATCCGCTCCTCGATGCGCCTGGCATTGGAAGACGAGGGCTACACGGTCGACGACGTGCCCAGCGGCGAGGAGGGCGTGGCCCGCTTCACCGAGCATCCGGCCGAGCTCGTCCTCATCGACTTGATGCTCCCCGGCATCGACGGCTTCGAGGCGTGCCGGACGCTCCGCCGCCAGAGCCCGGTTCCGGTGATCATGGTCACCGCCCGCTCGGACACCCACGACGTCGTGGCCGGTCTGGAGGCCGGCGCCGATGACTACGTGACCAAGCCGTTCGTGGCCAAGGAGCTGGCGGCCCGGATCCGAGCCCTGCTGCGCCGGGCTCGCCCCGTCGACAACGGCCCCGACGCGCTGACCTTCGGCGATGTGGAGCTCATCCCCGATGCCGGGGTCGTCCGCCGCGCCGGGGTGGAGGTCCACTGCACCCGCACCGAGTTCCGGCTCCTGTGCGAACTGGCCGAGAACCCGGGCAAGGTCCTGAGCAGGGAGCAGCTGCTCGAGCGGGTCTGGGGCTACGACTACTTCGGCGACGGGCGGCTGGTCGACGTCCACGTCCGCCGGCTGCGCACCAAGGTCGAACCGGATCCGGCCAACCCTCGGTTCATCCTCACCGTCCGAGGCATGGGCTACAAGCTGGCCGTCTGAGCTCGCGTTGACCGGTCCTGCAACCGTCGCACCGGGGACCAATACTCAATCCCGGAAAGGATCCGATCCGAACAGGCGGTCCCGGGCCTGGCTCCGGCGTCCCACCCGGATCCGGTGGTGGTCCCGACTGGGGCTCCGGGCCCGGGTCACCGTGACCTTCGCCGTCGGCGCCTTCGTCCTGTCGGCGTTGTTGGCCGGCATCACCTACTTCTCTGCTCGCCAGGCCTTCGTCAACGAGCGGCAGTCCGCCTCCCAGCATCAGGCCTTCGTCAACGCCTCGTTCGTACAGAACGCGCTCAAGGGTCCGGGGGCCGATCCCGTGCAAACACTCGAGTCGGTCGACGCCCTGTCCGGCTCACGGTCCGTGCTCTTCAACAATGGGCAGTGGTTCAACACCTCGTTGTCGGTGGGCCAGAGCGCCCTGCCCCTCTCACTCCGCCATCTGGTGATCTCGGGGACTCCGGCCACCCAGGTATTCGACCTGGGCGGGACCCCGGAGCTCGGCGTGGGCGTACCCCTGACCACGGTTCATGCCACCTACTTCGAGGTCTTCTCCCTCGACGAGCTGGCCGGCACGTTGCGGGTCCTGGCCCTGGCCCTGGGGGCGGCAGCCCTGGTGACCACCATCGCCGGCGCGGTGCTGGGGCGATGGATCAGTGGTCGACTCCTGCGCCCGCTGGCCGGGATCTCCGAGGCGGCGGTGGCCATCGCCGGGGGGGAGCTCGGCACTCGGGTGGAGGCGGGGGACGACGCCGACCTCAAGGCGCTGGCCGGCTCGTTCAACCGCATGGCCGGCAACCTCCAGGGACGGATCGAGCGGGAGGCACGGTTCACCTCCGACGTCAGTCACGAATTGCGGTCGCCCCTCACCACCCTCTCGGCCTCGGTCGGCGTGCTCGAGACCCATCGGGGCGAGCTGTCGGCCCAGGCCCAGCGGGCGCTCAGCCTGCTCGAGGCCGACCTGACCCGGTTCCGGCGCATGGTGGACGATCTGTTGGAGATCTCCCGCTTCGATGCCGGCTCGGCCGAGCTCTCGCTCGACGACGTCAGCCCCGGTGAGCTGGTGAGGCGGGCGGTGGCTTCCACCGTGCCCATCGGCGAGGACGGCAACCGCCAGCCCGTCGGATTCTCCGTCGAAGTCTCTCCCGAGGTGGAGCCGCTGCGGTTGCGGGTCGACAAACGGCGGTTCGAACGGATCATGGCCAACCTGGTCGATAACGCCCGGCTGTATGGCGAGGGCGTGTCGCGGGTGGTGGTCGAGGCCGCCCCCGACCGGAGCGGTCTCGGACCCGACGAGCCCCGGAGCGAGCCGTTCACCGCCGTGCGGGTGGCGGTGGAGGATCATGGTCCCGGCGTGCCCGAGCTTGCCCGCCAGCATCTGTTCGAGCGGTTCTACCGGGGCCGGGCCTCGGGGCGTCGCGGTTCAGGCGAAGGGACCGGCCTGGGCCTGTCGCTGGTGGCCGAGCACGTCCGCCTGCATGGCGGATCGGTGTGGATCGACGACGCGCCCGGCGGTGGGGCCAGGTTCGTCGTCGAGCTGCCTTTGGATCCCGAAGCGGTGCCCATGGGCACCGAGGCCGGCGCGTTGCCCGACGGGGGCGCACCAACTCAGGACGGGGCGCCGCCGGTGGCCCCGCCGAGGGCGAGCTTGGAAACGGGGAGGGGGCCATGATCGACCGCTCGGGGCGCTGCCCACCGACCAGGGCCACGGCCCGAGGCACCGTTGTCCTGGTTCTGGCCGTGCTCATCGCCGGGTTGCTGGCCGGTTGTGGCATTCCGGTCGGCTCGGCTCCGAAGGCCATAGCCAAGAGCGACGTTCCCTTCCACCTGCTCGACCCCAGCACTCCGTCGACCTCGACCCCCTTCAATGCACCGGGAGGCGTCAGCGAGGTGATCTTCCTGGTCGACTCCTCGTTGCACCTCACCCCTACCCACCGGATCGTCGCGCCCCCGGCCAACCTCACCCAGATCGTCAACTTGTTACTCCTGGGGCCAACGGACCTGGAGTCGACCGCGGGTATCCAGAGCTTTCTCACCGGGACCACGACCCAATCGGCAGGGGCCAACCGAGCGGGGGTCACCGTGGCCAACGGGATCGCCACCGTTAACTTCGCAACCAATCCCGTCCAGGTGGTCGCGGGCAGCCAGACCCTGTTGGCCATCGCTCAGGTGGTGTTCACCGTCACCCAGCAACCCAACGTCACCGGTGTGCTGTTCGAGATAGCCGACCAACCGATCGAGGTACCGGTCGGACCCAACGGTGCGCTCGTCCCCGGGCCCGTCACCCGGGCCCAATATCCGGCTCAGGCCCCGGTCGCTCCGGCGACGTCGTAACCCTCACTCGAGGGTGGGTTCTCAGGCCCAGGCCACGCGGGGCGCGTCGGCCCACAGGTGCTCAAGGTCGTAGTACTCGCGAGCCTCGTCCACGAAGACGTGCACCAGAAAATCCCCATAGTCCATGAGCACCCACCGGGCGTCGTCGAGCCCTTCGATGCGGATCGGGGCTCGGCCCTCCTCGGCCTCTTTCAATTGCAGCTCCACCTCATCGGCGATGGTCCTGACCTGTCTGGCGTTCCCGCCGCTGGTGATCACGAAGGCCTCAGTAATGCCGAGGGCGTCACCCACCGACAGGATCACCGTCTGGTCACCGAGCTTCGAGTCGGCGGCACGAGCGGCCAGAAGGGAGGCGTCGGGAACCGCGGTATCGCGTTGCTCCGCGACGGATCGGGCAGCTGCAGTTGTCAATGGGGTCCTCCTTCTGGCGCGGGTACGCCGTTTGTGTTCACAACGATGAGATCGACCCTGGTAGCCCTGAGCCCGCGGCCACGCCCGACGACGAGGGGGTGGCCGGGCGATCGCGGGCGATGCCGACGATCATGATGGTAATGGCCAACAAGGCGGCAACGACCACCACGCACACCGCCGCGGTCAGCTGACGCTTCCGCCTGGCCTCCCGCAGCGCGCGGCGACCGACGGCGTTCGGCGGTCTCTGTGGTTCATCGACCGTCATCCGGCCGACATCTGCGGCGGGAACCGGGGTAACGGGAGCGAAGGTGGAGCGGGGCCGAGCAGGAGGGCCGGGCACGATAGCCACCTCGGCCGTATCGGTCTCACTCAGCGTCGTCCATACGCTCATCTGCTCGTAGCGTACAGATTTCTGCCACGAATGCAACGGATGACGCCTTCAGGCACCAAACCGTCCACCGCCTGGCCCGCTTCCAGGCGGGCCCGCAACTCGGTGCTGGACACGTCGAACGGCGGGACAGGAACCGAGACGGCCTGCCAACCCGTCGGGGCCTGCTTCCGGGGGGCTCCGGGCCGGTCCACCACCACCAGCACGACCGACTCCCGCAGGGCCGCCTCACGGTGCCAGGTTCGAAGGTCGGGGACGACGTCCGCTCCGACCACCAAGAACAGCTCAGACCCCGGATAGAGACGGTGGAGCTCCTCGACGGTGTCAACGGTGTAGGACGGGCCGCCCCGGTCGATCTCCAGCCGGCTGGGCTCCAGTCCAGGGCGGTCGGCCACCGCCGCCACCACCATGGCCAGGCGGTCCTCGGCCGGGGTGACGGCGCGAGTTCCCTCCTTCTGCCAGGGCTCGTTGGCCACCACCAACAGCGTGCGGTCCAAGTCCAAGGCGCGGTGGACCGCCTCGGCCGCCTCGACATGACCGGCATGGATGGGATCGAAGGTCCCGCCGAACACGCCGATGCGGGGGGGTGGCGCCACCCTCAGGTGCCGGTGAGCCGGGCGACCACGGGGGCAAAGGCGTCGAGCTCGGCCTCTTGGATGACCATGTAGGAGAACCCCAGCTCCTCTCGCCGACGTTGCAGGGTCTCGACGATCTCGTCCACCGTGCCGACGAGGGCAATCGGGATCTCGGCCATGGCCTCGGGCGTGGTCGAGAAGATCGGGGCCATCTGCTCCAACACCTCGCGGCCGTTGGGCACCACCTGGACCAGGAAGGTCAGAATCTGGAGCTCGAGCTGATCGAATCGGTCGCCCGCTGCGGCCCGGATCCACTCGACCCGCTGCCGGTAGAACTCGACGAGGGCGTTGGCCGCCACCTCGGGGCCGATGTAGCCGGCGGCCAGGTTGGGGTTGATGCCCACGATGTCGGCTTCTCGGCCGGCGAAGGTGAGGACGCGTTGGCCGCCACCGCCGATGATGATCGGCGGATGGGGACGCTGGTGGGGGGAGGGGGTGCCCACCGCCTCGGTCACGGTGTAGTGCTTTCCGGCCAGCGTGGCCCGCCCCTCCGACCACAGCGCCTTCATGATGGCCAGGCTTTCCTCCATCCGCTCGATCCGGGTCCCGGGGGAGTCGTGGGCTATGCCCGACTGCTCGTAGTCCGAGGTCATCCAGCCCGCACCCAGCCCGAATTCGACCCGTCCCTCCGAGAGGAGATCGAGGGTGGCCACCTCTTTGGCCAGGACCACCGGATGGCGGTAGTCGTTGCCCAACACCAGCGAGCCCACCCGCAGATCGGTGGTGGCCTCGGCGGCAACGGTCAGGGCCACCAGCGGCCCGTACTGGTCGCCGAAGTGATCGGGGACGAACAGCGTCGAGTAGCCCAGTCCCTCGACCTTGCGCGCGGTGTCGCGCCAAGCGCCCCCCGAAGCGGCCTTGCTGAGCTGGACGGCGAAGCGAAATGGCACCATGTGACGGAGCCTAGGGCCACGCGTCCTACGCTGTAGTGGTGACGACGACCCGCCCCGGCGAGGCCTGGGCCCCGGACTCCTGGCGCCTGCGCCCGGCTGCACAGCAGCCGGTGTGGCCCGACGACGCCGAGCTGAAGCGGGTCCACGAACAGCTTTCCTCCCTCCCACCCTTGGTTTTTGCCGGTGAGGCCCGCCGCCTGACCAGTGCCCTGGGCGACGCCGCCCAGGGGCATGCATTTCTGTTGCAGGCCGGCGACTGCGCCGAGTCATTCACGGACTTCACCGCCGACGGGATCCGGGACAAGCTCCGGGTCATCCTGCAGATGGCCGTGGTCCTCACCTACGGCGCCGGTGTCCCGGTGGTGAAGCTGGGTCGGATCGCCGGCCAATTCGCCAAGCCGCGGTCCTCCCCGACCGAGGTGGTGGGGGGCGAGGTCCTGGACTCGTTCCGGGGCCACATGGTCAACGACGATCTGCCCGAGCGGGCGGCTCGGATCCCCAACCCCGATCGCCTGGTCACCTCGTACCACCAGTCGGTGTCGACCCTCAACCTGCTGCGCGCCTTCACCAAGGGCGGCTTCGCCGATCTGGCTCAGGTCCATGCCTGGAACCAGGAATTCGTGGCCTCCTCTTCCGAGGGCCGACGCTTCGACGCCATCGCCAAGGGCATCGACCGCGCCCTTCGCTTCATGGGCGCCTGTGGCATCGACCTGGCCCGGGAGGACAGCCTCCACGAGGTCGACTTCTGGACCAGCCACGAGGCGCTCATCCTCGACTACGAGGAGGCCCTTACCCGGCGCGACTCGCTGACCGGCGATTGGTATGACTGCTCGGCCCACATGCTGTGGGTGGGCGAGCGGACCCGGCAACTCGACGGTGCCCATTGCGAGTTCCTCTCGGGCATCAACAATCCCGTCGGCTCCAAGGTGGGGCCGACGGCCACGCCCGACGATGTGGTGGCCCTGTGCCAGCGGCTCAATCCCGACCGGGTTCCCGGCCGGTTGAGCCTGATCACCCGGTTCGGCGCCGATCACGTCGAGACCTCGCTGCCCCCGCTCCTCCGGGCCGTCAGGGATGAGGGCCATCCCGTCGTCTGGGTCTGCGATCCCATGCACGGCAACACCATCAGCGCCGAAGGGGGCCGCAAGACCCGGCGATTCGACGACATCCTCACCGAGATCAAGGGGTTCTTCCAGGCTCACGCCCAGGAGGGAACGTGGCCGGGCGGGGTGCACGTGGAGCTGACCGGGGACGACGTGACCGAGTGCCTGGGCGGCATGGAGGACATCGTGGAGGACCAGCTGCACCAGCGCTACACCACGGCGTGCGATCCCCGATTGAATGCCCGGCAGTCTCTGGACCTGGCCTTCCGGGTCGCCGAGTTCCTCCGGGACTGACCGGCGAGGGCGTCAATTCGGCCCCGGTCATTGACCTGGGCCCATCGGACGACAAGACTGTGCCCGACCCGATCACAGGCTTGCTGCCGCGCAGCGGCGTTGTCGGACCAACCCTCACCTCGGAGCTCATGAGAATCCGCGCCCTCACCCGACCGGCATACAGGACAGCTCTCCTTCGCCTTGGGGCCCTGCCTGCCGCGGCCGCCACCGTACTGGGACTGGCGATCGTCCCCGTCGCCGGGGCTGGTGCCGACACCACCAGCCCCACAACCGGCGCGTCGACCAGCACCACGGCACCCGCTTCCTCCCCGAGCACGTCTGCTCCGACCTCGACCACCCCGACCTCGACCACCCCGACCACCTCGGCTCCGACTACGACCACGCCGACCTCGACCACCCCGACCACCTCGGCGCCGGCCGCCGCCCCGTCGGACTCGCCGTCGGCCAACACGGCGTTGACGGTGCCCTCGTATTGGACGGTGGCCTCCGATGGCGGGGTGTTCGCCTTCGGGGGCGCCCCCTTCTTCGGCTCCGAGGGCGGCAAGCACTTGAATGCCCCGATCGTGGGGATCAGCTCCACCAACGATCACGGGGGCTACTGGCTGGTGGCCTCGGACGGCGGCATCTTCTGCTTCGGGGACGCAAACTTCTACGGCTCCAAGGGCGGGATGCCCCTGAACCAGCCCATCGTGGGCATGACGCCCACGCCCGATGGAGGGGGCTACTGGCTGGTGGCCTCGGACGGCGGCATCTTCTCCTTCGGCGACGCAAACTTCTACGGCTCCAAGGGCGGGATGCCCCTGAACCAGCCCATCGTGGGCATGGCCGCTTCCACCGACGGCCACGGCTACTGGATGGCTGCCGCCGACGGCGGGATCTTCTCCTTTGGCGACGCCACCTTCTACGGGTCCATGGGTGGCTCCCACCTCAACGCGCCCATCGTGGGGATGACGGTCACCCCGGGCACCGGATACATGTTGGTGGCCTCCGACGGCGGGGTATTCGGGTTCGGCGCGGTGAACTACTTCGGCTCGGAGGGCGGGGCCCATCTCAACAAGCCGGTGGTGGGCATGGCCAGCACCCCGGGCGAGCACGGCTACTGGCTGGTGGCCTCGGACGGCGGCATCTTCAGCTTCGGCGATGCCGGGTTCTACGGCTCCATGGGCGGTCAGCATCTCAATGCCCCCATGGTGGGCATCACCCAGGCCATGGGCGACGGGACCTTCACCAAGCCGACGCCGACAACCATCCTCGCCTCGGGCTCCTATGGCTACGACGTGTCCATCTTCAACTGTGGCAACCTGCCCGGCGCCGGAGCGGTCAACGTCGTGCAGGTAACCGGTCGATCGTCCGGAGCCACCAATGCGTGCCTGGCCCAAGAAGCGAGCTGGGCGGGAGCAGGCCTGAACCTCTACATCTTCCTCACCTTCGGGGCGACCTCGGCGGCCAACATGCCCGGGTACTGCAACGGAAACGTCTACTACTGCTACGGCTACCAGGCCGGCCTGTTCGCGCTTCACCAGGCCCAGGCAACGGGCGTCCCCGTCAACGTGAACTGGTGGCTCGATGTCGAGTCGACGACGGGGACCAGCCTGCCCGCATGGTCCTCGAACACCCTCCAGAACGACTGGGTCATCCAGGGGGCCCACGATGGTCTGGCCGCCAACGGGGCGGCCAATGTCGGCGTCTACGCCAGCCCCGGCGGCGGTTGGCCCCAGATCGCCGGCAACTGGCCCATCAACTATCCCTACTGGATGGCCACCTGGACCAGCAGCGGTCCGAACAGCTGCGCCACCGTGGCCAGTTGGCAACAGAAAGAACCGGGCCTCCCCTCCGGTGGGGTACCCATGGTCCAATGGACCAACCGTGCGGCCACGGTGAACGGCCAAGACGCCGACGGCGATTACGTCTGCTGAGCTGTACCCACCCTCGAGCGCCCGGCCCCTGCTTTGCGTTGCTAGGCCCTGACCGGCTGGGTGCCGACCCTCCATGAGCCGGAAGGGCCCGCAGGCGCGCCGTCGAGCAGGTGGGCGGCATCGTTGTAACCGAGCAGCCGCCAACGGCCGTCGTCGATCTCCCACGAGGTCATCGAGGCGTGCTGGGTCCGCAGCTGCAACCGGGTCCCCTGGCGCCCTCCGGCCACCGGCAACAGGCCCAGGAGCGACGCCTCGATGACCCCGGCGTGGCAGGCCACCACCACCACCTGGCCCCGATGGCGGTCGGCGATCACGGCCAGCATGTCGGCGGCCCGGTTGACGAAGCCGGTCCAGCTCTCGCCTCCGGGGGCGATCACCTGGTCAGGGTCCTCGTCCCAGTCCAGCCGGCCGAACCGGTCGGCGAACTCGGCCCAGGTCAAGGCGTCGGCCTCGCCGGGATGGAGCTCGCACAGGCCACACTCGGAGATGATCGACAGCGCCGGCCCGCGGTCGCCGGCCAGCGCCGGGGCCAGGATCTCCGCCGACTGGATGGCTCGGGGCAGGACGCTGGCGTAGAGGACATCCGTCCCCACCAGCTCGCCGGTCACCGCCAACCGATCCCGCAGCCTCTCGACCTGCCCGATGCCCCGTTCGGTCAGCCCGGTACAGCCGGTGCGGCCACCACAGACCCCCGACACGTTGCATACCGCCTCACCGTGTCGGACCAGCACCAGGCGGGTGACGGGGTGGGTCGGGGACGTGGGGGTGGTCCGGATGCCCTCGGGCGGGGAGCTCGAGGTCAAGCCAGCTCGCCCACGAACCGCTCCAACTGCCGGAGCGTCCGGCATTCGACGACGTCGTCGCAATGGATGGCGTACTCACCCACGATGGAGTCGCCCGAGTCCCAATAGGCGCGAGGCTCCGGATTGAGCCAGTACACGTGGCGGGCCTTCTTCTGAATCTCCTTCACCACCCATGAGTGCGAGGCGTGGTAGTTGTTGCGGGCGTCGCCCAACAGGAGCACGCTGGACTTGGCGTTGATCTCCTCGCCCCAACGCTCCCAGAACACGGTGAGGGCGTGCCCGTAGTCGGAGTGGCCATCCACCCAGATGACGTCGGCCTCGGTGTTGATCCGGTGCACCGCCTCGGCCGGGTCGTCGGTCCCCTCGAAGAACCGCGTCACCTCGTCGATGCCGTCGATGAACACGAAGCTCCGCACCTTGGAGAACTGGCTGGCGATGGCGTGGACCAGGTGGAGGGTGAACCGGGCGAAGCTGGCCACCGAACCGGAGATGTCGGCGATGACCACGATCTCGGGCTTGGACGGCCGCGGGTACTTGAAGCGCGGGTCGACGGGGACCCCACCGGTGGACAGGGAATGACGCACCGTGCTGCGGAAGTCCAGTGGGCCCTTTCGGCCGTGGCGGCGCTTGCGGGTCAGTCGCACCGCCAACTTCCGGGACAGCGGCTGGAGCGCCCCTCGCAACGCCACCAGCTCGTCCCTGGTGGCGTGCATGAAGTCGATGTCCTCGGGAAGGGGCTTGCGCAGCGACTTGGCCAGGGCCTCGCTGCCCCGGTCGGCCACCAGCCGGCGGCGGATCTCGTTCTCGATCTCCTGGCGCAGCTTGTCGATACGGGTCTGGTACTCGTCGCGCACCAGCCGTTCCTCCAGACCGGTGAGCCCCGAGGATCCGCTGCCCTCGGCGTCGCCCTGACCCGGAGCAGCGGTGGCCCCGGTTCGGGCCTGGTCCATCAGACGCTGCATCACCCCGTCGAGATCCAGGTTCCGCAACGTCCGGTACAGGTAGTACGTGCCCCCCACCGGTCGTCCCGCTTCCATGCCGGCGAAACGGGCCACGGCGTGGCGGGCCACGGCGGTGATCATCGAGTCGTTGGAGCCGAGCAGCGCCTTGTACAACAGGTCGGCCAGCTCCTCGGGGGTCATGGCCTCCTGTCCGCTCCCACCGCCCCGGCCGCTGCCCTGGCGGCCGTTGTCGCCCGAGGTCTTGCCCCTGTCCTGGTTGGCCTTGCCCGCGCTGTTCTCGTCGATGGTGTACTCGGGGCCGCGCAACGAGAAGTAGACCTCGAAGGCGGTGTCGAAGGCGTGCCAGTGGGACGAGGACTTCACCAGGCTGGCGCCCAGGGCGTACTTCAGCGCCTCGCGGTCCTCCAAGGGCACGTGACGCATGGCCTCGGCCGCGTCGAGGTGCTCGGTCAGAGAGACCGGGATACCGGCGGCCCGCAGCTCGGAGACGAACCCCGAGAGCACATCGAGCATGCTTCAGTCCGCGATGTCGACCGAGGCCAGCTCTTTGGCGGCACGGTCGATATCGGCCCGGTACTTCAACAGGATGTGCAAGGTGTCCCGGGCCTGCTCGGCGTCGATCGACTCCACCCCCAGTACCACCAGGGTCCGGGCCCAGTCCAGGGTCTCGGAGACCGACGGGGACTTCTTGAGCTCCAAGGTCCGGATGGAGCGCACGATCCGGGCCACCTGGTCGGCCAGCTCGGCGCTGATCCCGGGCACCCGGGTCTGGATGATGGCCCGTTCCCGGTCGAGGTCGGGGTAGTCGATGTGGAGGTAGAGGCACCGGCGCTTCAGCGCCTCGGACAGTTCGCGGGTGTTGTTGGAGGTCAGGAAGACCAGGGGGATCTGGGTGGCCCGCACCGTGCCCAGCTCGGGGATGGAGACCTGGTACTCGGAGAGGATCTCGAGCAGGAGGGCCTCGGTCTCGAGCTCGACTCGGTCGACCTCGTCGACCAACAGCACCACCGGCTCAGGCGAACGGATGGCCTCGAGCAGGGGTCGGGCCAGGAGGAACTCCTCGGAGAAGATGTCCTCTTCGAGCTGTTGCCACGACTGGTCCGAGTCGGCCTGGATCCGCAAGAGCTGCTTTTTGTAGTTCCACTCGTAGAGGGCCTTGGACTCGTCCAGGCCCTCGTAGCACTGCAGGCGGATGAGCCGGCTCCCGGTCATCTTGGCCACCGACTTGGCCAGCTCGGTCTTCCCCGTGCCCGCCGGTCCTTCGACCAGGACCGGCTTGGCCAGGCGATCGGCCAGGTACACCACCCCGGCGATGCCCTCGTCGGCCAGGTAGTCGACGTCGGCCAGCCCGGCGCGCACGCCGGCGATCGAGTCGAACCGGGGCTCACCGGCGGTGGGAAACCCGGTGGCGTAATCGGTCGAATGGTCCGTGGTCACTGGCGTACCTGTCCTTGTCCGTGCACCACGTATTTGATGCTCGTGAGTTCCCGCAGGCCCATCGGCCCCCGGGCATGGAGTTTCTGCGTGGAGATGCCTATCTCGGCCCCCAGACCGAGCTCCTCACCGTCCACGAAGCGGGTCGACGCATTGACCAGCACGGCCGCGGCGTCGACTTCGGAGGTGAATCTATCCGCGGCGGCCAGGTCTTCGGTAATGATGGCCTCGGAGTGACCCGTCCCGAACCGGGCGATCCGGTCCATGGCCTCGTCGATGCCGCTGACCACGGCCACCGACAGCTTCGGGCCCAGGAACTCGGCGGCGTAGTCCTCGTCGGTGGCCAGGACCACCCCGCTGACCAGGGATCGCGTCGCCTCGTCCCCCACCAGCTCCACCCCGTCGAGGGCAGCGGCCACGCGGGGGAGGAAGGCCCCGGCCACGTCCCGATGGACGAGGAGCGATTCGGCTGCGTTGCACACCCCGGGCCGATGGGTCTTGGCGTTGACCACGATGGCCTCGGCCACGTCGAGATCGGCCCGGGCGTCCACGTAGACATGGCAGTTGCCGTCCCCGTCGATGACGTAGGGCACGGTGGCGTGCTCGAGGATGGAGGCGATGAGCGACGGTCCTCCCCGGGGGATCAGGCAGTCGATCACCCCGCGGAGGCGCATGAACTCGACGGCCGACTCCCGGCTGGTGTCGCCGACCAGGCCGATGGCATCCTCGGTCAGTCCGGCCTTGGCCAGCCCGGCCCGGAGCAGCGACACGATGGCCGTGTTTGACTCGATGGCCGCTGACGAGCCCCGCAGGAGCACGGCGTTGCCCGATTTCAGGCACAGCCCAGCGGCGTCGCTCGTCACGTTGGGCCGGTTCTCGTAGATGATGCCGATGACCCCGAGCGGCGCCCGCACCCTCGTCACCCGCAGCCCGTTGGGTCGGACCCAACCGTCGACCACCTCACCAACCGGGTCGGGCAGATCGGCCACCGAGCGCAGGCCGCGGGCCATGCCCAGGATCCGCTCGGGGGTGAGCCGCAGGCGGTCGAGGGCGGTGGCGTCCACCCCGGCCCCGGTGGCTCGGGCCGTGTCGGCCTCGTTGGCCTCGAGCAGCTCGCCGGCGCGCCGCTCGATGAGGTCGGCGGCGCAGCGCAGAGCCTCGTCCCGGACCGCCGACGACGCCCGGGACACGGCCCGAGACGCCTCCCGGGCGCGTTGGCCGAGCTGGGCCAGGGTGGCCGGGGGGTCGGGAGTCACGCCTCCAGCGTACCGTCGGTGTCCGTCGCCCTATCCCAGAACGACCAGGTCGTCCCGGTGGACGACCTCATGGGACAGGTTCTCGGGAAGCTCGGAGGTCTGTCGGCCGGCCCACGACCGGATCTGGGCCGAGGGGTGGCGGACCAGCCCCTTGGCGAACACCGACCCGTCGGGACCGATGATCTCCACCGCATCCTCGGGGCCGAAATTCCCCCGGGCCGACACCACGCCGGCGGGGAGCAACGACGTGCCCCGTTCGACCAGGGCGCGGCGGGCGCCCTCGTCCACCACCACCGTGCCCGACGCCCCGATGGCAAAGGCGATCCACAGCTTGCGGGCGGGCAGGCGTCGCTCCCGGGGTCGGAACCGGGTGCCGACCCCCGCCGATCCGGCGATGACCGAGGTGAGCACGCCCGGCCGGGAAGCGTCGGCGATCACCGCCTCCACCCCCGACCAGGTGGCGATCTTGGCCGCGGCCAGCTTGGAGGCCATGCCCCCGCTGCCGCTCTGGGATCCCGGCCCTCCGGCGATCAGCTCGAGCTCGTGGTCGATCTCCACCACCTCTTCGATGAGCGAGGCCTCGGCCGTGACCCGCGGGTCGCCGGTGAGCAGGCCCAGCGTGTCGGTCAGGAGCACCAGGAGGTCGGCGCCGACCAGGTGGGCGACCAGGGCGGCCAACCGGTCGTTGTCGCCGAAGCGGATCTCCTCGTCGGCCACGGCGTCGTTCTCGTTGACCACGGGGACGATGCCCAGATCGAGCAGGCGGCCCAGGGTCTGGCGGGCGTGGAGGTACTGGCTGCGATGGACGAAGTCCAGGGGGGCCAAGAGGACCTGACCGGCGATCAGCCCCAGGGTGGTGAAGTTGTCGCTCCACACCCGCATGAGCTGGTGCTGGCCGACGGCGGCCACCGCCTGCAGCGTGGCCGGATCCGAGGGCCGGGGGGCGTCCTCGGCCAGCGTTCGCCAACCGGCGGCGATGGCTCCCGAGGTGACCACGACCACGTGATTGCCCTCGCCCCGCACCCGGGCCACCTCGGCGGCCAGCTTGGCGATGGCGTCCTCGTCGATGGCGCCGTCACCGGTGGTCAGCGAGGACGAGCCGATCTTGACCACCACCGTCCGGGAGCCGTTCACGACCGTCGTTTCCTGCGACTCTGGGCATCGCCGGTGAACTCGGGCTGGTCCCGGTACCAGGTGAACGAGAGGCCCCCGATGTGCACCAGGTCGCCGTCCTTGGCCCCGGCCCGGGCCAGCAGTCGGTCGACACCCAGCCGCTTCAGCCGGTCCTGGATGTAGGCGGCCGCCTCATCGGTGGTGACGTCGTTCAAGGACACAGCCCGCTCGGCCCCCTTGCCGATCACGGTGAACACGCCGTCGTCGATCTTGTCCACGATGATGCCGCCGGGGAGGGGCCGATGGATGACGATGGTCCCGTCTCCAACCGGTACGGCGGCCCGGGCCTCGGTCACCAGACGGGACAGGGCACCGAGCAGGTCGGGGATGCCCTGGCCGGTCACGGCCGAGATCAATAGGTCGGGGGTGAGGGGCCCGGCCCCGTTGGCCCTCGTGTCGGCCGGGTCGGTCCCGGCACCGACCACGTCGGCCTTGGAGCCGACCACGAACCGGGGACGATCGAGCAGCTCGGGGCGGTAGCGACCGAGCTCGTCGAGGAGCACCCGGCCCTGTTCCTGAGGCGAGATGCCGGTCACCGGCTCCAGCTCGAGCAGCACCAGCAGGACCCGGGCCCGGGTGACGTGGCGGAGGAAGCGGTGGCCCAGGCCCTTGCCGTCGGCCGCCCCCTCCACCAGCCCGGGAATGTCGGCCACGGTGAAGTTGACGTCGTCGGCGGTGCGCACCACCCCCAGGTTCGGCTCCAGGGTGGTGAAGGGGTAGTCGGCGATCTTGGGCTTGGCCGCCGAGATGCGCGAGATGAGGGTCGACTTGCCCACATTGGGGAATCCGACCAGGGCCACGTCGGCCACCAGGGCCAGTTCCATGTCGTACCACTGCTCGTGGCCGTTCTCGCCCTGTTCGGCAAAGGCCGGGGCCCGGCGCCGGTTGCTCAGGAACGAGGCGTTCCCCCGGCCCCCCCGGCCCCCGGCGGCTGCCATCCAGCGGTCGCCCGGACCCACCAGGTCGGCCAGGACGGTCCCGTCGCTATCGGAGATCTTGGTCCCCACGGGCACGAGCACCTCGAGGTCGGTGCCCTGGGCCCCGTGCTTCTTCTTGCCCCCACCGTGACCACCGTTGCCCGCCCTCCGATGGGGGTGGTCCCGGAAGGCCAACAGCGAGGACTGGTTGGTGGTCGCCACCAGCCACACATCCCCGCCCCGGGCCCCGTCGCCCCCGTCGGGCCCCCCCTTGTCGACGTGTGCCTCCCGCCGGAACGAGACCGCGCCCGCTCCCCCGTCGCCGGCCTTCACGTGAATCTGTACCTCATCAACGAAGCCGGACATTCCGTCGATCCTACCGACAGGACCACGTCCTCCCTGCTGGCGACCGATTCCCGCCCCTCCGCCGGACGCGCCAGAAAGGGCCGGCCGGCCGGTTCAGACCTCTTCGAGCAGGTCCCGGCGCAGCTGGTCCATGGCCTCGACCACTCCCAGGCGCTCCTCGAGCGCCTGGTAGCTGCCGTGGTCGGCCCGCACCTGGCCGAGGAACTGCTCCATGGTCTCGGGGACGGCGTGGAGGATGGCCGGGGCGAACTGCTCCACGATGTCGGCCACGTCGGCGTGCTCGGCCTTCAGCCGGGCCAACAGCTCGTTCATGGCCGGTCCCGACAGGGCGTAGTCCTCGGCGATGACGGCATCGGGCACGCCCAGGAAGGCCAGGATGAGGGCCGACAGAACGCCGGTCCGGTCCTTGCCCGCGCTGCAGTGGAAGACAGCGGGAAGGGCGCCGGGAGCGGCGATGATCTCGATGGACTGCTTCAACACGGCTGTGCCACCCGACAGCATGTCGGCGTAGCGGGCAGCCACGAAGGAGGCCTCGGCCCACGACGGCAGTTCCTCGGGCGAGGGCAGGACGTCGGTCAGAGGCAGGCTGTAATAGTCCACCGGCAGGGCGTCGACCGGGAAGGACCCCCGTTCGGTGACCTCGTCGTAGGTGCGCAGATCGATGACCGTGGTCAGGCTCAGGTCCGAGAGCAGCGAGCGATCCTCGTCGCTCAAGCGGCTGAGCCCATCGGCCCGGAACAGACGGCGCCACCGGAGCCGACGGCCGTCAGCAGTGCGGTACCCGCCCAGGTCGCGGAAATTCACGCATCCGTGAATGGGAAGCTGACGGGACGGGCCACCGCCGGCCGGGTCGGCGACGGGGGTGTCGGCGCGCTCGCTCGCGGTCACGGGCGGCAGCTACCGGCGGATGAAGAGCTCGGTGGGCGTCGAGGTCAGTCGGCGGTGACGACGTCGACCAGTTTGCGCCCCTTGCGGTGCCCGAACTGGACGGTGCCATCGGCCAGGGCGAACAGGGTGTCGTCGCCCCCTCGGCCCACGTTGATGCCGGGGTGGAACTTGGTGCCCCGCTGGCGGACGATGATGGCGCCCGCCTGCACCGAGGTGCCGCCGAAGGTCTTCACGCCCAGGCGCTGGGCGTTCGAATCGCGTCCGTTTCGGGTGGAACCGCCACCTTTGGTCTTGGACATGGCTTCTGACTCCTTTGGCGCTCGGTCAGCTCGCCGGCGAGATCGCGGTGATCTCGATGGTCGAGTACCGCTGGCGGTGACCCCAACGCTTGGATTGGTTCGACTTGTTCTTGTAGGTGAAGCCGCGGATCTTCGGGCCCAGCTCCTCACCCACCACTTGGGCGGTGACCGACGTGCCGGCCAGGGCCTCCGGGGTGGCCAGGACGGTGTCGCCGTCGACCACCAGGATGGGGCGGAACGCCACCTCG
This sequence comes from Acidimicrobiales bacterium, assembly GCA_035569695.1. Lineage (GTDB taxonomy): Bacteria > Actinomycetota > Acidimicrobiia > Acidimicrobiales > RAAP-2 > DASXMT01. The sequence continues at coordinate 6,713 of DATMMO010000300.1, read as the reverse complement.
GCCCCGGGGGCCTGTCCCAGCAATTCCACGCGGAGCTGCTGGCCCTCGGCCACCCGCTCCTGCTTTCCTCCGGTCTGGATCACGGCATACATAAGAGCGACACTCTACCAGCTGGCGACGGGACCAGCTGGCGACGAGGGGTCTGAGGGCGACCGGCTCAAAGCTCGGTCTCGTCGAAGATGATGCCGCGACCGGCACAGACCTCGCAGATGGTGGACATCGACTCGATGAGGCCCTCGGACACCCGCTTCCTGGTCATCTCGACCAGGCCCAGCTCCGAGATGTCGAACACCTGGGTCCGGGTCTTGTCCCGGGCCAGCGCCTGTCGCAGGGCGCTGCCCACCTTGTCCCGGTTCTCCCGGATCTCCATGTCGATGAAGTCGATGACGATGATGCCCCCGATGTCCCGCAGCCGGAGCTGGCGAGCCACCTCCTCGGCTGCCTCCAGGTTGTTGCGGTAGACCGTCTCTTCCAGGTTGGTCTTCCCCACGTTCTTGCCCGTGTTGACGTCGATCACCGTCAGCGCCTCGGTGCGGTCGATGACCAACGAGCCGCCTGAGGGCAGGAACACCTTGCGGTCCAAGGCCTTGTGCAGCTGTTCGTGGACGTGGAACCGCTCGAAGATGGGCAGGGGCTCCTCGGCCGGGTCGTAGTACTCGACCCGATCGGCCAGCTCGGGGTTCACCGCGCCCACGTAGTCGCGGACCTGCTCGTAGAGGGCCAGATCGTCGATGACCACGCCCCGGTACTCGCGGTTGAGCTCCTCTCGGATCACCCGCACGGCGATGTCGGGCTCCTGGTAGAGCAGGGCGGCCCCGGTGCCCTTGATGGCGTCGGCGGCGATGCCCTCCCACTCGGCCACGAGGCGCTCCACGTCGTGGCTCAGCTCCTCGGCGCTGGCCCCGGCCGCCGCGGTGCGGACGATGAGGCCGTGACCCTTGGGCCGCACGGCGTCGACGATCTTGCGCAGGCGCTTGCGTTCGCCGTCGTCGAGCCGCTTGGAGATGCCGTAGGCGGTGGAGTTGGGCACCAGCACCACGAAGCGACCGGGCAGCGAGACCTCCTGGGTCAGGCGCGCCCCCTTGGCCCCGATGGGGTTCTTGGTCACCTGGCACAGGATGGTCTGGCCGGGACGGAGCACGTCCTCGATGCGGGGCTGGCCCGAGGCACCCGACTCGACGTCGTCGGTGTCGTAGCGGACGTCGCCCCGGTAGAGGACGGCGTTCTTGGGCGTCCCGATGTCGATGAAGGCCGCCTCCATCCCCGGCAGCACGTTCTGTACGCGACCCCGGTAGATGTTCCCGTCGATCTGGGTGTCGTCGTCGGTGGCCCGGGACACATAGTGCTCCACCAGCGTGCGCCCCTCGAGCAGGGCGATCTGGGTCAGATGGGGCTGGACGTGCACGGCGATCATGTAGCGGCCGACGGCCTTGCCCCTGCGCTCGCGTCCCCCGCGCCGGTTCGACGGCTTGGCGCCGTCACCGGTCCCGTGGCTCGTGTCGGTCCCCCGGGGGGCCTGCGCCGCCTTGACGGCGGGAGCCCGCTTCGTCTCCGCCCCCACGGTGCCCGACCCGCTCCCGTGGCGGGCAGTATCGCTCCCGCCACCGTTGTTCCCCGCCCGTCGGCCGTTCCCGGCCCGGGTCCCTCCGCCGTTGCGGGGGGCCGGCTCCGGGGCCACCACCGGTGCCCCCGGGCGGGTGTCGCCGATCTTGGGCCGCGACACGGCCCCGGCCGGAACCGGTGGGCTGGGCCTGGGCGTCTCTCGGACCGGGTCGACCGGGGCCGCACTGCCTCCCCCGTCGGCCCGGGTCGGAGCATCGGCGGTGGCGGCGGTGACCTCCTCACCATCAGCGCCGGTGCTCTCAACCGGGGACGACTCGGTTCCCGAACCGGAGCCCGATCCTCCGGCACCGGTGCCGCTTCGGCCCCGGCCTCGGCCGCCCCGAGAGCCGCGCCGCCGTCGGTTCTGGCCCGTCCTCGGCGTTCCCGCCGGGTCCGAACTGTCGCTGTCTCCGCCTTCGCCGTCCGACGACGATGATGGGTCGCTCGACCTGGCTATCGGTGGGCTACTGGTGCCTTCACTGGGTCCCGTCGCACGGACGGCGTCGTTCTCGGTGGGCGCGGTCGAGGGCCCCGGCGACTCCGTCGGGGTCTCGACCGGCTGCCCGGTGGTTGCTTCTGACATCGAATTCCCTTCTCATACTGTTCACGATGCACGCCCACTGGCGTACACGGCGCGGTCGGGCTCCGACGGGTGGGCCCGAAGTGCAAGGGGCTCCCATCGGGCGCCGTCGCGCTCGATCCACTGTTGTGTCCTACAGGCCCGGTCGAGCACCGGCACGGTGCCGATCTCGTCCTGACCCACTCCGGTTCGATCTGTGCTGGTGCCGTCCCCACCCGGGGAACGGCCCACGGCGACCAGCCCGGCCACCAGTTCCCGGGGCCTGACCCCCCGCGGCTGGGTCACCAGCTCGGCGACCAGCTCCACGCTGGGCGGGGCGCTGGATTCCAGACCCCAGCCCTCCAGGACGTCCTGGTCCGTCCCATCGGGAACGGACAGGGCCAGGATCGACGGACGGAGATCGTCATCGGTCTCACGGCCCTTGCGCTCCCGGCGGATCGGGACCACCGATGCCTCCAGCAGCGCCGCGGTGCGCTCGGACAGGGCCTCCCTGGTCACCCCGGTGAAATGCATCACCCACGAGCACGAGGTCACCTGTTGCTGGAGCGAGCCGATCCTCAGGTCGACCACCGCCGACTCGTGCACGGTGATGCCCTCGGGGAGCAGGGGGGTGAGCTGGGACGGAAGGCCGTCCACGTCCACCGCGTCCGTCTCGGGCCGACCGGGATCGAGGGCGACGTCCAGATACTCGGCGATGGACTCCGCGCAGGTGGGGAGGGCCAGACCGAAGCTGAGCTGGGGGCGGGGCGAGAACCCCTCGGTGTAGGCCAACGGCAGGCGAGCCTTGCGCAGCGCCCGCTCCCACATCCGAGCCACGTCCCGTTGGCTGGTGAAGCGCACCTTGCCCACTTTCGAGAAGCGGAACCGAATGCGCACCTCAGCCTTTCCCTTCTCCCACCAAGACGGCGGGACTCCCGTCGGCATCAGAGGCCGAGGCGGCGCCGGCCGGCGCCGTAACCAGAAATCGTACCGGTACCTGACCCCCGGTGGAGAGATCCTGGCCTGTGCCCTGGCTTCCCCCTGCTGGTGGCACCGCTGATGCCACCACATGCTCGATCCCGAACCCGGTGCAGGCACCGCAGTCATAGCAGGGCGTCCAGCGGCAATCCTCCAGGCCGTGGGCGTCGAGGGCGTCGCGCCAGTCCTGCCACAGGAAGTCCCGGTGCAACCCGGCCGAGATGTGGTCCCAGGGCAGGGCCTCGTCCTCGAGCCGATGGCGGTACACCACCTGCTCGAGCGAGAGGCCGTGGGCGGCCAGGGCGTCGGTCCACAGCTGCAGGTCGAAGTGCTCGGTCCACTCCTGGAAGGTGCCGCCCGCCCGCCAGACGTCCTCGATGACCGCCCCGGTCCGGCGGTCGCCCCGGCTGGCGATCCCCTCCACCGCGGTGGCCTTGGGATCGTGCCAGCGAATGGTCAGCCCCCGGACCCGGCGGGCCGCCTCGCGGAGCAGGATGACCTTGCGGGTCAGCTCCTCCACCGTGTTCTGGCCGAACCACTGGAACGGGGTCTGGACCTTGGGCACGAACCCGCCCACCGAGGCGGTGACGGTCACGCTCTTGTGGTAGCGCTTGCCGATCTCCACGCACTGGCTGGCCAGCTTCACGATGCCCAGGGTGTCCTCGTCGGTCTCGGTGGGCAGACCGATGAGGAAGTAGAGCTTGACCCGACGCCAGCCCTGGCTGAAGGCGGCGTCCACCGCGGCGTAGAGATCCTCCTCCCGGATGAGCTTGTTGATGACCTGGCGCATCCGCCAGGTGCCGCCCTCGGGGGCGAAGGTCAGGCCGGTCCGGCGCACCCGCTGGATCTGGGCGGCGGTTCCCACCGTGAACGCGTCCACCCGCAGGCTGGGGAGGCTGACCGACACCTGACCGGAGCACGAGGGGTCGTCGATGATCGACGTCACCGTGTCCTCGATGCCCGAATAGTCGGCACTCGACAACGAGGTCAGGGCCACCTCGTCGTAACCGGTTCGATCCAGGCCCTGGCTGACCATGGTGCGGACCTGTTCGGCCGGGCGTTCGCGGACCGGCCGGGTGATCATCCCGGCCTGGCAGAACCGACAGCCCCGGGTGCACCCCCGGAACAGCTCGACGTTCAACCGGTCGTGCACCACTTCGATGAGGGGCACCAACTGCTGCTTGGGATAGGGCCACGCCCCCAGGTCCGAGATGGTCCGCTTCTCCACGCGCTCAGGCGTCTCGGCGAACCGGGGCACCGTCCCGACCAGGGCGGGCAGGCTCGACCCTGCCGCACCGTCGCCGGCGACACCGCCGGTCAGGGCCTGGTCACCCCGGTGGCTGCCGTCGGCGTACTCGGGTTGGTAGCACCACGGGACGTAGGCCCCCGGCACCTGGGACAGCGCCCGGAGCAGGGCCGGGCGGGTACCGGGCTGGGCATCGCCGCCCTCGACCGGGCCACCGGTCTTCCAGGCGGCCAGCACCTCGTTGAGCTCGCCGATCACCTCCTCGCCGTCGCCCAGCACGAAGCAGTCGACGAAATCGGCCAGCGGCTCGGGGTTGAAGGCACAGTGGCCGCCGGCCACCACCAACGGGTCCTCGGGCGACCGATCCGCACTCCGGACCGCCATCCCGGCCAGGTCGATGAGGTTGAGGACATTGGTGTAGGTCAACTCGGCCGAGAGGTTGAAGGCCAGGACGTCGAAGGCCCGGGCCGGCAGGTGGTTCTCCAGCGAGAAGAACGGGATGTCGTGGGTCCGCATCTGCGCTTCCATGTCCACCCACGGTGCGTACGATCGCTCGGCCACGGCGTCGGAACGCTCGTTGAGGATCTCGTAGAGGATCTGGAGCCCCTGGTTGGGCAGCCCGATCTCGTAGGTGTCGGGATAGACGAGGAGCCAAGCCACGCTGTCGTCGACATGCTCGGGTGACTGTGCGCCCAACTCACCACCGATATAGCGCGCCGGCTTGGTGACCTGGGACAAAAGCGGTTCGATCCGCGGCCAGAGGGACTCCATCTGGCCAACAGCTTAGGGCGAGTGGCGCGAGCCCTTTGCCTGGCGGGCCTGGGTGGTGGAGGTGGTGGCCCGATAGGCGGCACCCGTCCCCGTCGCCGTACCCGGCGCCGTGGTGGTAGTCGAACCCGGCGCCGTCGTGGTGGTGGCCGAGCCGGGATCGGTGCTCGGCGTGGTCGACCCCGGAGCGGTGGTGGTCGTGGTCGAGCCCGGCGCCGTCGTCGTGGTGGTGGCGGGCAGGGCCGCGGGGCCGGTGGCGTTGATGGCCGCGCTTGCCGGCGGCAGGGTGACCGGGGCCACCGGATGGGCCGCCAGGTAGTCGAAGATCTTCCGGACCACCGGGGCCGAGGCCTGAGCGCCGTATCCGCCCTCGTTGATCTCGCTGACCACCACGTACTGCGGGTTGGGATTGGGACCGAAGCCGACGAACCAGGAGGTGGGCTCCTGTGGGTTCCCATGGGCGTCGACTCCGATGCTGGCCGTTCCCGTCTTGCCGCCGAGGGTGAAGGCGGCCTGGTTCCAGCCTGAGAACACCTGCGAAGCGGTCCCGGTCGTGATGACGCCCTCGAACCCGGCGAGCATCGCCTGGTAGTTGGCCGGGGAAATGTCGACATGTCCTGTGACCTTGGGGGCGACGGTGGAGACGACCTTGCCGTCGGGGCTGACGACGCCGGCTGCCACCTCGGGGGCGTAGCGGGTGCCTCCGCTGGCGAAGGTCGAGTAGGCCACCGCCTCTTGCAGCGGGGTGATGACCGTGCCGCCCTGGCCGAAGGCCAGCTCCATGTTGTTGCCGGTGTACCAGACCGGAGTGTTCGGGAAGGCGTTGGGGTACTGGGCGTGAAGCTTCTGGTCCACGGTCAACGAGTCGACCCGCCCGATCGACTCGTTGGGGATGTCGATGCCGGTGGGCTGGCCGTAGCCGTACTGGGCCGCCGTGGTCTGGATGGGATCATGGCCGTACTGAGACCGTGCATCCCAGTACATGGCGCCAATGTTGTAGAAGAAGGTGTCGCTCGACGCGGTGATGGCCTGGGTGACGTTGATGTTCCCGGCCGGAGCGTCCCCGATATCGTCCTTCAGCGTGCACCCCGCCCCTCCCGAGCATCCCGGCGCCGTGAAGCTTCCGGTGTCGTCGAAGGTGTAGTTCGGGGTAATGAGGCCGGTCTGCAGGGCCGAGGTGGCCGTGGCCAGCTTGAAGGTAGAACCCGGGGCCAGCTGGGAGTTGATGGCCCAGTTGTTCAGGGATTGATCGGCCTGCAATGCGTTGTAGTTGGCGGTGGAGATCCCTCCAACCCACACGCTCGGGTTGTACGACGGGAACGAAGCCATGGCCAGGATGGCCCCGGTCTGGGGGTTCATGACCACCACCGATCCGTTGATGGCCGGGGGAAGAACGTTGTTGTCAGCGATGTCGGGAGTCTGGCGCACGGTGGCGATCTGGGAGGCCAGGGCATCGTCGGCCACCTGCTGGAGGCCCAGGTCGATGTTGGTGACCAGGTCATTGCCCGAGGTGGCCGGCACGGTCTTCAGGGTGCCCACCACCTGGCCCTGGGCGTCGAC
>DATMMO010000299.1:0-2378 GCA_035569695.1 Acidimicrobiales bacterium | reverse complement strand
CCGGCATGCCATCTGCCATACCCGCGGCCAGAAGAGCTCAGCTTCCAGCGCGTAGAAATCGGGGTCGTAGTACCGCTGCTTCGGGATCCGATCCGGCGTTTCAACCGCCCAGGGCACCGGCAGCGGTGTCCAGTTCACCTCGGTTCGTGCATTGCTTGTCTGATTGCCCATCTCAACGGCCATCTCAGTATCCTTATCAGCTCATACGATCCGTGACGACCGCCCTTGCCAGTAGCGTTCGCGAATATGCCTCTTGTAGAGCTTTCCGTTCGGGTCACGCGGCAGCTCCGGCTCGAATTCCACTGTGCGCGGGCACTTATAGCCGGCGAGGTGTGTTCGGCAGTATTCGATGAGTTCGGCTTCGAGGTCGGTCCCGGGTGTGACGCCTTCGACCGGCTGCACGACGGCCTTCACTTCTTCACCAAACTCCTCGTTGGGAACACCGAACACTGCCGCGTCGACCAGCTTGGGATGCATCACCAGTAGGTTCTCCGCCTCTTGGGGGTAGATATTCACCCCACCGGACACGATCATGAACGTCGATCGGTCGGTGAGGTAGAGGTAACCGTCCTCGTCGACGTAGCCCATGTCCCCCAACGAGCGCCATCCGTGTTCGTTGGACACCGACGCGGTCTTGGCAGGGTCTTTGAAGTACTCGAACTTCGGTCCACCTTCGAAGTAAAGCTCGCCTCGCTGCCCAATGGGAAGCTCTTCCCCGTCGTCGCCGACCACGTGCACCGGAGACATCGGTATGCCCACCGAACCCGGATGGGTCAGCCACTCCTCGGGGCCGATCGTGGTGCCCGCGAATCCCTCTGTCCCCCCGTAATACTCGTGGATAATCGGCCCGAACCACTTCATCATCTGGTGCTTGACGTCCACCGGACACGGTGCGGCCGCGTGGATCACGGACCTCAGGCTCGAGACGTCGTATTTCTGACGGACGGCCTCGGGCAGCTTGAGCATCCGCACGAACATCGTCGGCACGAACTGGGCATGGGTAACCCGGTAAGTCTCGATTAAGCGCAGCACGGCTTCCGCATCGAACTTGCGCATGATGATCGCCGCAGCACCAACACGGTTGACCGCCATGGTGTAGTTCACCCCGGCGGCGTGGTACAGGGGTGCAGGCGAAAGGTACACGCTGGCCTGGCTCATGCCGTACTTGTGGGTCAGCGCCATCTCCAGGACCGCCTGGGCCCACGATCCGTTGCCGTCGGTCGGAAGTGGCCGGCGAACGGCCTTGGGCCGTCCGGTGGTGCCCGACGAGTACAGCATCTCCGACCCGTCTGACAGCGGCGGCGTATCGCCCGCCCTCGTCACGGCATCATCAAAGGATTGCCAGCCCACCAGGTTGCCCCCGACCGCTAAATGGACGTCGACGGCAGCATTGGTAGTGCGGAGATGTGCCGCGAGATCGCCCATCGAAGCGTCGACGAACACCGCCTTTGCGTCGGAGTCGTCAATGACGTAGGCGACTTCGTCGGGAGTGAAGTGGGTGTTCACGGCGGTGTAGTAAAGGCCGGAAAGCTGGCAGCCCCAGGTGATTTCGAAGAACTCAGGACGATTCGGCAGAACTAGGGCTACACCATCGCCGCGGCGCAACCCGGCGCTGTGCAGCACCGCGGCGACCCGTTGGCTTTTGGCGTACAGCTCGCTGAACGAGATCACGCCGCCGTCGGACATGATCAACGCCGGCGACTCTGGTGCCGCGATCGCGTGATCGGCGAGATTCACGAGCTGATCTACGTGGTTGCGGCGCCGTCGGTCGGTGCGGCCGCCGCGGCCGCTTGGCGTCGGGCTTGCTCGGACGGCAACACCTTGTCCTTGAACACCTGCTGGATCAGCTCCTGCACATCCTTGCTGATCGAGGCGAGCGCGACCAGGTCGTTGGAGCTCTGCCAGTGCACCCGCATGCCCATCAGCTCCCAGGCCCGCTTGAGGTTGGCCTTGGTCGCCAGCAGCGTGGTCATCGGCGCTTGGGCGATGTGGCGGGCGATCGCCTCGACTCGGTCGTTGAGTTTCTCGAGCGGAACCACCTCGTTGACCAGCCCGACCTCGAGCGCCTTCTTGGCATCGATGACCTCGGCGAGGTACAGGTAGTAGGCGGCGCGGCGCCAGTTCATGAAAACCCATGGCTCGATGGAACATTCACCCGACGGCATGCCGAAGCCTTGTAGCGGCGGATAGGAGAAATACGCATCCTCCGACGCGATCACGATATCCGTAGTCAGTCCGTAGTGAGTGCCCCCGCCGACGCAGTAACCGTGCACCTGCGCGATGGTCGGCTTGGAGAACTCCCACAGATTCAGGATCGGCTTGACGAATAGGTCGGTCTGCGGTTTCCAGGGCGTGCCCATCACCTTTGCGGCCTTGAC
>DATMMO010000298.1:0-15508 GCA_035569695.1 Acidimicrobiales bacterium | reverse complement strand
TGTGTGTCGATGGCGGATTATGGGCTCGGATCGAGAGCTGGCAGGACCGCCGATTCGAGAGTGATCCGGTCGTCTGGCCCGTGCTCATTTATCCGGAATCCAACGTGCTCACCCATCAGCATGAGCTCTCTGCCAGGGGGGACGCGGCCGACCCAGCGGCCAGGGGGGACGCGGCCGACCCAGCGGCCGGTGGGGCCGCGGCCGACCCAGCGGCTGGTGGGGCCGCGGCCAACCCAGCGTCCGGTGGGGCCGCTGCCGACCTGGCGTCCGGTGGGGCAAGGACCGATGCCGGATCCATTGGCGTGTGTGTGGAGGTGGCCCGAGAGCGCTGGACGGACTCGGCCAGCAGAGGTCTCATGATGCGCCGCTACCTCGGCGAGGACGAGCGCGTCGAGTATGAGCGACATAACCCGCGTGCCCAGCGCACGTGGCTGCTCGGGCGGATCGCGGCCAAGGACGCGGTACGCCGGTGGCTGTGGGGCCGTGGCGCTCGGGCGATGCACCCGGTGGAGGTGCGCATCACCAACGACGTGCAGGGCCGGCCGATGGCGTCGCTTCCGCGGGATGTGTGTCTCGCCAATCCAGCTGCATCGGCGCTCTCGGTGTCCATCTCCCATACCGAGTGGGTGGGTGTGGCGGTGGTCTCGGACACCAATCCCATCGGGGTGGACGTCGAGCCGGTCACGCCGCGGGCTCCCCGAAGCGACGCGTTCGTGGACATCGCACTAACACCGGGCGAACAGGGCCTACGTCCCGATGGCGTCGGTTCTGACGAGTGGGTGGCGCTGACCTGGACTGCGAAGGAAGCGGTGGCCAAGGCACTCGGCACCGGGCTGCAGGGTCGTCCCCGATCGTTCGAAGTGGAGGAAGTCACTGACCCCCTGAGCCCGGCCCGCCGCACCCTGTGGGTTCGCGACCCTGATGGCCGGCGGTGGACGGTGGCCTCGACCCAGGAGGGTGAATTGGTCATCGCAGCCACGATTGGCCAACCGAACACGGCCAGCCCAGTTCAGAAGCTGCACCCGTCGGGCGACGGGTCGCCGTCATATCCAACCGACCGAAAGGACGACCATGCCTACTCATGCACCGACTACTGATGCACCGACGACGGACGTAACCGAGGAATCGGTTCTGGCCACGGTGACCGAACTGATCGGCGAGATCATCGGCGAGGACTATATGTCCGACGTCGAAGTCACCATGGAGTCGATGATCACCGAGGACCTCGAGCTGGAGAGCATCGAATTCGTGGCCCTGGCCGAGAAACTGCGGGATCACTACGGCGAGTCGGTGGACTTCGTCGACTGGGTGGCGGGGATGGAATTGGAGCAGATCATCCTGCTGACCGTCGGGCAACTCGTGGGGTTCATCGTCGCATGCCGTTCGTGATCGTCAACGGTCTTCGCCTCCACGTTCAGTACCTGGGCGAACGGGACGCACCACCGGTGGTCATGGTCCACGGGATGCTGAGCGGGAGCCTGGCCTCGTGGTATTTCGGCCTGGCTCCCGTCGTGGCCCAGTCCCATCACGTCGTGCTGTACGACCAGCGCGGGCATGGCCTCAGCGAGCGACCGTTGCGCGGGTACACCCTGACCGAGTTGGCCGCCGATCTCGACGCCCTCACCGAGGGTCTCGGGCCCTGCGCTCTGGTCGGCCACAGCTTCGGCGGCCTGGTGGCATTGCGCCACGCCGTGGACCATCCTGATCGCGTCAGTGGCGTGGCGCTGGTGGACTCGTTCACCCCGGCTCCGCCCGCCGCGGCGGGATCCGGGTCGGGATTGGGGTCGGCGTCGGGGTCGGCGTCGGGCGCCAACGGCCCCAGAGGAGCCGATGCGGGCGGAATCGACCTCGAGGCCATGCGGGCATGGGAGCACGACCGACGTCGGTCGAGGGAGCGCACTGGGCCTCCGGGGCCTTTGGGGCCTTTGGGGCCATCGGGGCCTTCGGGTAGGAGAGCTCAACGCCGCCGCCGTCGGGCTACGGGCGAGCAGATCCTCCTCGGCGGAACCACGGTGCTGAGTGATCTGCGCCGTGACTCGCAGGTCGACACGAGGGCGTTGGCCGATCTCCGCATCCCGTTGCTGTGCACATTGGGATCGGCATCGCCGTTCCGAAACGAGGTCGAGTCGTTGGCTCGCCGGTTGCGGTCGCATCAGAGCCGTTTCGCGATGCTCGATGGCGGCCATGCGCTGCACCTGGACGCGCCCGCCGCCTTGGCGGAGGTGGTGACGAAGTTCCTCGGTGAAACGCTCGAAGACCGTGAAGGGGCAGTCGGTGGCTTGGCGGTTGGGGCAGTTACTCAAGGAGTTGGGGCAGTTACTCAAGGATTTGGGGCAGTTACTCAAGGAGGGCGACATGGTTGACGTCGTGGCCAACGGGGCCCGGTTCAATGTCCAGCACCTGAGCGATGGCGACCCGACCGTCGTCTTTCTGCACGGGCTGGTGGTCGACAACTCGTCGAGTTGGTACTACACAGTGGCCAACCCGGTGGCCCAGCGCTCCGAGGTGGTCATCTACGACCTTCGGGGCCACGGCCTGTCGGAGAAGCCGGCGACCGGGTACACGGTCGAGGAGCAGGTGGACGATCTGTTCGCCATCCTCGACGAGCTCGGAATCGATCGGCCCGTGCATCTGGTGGGCAACAGCTTCGGGGGCGTGCTGGCCGTGGCCGCCGCCGTCCACCGTCCCGAACGGGTGGCCGGACTGGTCCTCGTCGAGGCCCATGTGGCCGTCGATGGCTGGCGGCAGCAGATGGTCGGCACGCTCGAGTTTGCCGGGCTGTTCCTCGACCACGACGACGTGCACAACTGGCTGGATGCCGTCGGCGGCCGCAAGGGAAAGCGTCTGGCCCGCAACTCGGACACGTTGTTGCACAAGACGTCGCTGGTGGAAGATCTAGCGGCATCGCCCGCCTTCACCCAGGAGGAGTTGTCGACCATCGAGTGCCCCGTGCTGATCGTCTGTGGTGAGTTCTCCGACGTGCGTGACTGGGCCGAACGGCTGGTGTACGTGCTGCCGCGCTGCGAGCTCCACCTGTACGAGGGATGCTCGCACCTGGTGGTCCTGGAGGCCCCCGCCGATCTGCGAGGGTTGTTGCTCCGTTGGTTCGACCGTATCCGGGCCGGCGATCTTCCGGTAGCGCTGGATGGGAGCCAGAGGTCGGGTCCGGAGTCAGAGGGTCCCAGGGGAGCCGAGTCTGGCGGATTAGAGCCGGGGTCAGGAGATAACGATCCTGGATCCGGCGCCGGGGTTAACAGCATCGACCGGGTCATCCGGCACCGTCCGGCCCGGTTCAAGGAACTGGCCCCCCGGCCGCCCTGGTATCCCGAGGAGTCACCGTGGCCTCCCGTTGGTGGCGAGCTGCCCGACGGTTGGCAAGAGGCGATGGACGATTTCGCTCGCGGAAAGGGACTGGACCAGGCTCCGGTCATTCCCGACCATCGCGATTTCGCTCCGCCGGGATCGGGGTCAGGGCCGCGGCCGGACGTGGGCTCGGAAGTGGACTCGGATAGAAGTGTGCCGCCCGAGGCAGAGAAGGAGGCGTCGTAGTCATGGCCCGGTTTCTCTTTGCCGTGCCACCGCTCAACGGCCACATCAACCCGACAGTGGCGGTTGGTGCTGCGCTCACCGAGGCCGGCCACGAGGTGGCCTGGGTAGGACCGCCGGTTGTCGTAGCGCCATTGCTTCCAGCCGACGCGCTTCTGCTTCCGGCGGGGGAAGATTTGGGACGGGACACCGTGGCCACGGTGCGCCAGCGGGCGACGGGCATGAGGGGTCCGGGCGCCTTCAAATTCTTGTGGGAGGAGTTCTTGCTGCCCCTGGCCCGGTTGACTGCCCCCGGGATCGATCGGGCTGTCGACGAGTTCGGTCCCGATGTCCTGATCGCCGACCAGCAAGCGATCGCCGGCGCCATCGTCGCCAGGCGCCGCGGGGTCCCCTGGGCCACCTCGGCCACAACCCCCGCCGAATTGTCGAGGCCCTTCGAGGCATTGCCCAAGGTCGGAGAGTGGGTCCGAACTTTGCTGGTGGACATCCAGCTGGAGATGGGAGTCGAGCGGGCGCTGGCATTCGAGGGCGACCTCCGCTTCTCCGACCAGCTGATTCTGGCCTTCACCACCGAGGTCCTCATGGGCGCCGCCGCGGACGGCGTTCCGGCCGCCACCGCCTTCGTGGGACCGGCGTTGGGTGGGCGCCCAAAGACGACGGACTTTCCCTGGGATTGGATTCGGGACGACGCCGCCACCGTCTTGGTCTCCTTGGGCACCGTGAATGTGGGCGCCGGGGACCGGTTATTCGCCACCGTCCTAGAGGCGCTCGACGGGCTGGCGATTCCGAAGCCGTCTGAGGTTGGGGTTGATGGGGTTGGCGGGGTTGATGGAGCAGATGGGGTTGATGGGGTTGGTCGCCCGGTTCAGGCGGTGGTGGTGGCACCCCCGGAAGCGTTGGGGACAGCGCCGCCCAATGTCCTCGTTCGGGAGTCGGTCCCTCAGCTCGACTTACTGAGCCATCTCGATGCGGTGGTTTGCCACGGGGGTAACAACACGGTCTGCGAGTCATTGGTCCACGGGCTCCCGCTGGTCGTAGCGCCTATTCGGGACGACCAACCCATCGTCGCCGAGCAAGTAGTCGAAGCAGGCGCCGGTCTCCGTGTGCGGTTCGGACGGGTCAGGGCCCCCGAGCTTCGAGCCGTTCTCACCGCGGTGCTGACCGAGCCCCGATACCGAGAAGCGGCTGGGCGGGTGCAGGATTCGTTTCGAATCGCCGGTGGCGCCGAGGCGGCAGCACGCCGGCTCGCCGCGTTGGCGACTACTGGGTCATCAGCCCCTGTGACTGTCTGAGGGCCACCCCGACTTGCGGCTGACTTCTCTGACTCGTCCGTTCACCATCTTCCGTTCGATCCGGCGTTTATGGCATGCACTCTCGATGAGTGTCCGACGGACAGTGGGGTGGCGGCAGACACGGGGAGTGGGATCCGTAATTATCCGGGGATATCCGTCGATGGGTCCGTGATATTCGACTGAGGCCACCGTTCCCGTAGCAATCGAGCTCGAAGGTGGTGGTCGTATGGGGGATCTGGATCGGGATCAAGACGATGCTTCCTTGGGGGTGGTCTCCGACGCAGGGGAGGCCAACGTGGCCACGGTTCACGCCCTCCAGCAGGTCGAGGGTGTGGCCGTCGTGACCTTTCCGGCGCCTCTGGTGACGGTCGACCCCTCGGTCCTAGCCGGTGCGGCCATCACCGTTGTTGATGACGGTAGAAGGGTGGCTCCCCTCGTAGCTGGTTTGCTCCGTTCGCATGGTGCGAGCGCCCAGGTGGTCGAGCCAGGACGGATCCCGGAGATATCCGACGGGATCATCCATTTGGGGCAGCTTCATTCCGGTAAGCAAGCAGCGTCTGACCTCTTCGATGAGGTCTATCCGGTGGCAAAGGCCGGCGCGACCACGGTGGTCACGGTGACTGGGCTGGGAGGCATGCACGGTCAGGACCAGCGTGAAGGCGGACAGGCAGCCGAGTGTGGTCCGCGTGGCGGATTCTGCCCGCACGGCAAGTTGGGCCAGGCGGATCGGTTCGACCAAGCGGATCGATTGGGCCATGCGGATCGATTGGGCCAGCCTGCTGGCTGGATGCAGGACGCCGACCACCCCCCTGCAGCTGACCCGACTGCCGAGGTCCACATCGCTGCTTGTGGCGGTATCGGCAGTCTGCTGGGTGAGCTGGCCGAAGAGCTTCCCGGGGCGAACGTCCGTGCCGTGGACCTGGATTGCTTCGATGATCCTGTGGTGCTCGCCGGCCGCATTGTTGCCGAGGCGCTGGCCTGTGGGGGCCCAGTGGCTGTCGGCTACCGCGACGACCGACGGTGCACGGTCGTGCCGGCCGGGGAGGCGGGGACACCCGAGAGCTCAGAGCTCCAGCTCAACTGGGGGTCGATGGGCAGGGTCACCGACCACCACCTGGATGAGGGCCTGCTGCTGATCGGTTGAGCCGGCGGGGGAGTTGGCGGGATTGGTCCGTGGGGTTTGGCCGGGGTGGTGGTCGGTGGGGTTTGTCCCGGGGTGGGCGGGTCGTCGTCTATGTGCCGCTGTCGGTGGGGAACCACCCCGATACGCGGCCGTCGAGGCGCCGCTCATGCTCGCGTCGGAACATACGAGCTTCCTCCACAGCGACCAGCTCAAAGCGCACCTCGTCCCCGGGGCGCATCCGGCCCAATTCGCCCCAGTCGGCGCTCACGACGGTGGCTATAACCGGATAGCCACCAACGGTGGCGTGATCGGGCATCAGGACGATCGGCTGCCCGTCGGGTGGAATCTGGATGGCGCCGGTGACCATCCCACACGAGGGGACTCCGGTAGGCGGCGGCTCGATGACCATTTCGCCCAACCGGGGTGACAGACGCAGGCCGACCCGGTTGGATCTATCGTCGACTGTCCAGCATGAGCGCGAGAGCTTCTGGAGCTCTGTTTCGGCGGCATGGTGAGGGCCGGGAACCACCCGCACGGCCAGGTCGGATAAGTGGGAGCGATCGGCGCCGGGCGTGTGGAAGCGGCCGGAGCCGGGCGTGTGGGAGCGATCGGGTTCACGGGGGGAGAGGCGACCCCGGGGATGGCCTGGTGCTCCGAGATCCACCTTGTCCCCGGCACGCAGGGGTCCGATGCCCAGGCCGGAAAGGACATCGGAGGAGCGAGATCCCAGTACCAAGGGCCCTTCGAGCCCGCCGGCGACGGCCAGGTAGGCGCGGAGAGTCCGTTTCACCACTCCGATGGCGAGAACTTGGCCAGCGGTGATGGGTACCACCGCGTCAGCCGGCACCATCCGATCGTCGAGTCTCAGATCGACATCGCCGACCACGGCAACGTACCCGTCTGAGCCGAACCGGATGTTCGGCCCTCGGGCGGTCAGCTCCAGCGCCGCGGCGCCGTCAGCGTTGCCGACCAGCCGGTTGGCCAGCCGAAATCCATCGGGATCGGCAGGGCCGGCAGCAGGAACGCCGATGGCGGCAACCCCGCGGCGACCGCCATCTTGGATGAGGGTCAGGGTGCCGGGCTCGATGACCTCGATGAAGCGAGCCGTCGAGGCACGAAGCGGCTCCCGCGGTGGCGCGCCACCAGCGGACCGATCGGTGTCCGCACTTGAGGCGGGGGGCGACGGCGCAGGGGTGCGGTCGGCACGGGTGAAGCGAACGGTGTCGCCGGCCCGGAGCAGCGCGTAGGGCGGCCGGTCCGGGTTGAACATCGAGACCTCGGTGCGACCCAGCAACTGCCATCCGCCTGGTGTGCGCTGGGGGTACACGGCTGCGAATCCAGCGGCCAGGGCGACCGAGCCGGGCGGGACCTGCGTGCGCGGGCTGGCCCGTCGCTGGATCCGGGCCAGGGGCTCGGGCAGCCCGACGAGATAAGGGAATCCGGGCGCGAAGCCGAGAAAGGCCACCCGCAGTTCGACCCCAGTGAGCAGAGCGGTGACCTCATCGACGGTGACACCGAGCGTTACGGCCACCTCGGCCAGGTCGGGCCCGTCGAAGGTCACCGGGATCTCCACCGAGCGGTGCGAACCGTCGGTGCCGGCCAGGTCGGGCGAGGCGGGACCACCGGGAGGGCAAGGAGGTGTAGGGGCAGCGGGAGGTGGTGAAGGGGCGGCAACCGGGACTGCGGCAGCAGCTGTAAGAGAGGAGCCGAGTCCGGCGAGCCAGGCTTCGAGACCCAACCGATCTTGATCGGGCGATGGATAGGCGACCAGGGGATCGATGTGCACGAGGACAGAGCGGAGGCCGACCACGATCTCGCCGACGCCAGGGGGAGCTGACGGGTCGGACTCGATGCGAGCAGCCAGCTGATGGGCGGCACGGTCGTCCTCGACGTCGACGAGCAGCGCGGTGTCGCCGAAGGGAGTGATCACGGCGGCGGGCCGGCGAAGGCGCGGATGGTGATGCCGGCCTCGATCAACGCGGCCCGGACCGCTCGGCTCGACTCGGCCGCGCCCGGGCTGTCGCCGTGGACGCACAGCGAGTCGGCCATGATGGCCAGCCAATACCCGCCGACGGCTTCGACGCCACCATCGAGCACCAGCGACACCGCACGTCGGGCCACCTCGTCCGGATCGGTGATCACGGCCCCGGGCTCGCTGCGGGGGACGAGGGTCCCGTCGGGCCGGTAGGCGCGATCGCAGAATGCCTCGCCTATCACCGACAAGCCGGCGTCACGGCCGCGCCCGACGACGTCGGTCCCCGCCTGGGCCAACAACATGACGGGCGGATCGCATCGGCGAGCCGCTTCGATCACCACCGATGCCGTGTCCGGGTCTCGGCCCATGCGGTTGTAGAGAGCACCGTGGGGCTTGACGTAGGCGACCTCGGCGTCGACCTCGGCCTCCCCGGCCACCTGGCGCAGCAATGCCACCTGCTCCTCGATATCGGCCTGCAATTGCCCGGGCGGCACTTCCAGCTCCCGACGCCCGAACCCAGCCCGGTCCCGGTACGAGACGTGGGCTCCAATGGCCACGCCGCGTGCTGTCGCGGCCACGGATGTCGCACGCATGACCTCCGGGCTCCCGGCGTGAAAGCCACAGGCGATGCTTACGCTCGAGATCGAATCGAGGACGGCAACGTCGGTTGGAGTGAGGTTGTCAGCTTCTCCCAGGTCGGCGTTCAGATCGATCCAGGCCACACGACCAGAATTAGCATGCCGGGCGGCTCCGAAGGCGCTATCGTCGCGCCCATGCCGCAACCGCCCGCACTTACGCCCGAACAGCGCCAGGCCGCACTGGCCAAGGCAGCCAAGGTCCGCCGTGAGCGGGCCGAGGTCAAAGAGAAGCTGAAGATCGGTTCGCTCAGCCTCGCCGAACTGCTGAAGACGGCCGATTCCAACGAGACGGTAGGAAAGATGAAGGTCCTCTCCGTCCTCGAATCGCTGCCCGGCTTGGGCAAGGTCAAGGCCCGACGTCTCATGGAGACGGTGGGCATCAGCGAGAGCCGTCGACTGCAGGGCCTGGGCAGCAATCAGCGTGAGTCGCTGCTCCGCGAGACAGCTCGCTGAGCTGCCTTCCTGCTGATCTGTCCACCTCCCGACCTGCGCCGAACCGCTGATATTCGTCCTCTTCGGGCCCGGGGGGGCCGGTAAGGGGACCGTTGCCGGCCGAGTGGTGGCCTCCGATCCCCACCTGTGGCTGAGCCGCTCGTGGACGACCCGAGCCCGCCGTCCCGGTGAGGCTGACGATGCCTACGTATTCGTCGATCGGCCCACGTTCGAAGCGCGGGTAGCCGAGGGCGGGTTTTTCGAATGGGCCGAATTCCTGGGCAACCTCTACGGGACACCGGTTCCTGATCCCCCGGCCGGGTCGGACGTGCTGCTGGAGATCGACCTCCAGGGCGCACGACAGGTACGAGAGAAGCAGGAGGACGCGGTGCTGATCTTGCTGACGGTGCCTTCGGCTGAGGTGCAGATGACCCGGCTCCGTGCCCGCGGCGACGACGAGGCGCACGTGCAGCGGCGCCTGGCCGCCGGATCCGAGGAAGAGCGTCAGGGCCGGTTGATCGCCGACGCCGAGGTCGTGAACGACGACCTGGTACAAGCTACGGCCGAAGTGGCCGGTATAGTGGACCGTTACCGTTCCGCAGCCCATTAGGGCTTGCGAGTCTGCCAAACCCTCCCAAAGGATCGTCATGGCCCAGCACAAGAGCACCCTGATGGACCCGCCCGTCGAAGACCTGTTGGACAAGGTCGACTCGAAGTTCACCCTGGTGGCGCTGGCCTCTCGCCGGGCCCGTCAGGTCAACAGCTATTACAACTCGCTGGGCGAGGGGATCGGCGTCGTCGTCCCCCCGCAGGTGGCGTCGGTGTCCGGCAAGCCGTTGTCGATCGCCTTCGAGGAGGTCGCCGCAGGCAAGGCCACCTTCAGCCGGCCCGACCCCGAAGAGGAAGCGGCCCTGGCCGAAGCGGCTGCGCTCGCTGCCCTCGAGGAGGCAGGCGAGGCGGAGGTCGAGGCGGCCGGTGGGACGGTCGAGGTTGCCGCTGAAGTTGCCACTGACGCGGCCGCAGAGGCTCCGGTTGCAGCCGACAGCCCGGGAGATGCTCCGGCCGAGTAGCCGTTCAGGCTTTCGGTCATCAGGAGCGGATCGAGCATCGTGACGGATCAATCGAGCGGGCCGACGGCGTCAGGGGAGAATCCGGTAGCTGGGTCCGTTGGGTCGTTGGCGGCTGAGTCGGCTGCGGCTGAGTCGGCTGGGTCGTTGGCGGCTGGATCGGCGGCGTCGGCGGCGGTGCGGCCCTATGTGGTGCTGGGCGTTTCCGCCGGCATCGCCGCCTACAAGGCCGTCGAGGTCTGCCGACAGCTGGTCGATGCCGGGATCCATGTAGCGCCGGTGCTGACCCAGCGGGCCACCCAGTTCGTGGGCAAGACGACCTTTGACGCGTTGGCGTCTGAAACCGTGCAGTCGAGCCTATGGGACGAGGCATCGCCCATCCCACACACTAAACTGGGCCAGCGCGCCGACCTCGTCGTGGTCGCTCCAGCGACTGCCGATCTCTTAGCCCGCTATGCCAACGGACTGGCCGACGACCTTCTCACCACGACCTTGATCGCCACGCGGGCACCGGTCATCGTGTGCCCGGCCATGCACACCGAGATGTGGGAGCACCCAGCGGTACAGCAGAACCTGGAGACGCTCCGGGGGCGCGGCGTGATCGTGGTGCCCCCCGAGGAGGGCCGCTTGGCCGGGGGCGATTCCGGGACCGGCCGGCTGGCCGACCCGTCCCTGATCGTCGAGCGGGTACTCGAGGTACTGGCCGGCGACGACCGACGCGACCTGGTCGGGCGGCGGGTCGTCATCACCGCCGGGGGTACCCGGGAGCCGATCGATCCCGTCCGTTTCGTCACCAACCGTTCCTCGGGGAAGCAGGGCCATGCCCTGGCCGAGGTGGCCCGTCGTCGGGGTGCCGAGGTCGTCCTGGTCACCACGACCAAGCTCGAAGTCGCACCGGGCGTCGCCGTCGAGCGGGTGGAGACGGCCGCGCAGATGGAGGCTGCGGTCCTGGCCCAGGCGGTTCGGGCCGACGTCGTGGTCATGGCCGCCGCCGTGGCCGACTTCCGCCCGAAGGTGGTGGCCGAGACCAAGCTGCACAAGGCCGACGGCCTGCCCGAACTGGTACTCGAGCCCACGTCGGACATCCTGGCCGAGCTGGGTCGGCGGCGACGGGAAGAGGCGCAAGCGGGGCAAGAGACCAGCTCAACCCAGGTATTGGTGGGGTTCGCCGCCGAGACCGATGCGGTGACCGAGCGGGCCACAGGCAAGCTGAGGGCCAAAGGGGTGGACCTCATGGTGGCCAACGATGTCTCGGCTCCCGGCGTCGGGTTTGACCACGATACGAACGCGGTGACCATCCTCGGGGCCGACGGCACCGTGACCGAGGTGCCACTGGCCCGAAAGCACGCCATTGCCGATGCCGTCTTCGATAGGGTTGTCGCCTTGCTGGCGGCGCAGTGATCCATTTCGGCCAGCCTGTTTCGGCTCACCAACTACCAGCGCTACTGGCCCGAGTAGCCGACCCATGTCGTCGTAGGCCGAGCGGCCGCACGACGTTGTCCGACCACACCTTGTTGAACCACACCATGTTGAACACCTCGAGAGAACGGAACGATCTGTGAGCACCCGATACACCTTCACCTCCGAATCGGTTACCGAGGGTCATCCCGACAAGATGGCCGACCAGATCTCGGACTCGGTCCTCGATGCGCTGCTGGCCGAGGACCCCAACAGCCGGGTGGCCTGCGAGACACTGCTGACCACCGGACTGGTGCTGGTGGCGGGTGAGATCACCACCACCACCTACGTCGACATCCCGACGCTGGTGCGCCAGGTTGTGCTGGACATCGGCTACGACAACGACGCCTACGGCATCAACGGGAAGACCTGCGGGGTCATGGTGGCCCTCGACGAGCAGTCGCCCAACATCGGCCAGGGCGTGGACAACGCCTTCGAGGTCCGGGCCGGAACCGGGGGCGAGGACCTACTCAACGCCCAGGGTGCCGGCGACCAGGGGATGATGTTCGGCTACGCCTGCGACGAGACCCCCGACCTCATGCCCCTGCCCATCTGGCTGGCCCACCGGCTGGCCCAGCGGCTGGCCCAGGTGCGCCGGGTGGGCGTGCTGCCCTACCTGCGCCCGGACGGCAAGACTCAGGTCAGCGTGACCTACGACAACGGCCGGCCGGTAGCCCTCGAGACCGTTCTCATCTCCACCCAGCATGATCCGGGGATCGACATCGAGACGCTATTGCTGCCCGACCTGCGGGACAACGTGATCCATCCCCTCCTGCCTACCGACCTGGACACGGACGGCCTGCGGATTCTGGCCAACCCCACCGGCGTTTTCGAGCTGGGCGGCCCCCACGCCGACACTGGCCTCACCGGTCGCAAGATCATCGTCGACACCTACGGGGGCATGGCCCGCCACGGCGGCGGTGCGTTCTCGGGCAAGGACCCCTCCAAGGTCGACCGGTCCGCCGCCTATGCCGCCCGGTGGGTGGCCAAGCACGTCGTGGCCTCCGGCGCGGCCAGCCGTTGCGAGGTCCAGGTGGCCTACGCCATCGGCGTGGCCCGTCCCGTCTCGTTGCTGGTGGAGACGTTCGGGACCGAGAAGGTCGATCCGGGCCAGATCGCCGCGGCGGTCGATGAGATCTTCGACCTCCGTCCTGCGGCCATCGTGCGCGACCTGGAGCTGAAGCGACCCATTTATCGGAAGACGGCTGCTTATGGCCACTTCGGCCGGTCGGACAAGGAGTTCACCTGGGAGGACACCTCTCGGGTCGACGATCTGAAGCAGGCGCTCGGGCTCTGAGCCCGCAACCCTCGCCGGCGGCCGAGGGCCGCGTAGACCGCGCCGTCCGAGTCGTCCGAGTCGTCCGAGTCGTGCCCGACGTGCCGGCCATCCATCGCCGGTTCGACTACCTGGTGCCCGAGGCGATGTCGGGCGATATCCGGGTGGGCAGCCGGGTCCGCATCAAGCTGCAGGGTCGCCGGGTGGCGGCCTGGGTGGTGGCGGTCGACGTCGAGCCGCCCGAGGGAGTGGTCCTGCAGCCCCTCGCCGCGTCCAGCGGCTTCGGTCCGCCGGCGTCGGTGGTCTCGCTGGCCGAGTGGGCGGCCTGGCGATGGGCCGGCCCGATGTCCTCGTTCCTGGGCACGGCTTCTCCGGAGCGCAACGTCCGGGCTTTACCGGTGGTGCGGACGGCGGCGGCTGCTGGTCCTGCCCCCGGCACTGGCGCTGGTCCGGCCCCCGGCACTGGCGGCGGGGGACCGGGCGGCGGTGACAAGGGTCCCGGCACTGGAGGCGGGGAGGCCGACACCATCATCGAACAGGCTCTCGGCGCCGGACACGCCGTGGTGCGGCTGGCCCCGGCCCTCGATCCGGTGCTGTTGGTCGAGGCCATGATCCGCCGGCGAGATCGGGTCCTGGTGGTAGCTCCGTCCCATCAGCGGGTCGACCAGATCGCTATCCGACTCCGTGAATCGGGAACCCCGGTGGCCATCCTGCCCGACGGATGGGCCGACGCCGCGGCCGGGGTCCCGGTGGTGGTGGGCACCCGCATCGCGGCGTGGGCACCCGTCGACCGGCTCGGTGCGGTGCTGGTCATCGACGCCCACGACGAGGCCTACCGGGAAGAACGGGCCCCGACGTGGTCGGCGGTGGACGTGCTCATCGAGCGGGCGCAACGGGACCAGGCCCCGTGTGTCCTGGTCACGCCGTGCCCAACCGTGTCCCTGCTCGAAGGGGTGTCGCTGGTGAACACGTCGCGGGCCGTCGAGCGGCGGGGGTGGCCGCCGGTGGAGGTGGTGGACCGCCGGGAGGACGATCCCCGTACCGGACTGTTCTCCGAGCGCCTCAGCCAGCTACTCCACTCGGTGTTGCCTGATGGTCGCGCCGTGTGCATCCTGAACCGCACCGGACGAGCTCGCTTGTTGGCCTGTGCGTCGTGTGGCTCCTTGGCCAGTTGCACCCGGTGCGGGGGTGCCCTTGAGCAGGAAGAGGCGGGCGGTGTGCTGCGCTGCCGTCGCTGCGGCCTGGAGCGACCCGTGGTCTGCGCCGTCTGCGACTCAACCCGCATGAAGCTGCTTCGGATGGGAGTGTCGAGGGCACGGGAGGAGCTCTCGGCGCTCATGGGGATTGAGGCGGTGGAGATCAGCGCCAACTCGGCGCCCGGCCTGGGATCGCCTGACTCGGGCGACAATCTCATCGTGGGGACCGAAGCGGCGCTGCACCGGGTGGGCCGGGCCGACGTGGTCGCCTTCTTGGACTTCGACCAGCATCTGCTGGCGTCCCGGTTCGCGGCCGGCGAGGAGGCCCTGGCCCTTCTGACCCGGGCCGCTCGAGTGGTGGGCGGCCGAAAGGTCGGCCAGGTGGGGGGCGGTCGCGTCCTCGTCCAGACCCGGATGCCCGCCCATGCCGCACTGTCGGCGGCCGTGCACGCCGACCCGTCCCGCCTGACCGACGGTGAACGGGAGCTGCGGGCCGGACTGGAGCTCCCGCCCTTCGCCGCGTTGGCCACGGTGGGTGGGTCGGCGGCCGGGGAGCTGGTCACCGGCCTCCGGGGGATCGAGGGGCTGTCGATATCGTCGCTCGCCGATGACAAGTGGCTGGTCAAGGCGGCCAACCATCGCACATTGTGCAACGGTTTGGCCGCAGTGCCTCGGCCGACGGGTCGGGTGCGGGTGGAGGTCGATCCCACCGACGTCTGAGCCGGCGAACGGGGGGTCCGGGCCTGAGTGGTTACCTGGGTGGGGGCCTGCGCCGCCGGTCGGTAGCGGGGCGAGTCCGAGGTGGCCGATGGGCGGCGCCAGATGGCGTCACCGGTAAGATTGCACCCATGGCTTCGTATTCCGTCCGGCTCTACGGCGACCCGGTGCTGAAGCAACCGGCACGCCAGATCGACCAGATCGACGGCAATTTGGTGCGTCTCGTCGACGACATGGTGGAGACCATGTACGACGCAGTGGGCGCCGGCCTCGCCGCCCCACAGGTTGGCGTGCAAAAGCGCCTGTTCGTCTACGACGTCGGTGACGGGCCCGAGGTGGTCATCAACCCGACCATCGTCGAGACGTCGGGGGAGTGGTACCACGACGAGGGTTGCCTCTCGATCCCTGGGCTGCGGCTCGGTATCACTCGACCAGATCGGGTCCATCTGATCGGTGTGGATCTCGAGGGCGAAGCGGTGTCGATCGAGGCGGACGAGTTCCTGGGGCGGGTCTTCCAGCACGAGGTGGACCACCTCGACGGTGTGCTCATGGTGGAGCGCCTGGATCCCGAGCAGCGCAAGATCGCCCTCAAGGTCCTCCGGGACCGGGCCCTCGGGCTCGACACCGCCGCCCTGGAGGAGAAGCTGGTCTCCGCCGACAGCGATCAGATCGTCTAAGACCAGGTTGTCTGAGCCGACGGTAAGCGACGGACCGAGCCAACGGTGAGCGGTGGACCGAAGCCGATCCCAGCACCGTCGGTGGGTTAGCGTCCGGCATGGCCCGACTCG
>DATMMO010000297.1:0-2620 GCA_035569695.1 Acidimicrobiales bacterium | reverse complement strand
ACCATGCGGCTGCGGTCGGTGCACCCGGGGGTGACGGTCGACGAGATCGTCGAGGCCACCGGCTTCGAGCTCACCATCCCGTCCGACGTGCCCGAGACCCGGCTGCCCACCGACGAGGAGCTCACCCTGATCCGCGACGTGCTCGATCCGCGGGGCCTGCGCGACCGCGAGGTGAAGGGATGACCGGCGGTGCTCGGCGGGTGCATCCCGCCCTGCACACCAAGTTCTGCGACCTGGTCGGGGTCGACTACCCCATCGTCCAGACGGGTATGGGCTGGGTGGCCGGTCCCCGGCTGGTGGCGGCCACCGCCGAGGCGGGAGGGCTGGGCATCCTGGCCTCGGCCACCATGACCTTTCAGCAGATGGCGGCGGCCATCGCCGAGGTGCGCTCCCGCACCGACCGACCCTTCGGGGTCAACATGCGCACCGACGTGGCCGACGTGGGCGACCGGGTGGCGCTGATGATCAAGAACGGCATCAAGGTGGCCAGCTTCGCCCAGGCCCCCAACCCCGAGCTGGTGGCCCGCTGCCGCGACGCCGGGCTGGTGGTCATGCCCACCATCGGGGCCAGGCGCCACGCCGAGAAGGTGGCCGAGTGGGGGGTCGACGCGGTGATCGCCCAGGGCGGCGAGGGCGGCGGCCACACCGGCACCGTCCCGACCACCCTGTTGACCCCCATGGTGGTCGACGCCGTCGGGAACAAGGTGGCGGTCATCGCCGCCGGCGGTTTCTTCAACGGGCGCGGCCTGGTGGCCGCCCTGTCCTATGGGGCCTCGGGCATCGCCATGGGCACGCGGTTCCTGCTGTCCCAGGAGAGCCGCGTCCCCAACGCGGTCAAGCAGATCTACCTGGGCACCTCGGTGACGGGCACCGTCGTGTCCAAGACCATCGACGGTGCCCCCCAGCGGGTGATCCGGACGGCGCTGGTCGACCAACTCGAGCGGGCCAGCTGGATCCGGAACCTGCCCCGGGCATTGGCCAATGCCTACGCCTTCCGGCAGGAGACCCAGACCTCGATCCTCGAGTTGCTGAAAGAGGGTCGGGCCATGAAGGAGGGCAACGAGCTGTCCTGGTCCCAGGTGGTCATGGCGGCCAACGCGCCCATGATGACCAAGGCGGCGCTGGTCGACGGGCGCACCGACGTCGGCGTGCTGCCTACCGGTCAGGTGGTGGGGACGATCGAGGAGCTGCCCACGGTGGCCGACCTGATCGGCCGGATCGTGGACGAGGCCACGGCGGTGCTGGACGGGTTCGCCGCCGCCGGTGGCCCAGGCGGGGTCGGTGCTGGTTCGGCCGGGACCGGTTCGACTGGGGCTGGGGCCTAAACCCGAGGCTGGTCGCGTGGGTCCGGGGCCTGACGCTCTTCGACCCCGTCCGCTCAACGGGCTATCGCCCTGCGTTCAGCAGTTCCCGAAGTTGTTGTTGGTGTTACAGCCGCTGTGGGCGCCGACGACAGCCAAAATGACGATGAGTATGGCGATGGCCACCACGCAGAATCCGACGATGATCCCGGCCAAGGCCAGGCCGCTGCCGGTTTGCTTGCCCTCGGACCGCTCGATCTGCGAGCGAGCTACGAAGCCGAAGATGATCCCGAGAATGGAGGGTATGGCGAGGAAGAAGATTCCCCCGATGGCGCAGATCAACGAGGCGATGGCCATGCCGTTGGTCTTGGGACCGATCGGCGTCACGTAGGCAAACCCCGGCGCCCCATAGGCAGGCGGGTACTGGCCGGGCGGGTACTGGCCCGGGGGCTGGCCTTGCCCGTACTGGCCCTGAGGGTATTGCCCATAGGCGGGCTGGGGGTACTGGGCCTGCGGATACTGGGGGCTGGCGTAGGCGGCCTGGGGGTACTGGGCCTGCGGGAACGGGGCCTGGGCCGGCTGGGTTTGGGCCGCCTGGGCCTGGGCCGGCTGGGTTTGGGCCATCTGGGCCGGATCGGCTCCGGCCGCATAGCCGGGGTGCTGGTACCACTGGCCGTCTGACGCCTGGTACCAACCGGAGAGATCGGCGGCGGGAGTCGAGGGAGCCGGCGCCGGTTGGGGAGGCGGCGCGGGTTGGGGGGGCTGCGGGGATTGGGAGGACGGAGTCCCTGCCGGGACGCCGGCGGGCGCGTCGCTCTGTGCTTCGCCTTCGATTCCGGAACCTGTGGCCTGGCCTGTCGGGTCCTCGCTGCCCGGATCGGTGCTGTTTCCGCTGCCCTGATCGGTTGTCACCAGCTTCGGTATATCACCACTATGGGGCCACAATTCGGTCACGCCGACCCCAGCCAGGCTCCGGGCATGGGTCCGGGCGGGAGGCTTTGGGCGGGCTTAGGGACCGAGCGGGGGCAGGGGGACCACCCGAGGTAGCGTGCCTATCGGTAGTCCTTGGGTCGGACGGCTGGACGAACTCGTTCGGCGGTGGCGCCCCGAGGAGGCACCCGGATGCAACCGCATCTGGCGTCAACTCCGGAGCATGGTGATGGGAATCGTCAAGGCTGTCCGCTGGACGGCATACGTGGAAGCGACACTGTTCATCCTGCTGCTCATCGCCGTCGTGATCCAGGCGACCGGGCACGGATCGTTGGCGGCGTCGATCGTCGGCTCCATGCACGGGACCGTGTTCACCTTCTACATCGTCT
>DATMMO010000296.1:0-24967 GCA_035569695.1 Acidimicrobiales bacterium | reverse complement strand
GACGGCGGCGGCAACCAGACTGGGCCGTTTGGTCTCGAGGAGGATCCCGGCCCGACCCACCGTCTCGGGCACGGCTCCGGCGGCAAAGGCCACGATGGGCAGCCCGAACTGCATGGCCTCGAGCAACGGGATGCAGAACCCCTCATGGTCCGACAGGCATACGAAGATGTCGGCGGCGCCGTACCAGGAGGCGAGCTCGGCCGACGTGAGGTTCTCGCCGTGGGTGACGGCCTCGGACAGCCCCAGCTCGGCCGCCAGGTCGAGGACGGCGTCCGCATAGACACCGGTGATGGCCGGGCCAACCAGCAACAGACGAGCTCCCGGGTCGTACCAGCGACGGTAGAGCCAGAATGCCTCGACCAGCTGGTGCTGCGCCTTGTTGGGGGACAGGCGGCCCACGAAGATCAAGACCGTGCCGCCGTCGGCCCGGGCGGCGAGGGCGGCCGCCGCGGCCGGGTCCGGCGTCCTCGACCATTCCCCCACGCTGACCAGAATGGGGACGACCAATGTCGTCGGGCAGCCGAAGGCGGCCAGCTCGCCTGCGCTGAACTCGGAGTGGGCCACCCCCAGCGCCGCCCGTGGGGCCAGGGCGGCGACCTGGCTGCGGGCCTCGGTCACCTTTTCCGCCGTGTGCGCCTCCCACGGGGCGTAGAACGACGCCGGGGTGATGTTGTGGTAGTCGAGGACGAGGGTCTCGGGTCGGTCGAGCAGGTACCGAGCCACCGGCGACCCGGTGGAGGCCTGGTACACCAGGATGTCGCCGGGCCTCGACCGTTCGGTGTACTCCTCGAAGTAGCTGGCCTCGTGCTGCAGCTCGTCGTGGGCCGCCTCGACGTAGATGTCCGACTGCCACCCGTGGGCCCGGAAGGCATCCCGCAGGGCCAACGTGTGGTCGCCGGTGGCGTCCCGGGGCAGGAGGGCCGGGACGAATTGGTGAACGGCTGTCACCGCTCCCGCGCCGCGACCAACACGTACTCGGCCGGACCGAGCACCAGCTCGTTGACCGCATCGATGGCGGCATTGACGGCTGCGGCATCGCCGTCCGATCCGGACACCTGGGCCAGGCGCCGGTCCTCGCCCCCGGTGTGGACGGCCACAGACTGCACGCCGTGGCCGGCCAGTAGGTGCGACCAGGTGTCGGCGTGCAGGGGTCGCCCGGGAGCCAGGTCGGTGACCAGGGTCGGAGCCGATCGCTGCCAGGCCTGGGGTGTGGCCGAGGCCAGGACCAGGACGCCGCCGACGGCCAGACGGTCGGCAGCCAGTTGCACCAGGCGATCGCGCTCGGTGGCGTGCAACCACTGCACCGACCCACTGAGAATGATGGCCCCGAGGGCCTCCTCGGACACCACCTGGAGGTGGTCGAGGAGGGACTCGGCCCGCACGTCCAGGCCCTGCTCGATGCCGGGCTCGACCGTCGGCTGGCTGGGCTCCACGCCGTAGGCGTCGATGCCGACGCCTACCAATGCCTCCACCAGCGACCCGCGGCCGCACTCGGCGTGGAGCACCCGGCCGCTCACACCCCGGACGGCGTCGATGGCGATCGGGGCCCACCACAACGTGCCAGCGTCGACGAGGGGCACGGCCGACTCCGGCAGCTCCGGTGCCCGCAACGTATCGACCGTCGCCTCCAGGTCCTCGATGTGGTCGACGACCAGATGCAGCATCCGCGACACCGACCAGGCGAAGCGCACCAGCTGGTGGACGACGAAGTTCATGTACCAGCTGGTCGACTTGCGGATCAACCGCTTGACGTAGACGCCCACCGCCCTGTTCGACAGCACGGGCACGGCCGTGTCCACATAGGCGGCCCCGTCCACCAGGGCCAGCGTCTCGCGCAGGCGAGCCTTGCCCTGCATTCCCACCGGGGAGAACTCGAGAAACAGCTCGTCCAGCTCGCGCTCGAGCCCGGCGGGCAGGTCGCCCGAGGCCCGCCGCCTCTTGACCTCGGCGTCGATCTCGGCCATGACCTCGGCCAGATAGCGAGCCCGTCCGGCGGCATCGAGGTTCTCCGGTGGCTCGGCGGGCTGGTCGGCCGACGAGCTCGAGCTGGCGACCTGGTCCTTCACGTCCCCGGTCTCACCGTCGGTAGGGATCGACACCACGCTGGTCCATTCCTTTCCGCGACGCCCGCAGGCGTTGTGGCTTCTGTGCCCGTGGACACGGGGTTCTCGAATACTGACACGATCCGGACGGCCCTCCGACGGCCGCCGCGCCCTTCGGCCACACGCCTGTCATGCCGGCCCGGGATCCCGCCGACTATAGCCAGCGCCGGTAAGCTCACCGGGCCGCGGGCGTGGCGGAATTGGCAGACGCGCCGGGTTTAGGTCCCGGTCCCCTCTGGGGATGGAGGTTCGAGTCCTCTCGCCCGCACTGGGTGTGCGACGTCGATGTGTAGCCGTTCGTACTACAACAGGAACGGCAGGAGGAACACCAAGAACCCGACCAGCGACTGCACCCCGGCGACGGCCGTGCTCCCGTCGGCAGCTGCATTGCTACCTTTCGCACTGGGGTCTTGCCACAATTCGATCGCCGAGTCGGTGAGGATCTCCACTCCTTGAGAGTTAGCCCCGTCGACGGCCGTGGTGACACCGTTCGGGTTGATCAGTGAGAACGGTCCTGCGTTCGAGACGAGATTCGGTGGTAAGTCGCTCTGTTGGGTGCCGGACGACCAGATGGCCGTGTTCCCGCCCGCACTGGGGGGCGGCGGGTTGTTGGGCGCGTAGATGACGAAGTTGCCATCACCTTGCATCACGGCATAGCACCCGGCGGCCTGCGCACTTCCGGGAGTCAGACCACCGGATGTGCTCCAATACGGTGAATTGCCGGGGGCACTATTGCCGTAGAAGCTGAGCTCGCAGTTGGGTCCCATGACCGCGACGTTGGTCGTGGTTTCTCCCGGTGTTCCCATGGCCGTCAGGAACTGACCGGGCAGGAGGGTGCCATTGGTGCACAGAGTCGAGCCGCGGTCGTTATTGGTCCCCGACGCCCACAGTGCCGTCCCGTTAGCCGAGTAGATCACGACGTTGCCGTCACTTTGAAGGTAGAGCGCGGCCCCAGGATTGCCGTTGGAACCGCTGACGCCGAAGACGGACGAGCCCGTCCCGGGGATCAACACCGCATTGCCGTCGGTCTGCATGGCCAGGTAGGAGCCCGCGTTGAGTGCCGGCTGGTAGATCTCCTTGTCACCATTGACGGCCAGGCCGGTGAGGTCCAAACTCCCGGACGGCCTCGACCACATCGGGCAGAAGTACGAGCCTGACTGGCCGAGGGGTTGGGTGATATACGACAGCTCGAGCAGGCCGTTGGTCCCCATCGAGAGCTTGTACGTACCGTTGGGCGACATGAGGAACTGACCCGGCGACAGGTTGCTACCGGAAGGTAGGGACCACCCCCGGAGGTTGGTGGTTCCGCTCTGCCAGGCCGAATAGGAGATCACGGCTAGCCCGAGAGTGCTGTTGTTCCCAAATTCCTGAACGTTGCCGTTGTCTTGGAGCGCCAATACCGCCGAAGGGACCATGTTGGTGGGCGACGACCATATGAAGATGTTCCCGGGCGCCTGCAGAGACATGCCCCCGCTGGGCCACAAGCGGAGCTGGGCGCCCGGGTTGCCGGCAGTATTGGTCGCCCACAACGGGTCCCCTTGGTTCAGGTAGTACAGCACCAGGTTGCCGTCGGTCTGCATGATCAATTCGTATTGCTTGTTGGGAGAGATCAGGCACCCACCCGAGGCGATGATCGCCCCGGCGCTGATCGTCGTCGGCGAGGCGGCACCACACGCGGTGAGAACCGTCGAATTGCTGGCCCAGACGGCGTTGGGACCGTTGACGACGAGGTTGCCGTCGTCCTGGAGGGCGAGAAGAGGATTCGTTGCCGTGGTGATCCCCGACTGCCAGGCCAGACCGGCTACCCCGTTGACGATGAGGTTGCCGTCTGTCTGGAGGGTGGCATAGTCGCCGGCCACGCCGGTGTTGGACGCCCAGATGGGGTTGTTCTGGCTTTGCTGGTAGAGCACCAGATTGCCGTCGGTCTGCATGCGCAGCTCATATTGCCCGTTCGGAGAGAGTAGGCACCCACCGGGCTCGATGTACGAGTTGCCGACAACCTGACTGGGTGACGAGCCGTCGCAGGTGGTGACCGTGACCGGTGACGAGGAGTTGTGGGGGCTGATCGCGCCGGGTTGGGGCCCCGTGGCATTGCTTTGGGCCCCCGAGGCACCAGCGACAGCAGTACCGCCCACCCCGCTGGCAATTGAGGCGATGCCGAGGGCATTGCCGGCCGCGTCACCCAGGGTGCCAACAGCACCGAGGGGCCCGGCCACAAAGGTGAAGACGAGACTCAAGGCGTCGAACACGTCGCCCAGGATCTTGAGGACATCGCTCTTTTGTGGCGGGTTCGGATTCCCGAGGGTGTTCCCGTGGATCGTGGTGACATAGGGGGCGGGGGTGTTGCCGACGATGGGCATGGTCAGATAGGGCCCGATGGCCCCGAGGTTGAAGGGCACCGTGCTCGACTGGTTGGTACCGGATGCCCACAGGGCCTTCTCTCCGCCGGGGTAATTGGGGGCATAGACCACCAGGTTGCCGTCGGTCTGCTGGGTGACAAAGCAGCCGGCATAAGGGTTACCCCACGTAATGCCAGCTTGTGGAATGTCCCCTTCGTCGGTGTTCGATGCCCACCACACCGTATTGTTGAAGTAGAGCACCAAGTTGCAGTCGGTCTGCATGACAAACAGGCCGGCGGAATCCGGGCCGACCGATTTACCCGATAACCATGGCAGCAGGGATTGGCCGGCCTGGAGATCGGTGCCGGTGCACAACATCGAGCCCCGGAGATTGTCGGTGTTCGAGCTCCATATCGTCGCTCCCGCCGCGCTGAGCACCAGGTTTCCGTTGGTCTCGAGGGTCAGGGACTCGCCTGAGGTGCCCCCACCGACCCAGCCACTGGTCTGGCTGGCCGACCACCACGGATTGGTGGTGCCGGGTGATTCGAGGTTGAGGTTGCCGGTGGAGTCGATGGCCAGGTACGAGCCCGATTGTGGCGTGGTCGAGTAGCCGGAACTGCTGGCAATAGCGGGCGCCGTCCATAACGGACAGGCATAGGGCTGGGTGCTGTACAGCGCCAGTACTCCTTTGGCGCTCAGCTCCAGCTTGTACTGGTTGTCCGACGAGACGAGAAACTGGCCTGGCTGCAAGGTCTGGCCGGCATCCATGGTCGACCCACGGACCCCGACGGTGTTGGCAGCCCACGCCGGGTACGCGCCAGCCGAGTTCGTCCCGTAGATGACGAAGTTGGCGTCGTCTTGGAGCGAGAGGGAGGTGTCGGGCACCCCTTGGGACCCCGAGGCCCAAGGGGCCACGGTGCTGGTCGTTGGCGGGAATAATGGGTCGGGAGAGGGAACGGTCTGAGTCATGTACACGACGAGGTTTCCGTCGCTCTGCATGGCGGCGTAAGGGTTCGAGTAGTTGATGAAGTCCGGAATGGGCGGGGCCACGAGTGCGGTGTTGGATGCCCAGACGGCCTGGCCTGAGGGGAGGAAGTACTCGACCAGGTTGCCGTCGCTCTGCATCATCAGCTCGTACTGGCCGTCAGGCGAGGTCAGGCACTGACCAGCGGTCAGGGTGCCGCTTGAGCCAGCGACGTTGCCGCCGGTGTTTCCTAGGGTGCTGCCTGAGGAGGGAAGGTCGCCCTGACCGCCACAGGTCGGGGTCGCCGCTCCCGCTGAAGTCGCCGTCGCCCCGGCAGGGATCACGACGCCGACCAAGGCGGTGACCACCACTACGGCCATGGCGAGGGTCACTGATGACCGGATCCGACGGGGCGACCGTTGGTCAGGTTGTGGTGCGTCGCTCCGAAGGAATGGCGACAGCCCTGACCCCCACTGTTTGTAGCCGCGTCCGCGCATGGTGTGAGAGTAACCTGGCCGTGCACCGATTTCAACGATTTATTTGTTCTATCCTTGTATCTGAAACACCGCGGGGTTGACAACAGAATGGAAGAGCCTGGGGTCTCGCCTCGCCTCGGCGTTCCTAGCCGCATGGCGGGTGGCCGTCTATGGGTTCGCAAACATGGTGGCTGCCGGCGTGGACCCTCCTGCGCCCGACGAGATCGGAACCCCGGCCATTACCGCCT
This sequence comes from Acidimicrobiales bacterium, assembly GCA_035569695.1. Classification (GTDB taxonomy): domain Bacteria; phylum Actinomycetota; class Acidimicrobiia; order Acidimicrobiales; family RAAP-2; genus DASXMT01. The sequence continues at coordinate 18,838 of DATMMO010000296.1, read as the reverse complement.
ACACCAACGGGTTGGGACAGTTCTGGACCAAACACCCAGACTGAGAACGAAAGCCTGAGCCCGCCTCAGGCGGGCTCAGGCGGGTATGGGCTTCCGGCACAAGAGGGCCAACAGGTAACACGATGCGGCGTCATAGAAGATGCCGTTGTGGGCGGCCACCTCGGCCAGGTCGAAGGCGCCGCGCTGGATGCCCGTGCCCCCCCAATTGAGGCCGCGCGCCGTGACCACCTCGAACCCGGCCGCCGTCACTTTGTCGGTGAGGGCGTCCAGGGTGTACTCCACCTTGTGGTCGGGGTCGATGAAGGAATCCTGTTCGAGCCGGCATACCGCGGCGTTCGGCGTGTCCAGGGCCAGGTGGCCACCGGGCGCGAGCACCCGGAACGCCTCGGCCAGGGCCACGTCACCCTCGTCCTCGCCCACGTGCTCGATGGACTGTCCGCTGTAGACCAGATCCACCGAGGCGTCGTCGGCGAAGGACAGATCGGACATGGACCGGTACTGGTAGCGCACCGTGCCCTGGTCCGTGTGCTGGTCGCGGTAGGCCTCGGACCGGTACAGATCGTGACGACTCTCCTGGGGCAGGTCGACGATGACCAGCTCGTCGAACGGATAGGGATAGCCGAGGACGACCAATGCCCCACGCCCGTCGGTGGTGTGTCCTCCGCCGATGTCCACGATCCGTCGGGCCGGTGGGAGGCCGAGCACGAATTCACACCGGCTGGCGTGCAGGGAGGTGAAGAACGAGGAGGTCCCGTAGGGGACCTGGGTCCGGTACTCGCTGGAGCCGCGGATGCGATCGGCGACATCGGCGCGGCTCCACACGCCCGAGCGCACCGCCCCGGCGTAGTGGTCCCACGCCACCGGGTCGGGATCCCGCCGCAACAGGACGTTGTAGGCCACCCGGACGGCCTCGCGGGGCTCCAGCCGCTCGTAGGGCAGCGCCCGGAGGCGGGAGAACTCTCGGTTGGCTTTCTGGACCAATCGGGTGGCCAGTTGTCCCGCGGTCGTACCCGGCCGGTCCGTATCGTGGCTGGTCATATGGGGACCCCCTCGGTTCGGTGAGTGAGGAGCCGGCGGCGGCGTGGATCGCTGCTCCGGCCTTGCTGAGGCAACGGAATTGGGCAATGCTTCCCGGGTTCCGGCGTGGCGTCACCATACGCCGACCGGCCCGACGGCCGGGCGACCTGACCACCGGCGGTGGGGCAGCACGCGGTCCAGCATCGGACACTCGACACAAGACTGAGCAGCGGCACTGGAGGCCACCATGGGCGCACTGGACGGCAAGGTAGCGATCGTCACCGGGGCGGGGCGGGGCATCGGGCGCGAGGAGGCGCTGTTCCTGGCGTCCGAGGGGGCCAAGGTCGTCGTCAACGATGTGGGGGCCTCGTTGCAGGGCGAGGGCCGCGACAACTCACCGGCCCATGAGGTCGCCGACCTGATCGTCGAAAAGGGCGGCACGGCCACGGTCAACGGTGACGACGTCAGCTCCTGGGAGGGGGCCACGGCGCTGGTGAACCAGGCGGTCGAGACCTACGGACAGTTGAACATCCTGGTCAACAACGCCGGCATCATCCGGGACAAGATGACCTTCAACCTGGACGAGTCCGATTGGGATGACGTCATCCGGGTCCACCTCAAAGGGCACTTCGCCACCGCCCACCATGCTGCGGTGTACTGGCGCAACCTGGCCAAGGCGGGCAACCCGGTCACCGGTCGGATCATCAACACCTCATCGGAGGCCGGCCTGTTCGGCAGTCCCGGCCAGGGCAACTACGGCTCGGCCAAGGGGGCCATCGCCACGCTGACGTGGATCATGGCTCGCGAGCTCGAGCGTTACGGGGTCACGGTCAACGCCATCGCCCCCCGGGCCCGGACGCGGATGACCGAGAACGTCTTCAGCGCCTCGGCTCCGCAGGAGGGAGTATTCGACCACTGGGATCCCGGCAACGTCGCCCGTCTGGTCGGCTTCCTCGCCTCCGACCAGGCCGCCGATATCAACGGGCAGATCTTCGTGGTCTTCGGCGGCAACATCTGGGCCGTGGGCGGTTTTCAGCCCATTGGCCAGCTGCACCAGGACGCCATGTGGACCATCGACGATCTGGGCGCGGCCAAGGGCGAGCTGTTCAAGAACGGTCCATCGCAGATCCCGCCGTTCGAAGTCCTGAGCTGACAACCTCGGACGGCAGGACTCCGGTCGATCAGGGCCGGGAGGGGATAGCGGCGGTGGCCTGACCCACCACCTTTTCCTCGCCGTCGGCGTTGTGGAGGCGCACGTCGAGGTCGACCAGATGGTCGTCCCCCTCAGTGCGGATGGCGCTGACCACGACCCTGGTGCGGAGCTCCTCCCCCGGCCAGGTCTGCTTGGCGAACCGGACCTGGTACTGGCGGATGTTGCCGACACCCACATAGTCGGTGATGGCCGAGCCCAAGAACCCCATAGAGAACATCCCATGGCCGAAGACGCTCGGTTGTCCGGCCGCGGTGGCCTGGATCTCGTCATGATGCATGGGGTTGAAATCACCCGAGGCGCCGGCGTAGACGACCAGATCGGTTCGGGTCAGGACGTGTGAGCGGACCGGCGCTTCGTCGCCTTCGCTCACGTCCTCGAAGAACAGCTGCTGGTCGCTCATGGTCGGGCCCCCTTTCTGGCCGTGGTCCTCATCGGCCGGGCTCGGGGTCCCGGGGCAGCCCGAGCAGGCGCTCACCGATCACGTTCCGTTGCACCTCGCTGGTCCCTCCGGCGATGGTCAGGCACTTGGAGTGCAGGACGCCACGGGCCCAGGGCGCGGCGTCGCCCACCGTGGTGGCGCCGGCCGGGCCCAGCAGGTCGAGCCCGAACTCCTGCACCCGCTGTTCGAACTCGGCCGCCAGCAACTTGCCCACGCTCGATTCGGGGCCAGGCTCCACCCCGGTGAGCGAGCGAAGCGTGGCCCGCAGGCCGAGCACGGCCAACGACTGGGCCTCGGCCACCAGGGAGCCCAGCCGATCGAGGACCACCGGTTGGGCCGACTCGGGATGCTGGCCCAACCAGGAGAGGGCCGCCTCCAGCCCGTCGCCGAAGGCCGAACCGGACGACAACGAGACGCGCTCGTTGGCCAGCGTGGTACGAGCCAGGCGCCAGCCGCCGTCCACCGGGCCGACCACGGCCGAGTCGGGTACGAACACGTCGTCGAAGAACACCTCATTGAACAGCGACTCGCCGGTGATCTCGCGGAGGGGCCGGACCTCGATGCCCGGCGTCTTCATGTCGACCAGGAAGTAGGTGATTCCCTGGTGCTTGGGCACGTCAGGGTTGGTGCGGGCCAGGCAGATCCCGACGTCGGCCACGGTGGCCAACGAGGTCCACACCTTCTGTCCCGAGATCGACCACCCTCCCTCCACCTTGGTGGCCCTGGTGGTCAGGCCGGCCAGATCCGACCCGGCACCGGGCTCGCTGAACAGCTGGCACCAGACCAGTTCGCCGTGCAGGCTGGGTCGCACCCAGTCCTCGGCCTGCTGATCGGTACCGTGGGCGATGATGGTGGGCAGGGCCCAGGCCCCCACGACCAGGCTGGGGCGTCGGAGCCCGGCCTGGTCGCACAGCTCGTCGATGACCAGCTGCTCGACGGCACCGGCGTCCCGTCCCCACGGCTTGGGCCAGTGGGGCACCAGGAGCCCGGCGTCGGCCAGTCGATGGCGCCGCTCCCGGGGGTCGGCGATGGCCGCGATCTCGGCCACCAACGGCTCGAGCTCGGACCGGAACTGCTCTGCCTCAGCAGGAAGCTCGACCAACAGGTGGCGCCTCGTCCCTTGCAAGGCCAATCGGGCCGCCTCGGCCCGGAGGGGCGCCGTCCCCCCCAGCAGCTGCCGGAGGGAGGTGGAACGACGGAGGTGGATGTGGGCATCATGCTCCCAGGTGAACCCCATGCCCCCCAGGACCTGGATGGCTCCTTTGGCCGCTTCGACGTAGCTGTCGAGGGCGAGCGCCCCGGCCACCTGCACCGCCAACCGGGTCGGCAACGTGAACGATGGGTCCTCGGCCCCCGGTCCGGCATGGGCCTCGAGGTCCAGGACCTGGGCCGCGTCCCACGTGGCCGCCACCGACTGTTCGACCGAGGCCAGCATGGTGGCCAGGCGGTGCTTGACCCCTTGGAACTGACCGATGGGCCGCCCGAACTGCTCCCGGGTCCGAGCCTGCTCCGCTCCGGTGTCCAAGCACCAGCGAGCACCGCCGACGGCCTCGGCCGCGGCGTGGACCACAGCGAGGTCCCGGATGACCTCGGCTCGGGCCCCCACCAGTTCCCGCTCGGCGTTCACGGTCACGCCATCGAGGTGCCAGGTGGCCGTCCGGCGCGACGGATCGAAGCTGGGCGTGGGCTCCACGTCCGTTCCCGTTCCCCGCTCCAACACGAACCAGCGCTCGGACCCCTCGACGTCCACTGGGGCCACGACCAGGGTGACCACGGCTGCGTTCAGGATGGGGCCCAGCGACCCACGCACGCGGACGGAGCCGTCGCCGCCCCTGGTGGCCCTCAGACCAGGCGCAGCCATCGCCGTCCCGTCGGCCGCGGCCACGGGCAGGACCACGGCGGCAGGAAGCGAGCCGTCAGCCAGCCCGGGTAAGAGAGCCTTGGCCTGTCCCCCGTCGCCGAGGGCGGCGATGACCGAGGCGGCCAGCGCGGTCGACGCCCACGGTCCGGGAGCGGCGGCCCGCCCCAGCTCCTCGAGGACCACGGCCAACTCGACCAGGCCGGCACCTTGGCCGCCCAGCTCCTCGGGGATGTGGACCCCCAACCACCCCTGTCGGGCCAGCTCGTTCCAGAAGGGCGGAAGCTCGTCGCGCTCACCATCAAGTGCGGCCCGCGTGACCTCGGACGGGCACCGGGATTCGACCCATCGCCGCAGGGACTGGCGGAGGTCCTCGTGCTCGTCAGCGATTCCGATCGGCATGGGTCAGGCTCCAACTCGGTGGCAAGGTCGTTCGACCGGTCCGGGGCAGCCAGCTCGTCCCCGCCCCCCGGCCCCGGCGACACAGGGAACGCCATCAGATACTCACTCCGTTTCTAGCATCCGGGGCCCGGTCAACCAGAACTGGTTCTAGTGGCGAGGTTCAGACCCGATGGATGAAGTTCATGGTCGAGGTGCACACCGGCTCCCCGGTGGCCCGGTCGGTCCAGACCGTCTCGATAACCACGAAGGTCATGGTCCTCCCCTTGGACTCCTTGCGGTAGGCGTCCACCACCGAGCCGTTCCCCTCCAAGACGTCGCCGGCAAACACAGGCCGGTGATAGCTGAACGCCTGCTCGCCATGGAGGATGAGGCCGCCGCCGGCCAGCAAGGGGCCGATGGCCGCTCCCACCTGGCTCCCGCCATCGGCCGGTTGCAGCTCCGGATACCGGCCGAAATTCTCCATCACGAACGGGTAGGTGGGCGGAGCGGGGATGCCGGGCAGGCCGAGGGCGGCGGCGGCCGAGGGGTCCCGATAGGCGGCGTCGTCGTCCTTCACCGCATCAGCGAAGAGGGCCACATGGCCGCGCTCCACCGTGACCACGGCCTTCCCCGTCGGCGTGCCGACGATGGCGTCCAGGATGTCGTCTGTCATCGGGGTCCTCCCATGGACGCGATCTTGTCACCGGAGGAGCCCATGGGCCACCAGGATCGAGATGAGACATGGTTGCCGGCCGCCCCATCGAGGAGCACATGAGACAACCGGTTCGGAACGGTCAGTGGGTGATGGTCGCCACCGGGCCCACATAGATGGTGGCGCCGGTGACGGCGCACGGACCGTTGGGAGGAGGAATCGAGCCCCAGGTGGCGGCCACCGACGTGGACCAGCCCGGAAACCGGATGGTCAGGGTGTAGGAGCCTGGGGAGCACGACCAGGAGGACCAGGTCAGACTGGACCCGGCCGCCTTGCCGCTCGATGAGGGCTGGAGGACGGCGGCCTGGGGGCGGTGTGGGGTGCTCGAGCGCTGATACACGACGATGCGCTGCCCCGCTTGGTTGAGAACGCCGACGGTGGGTACGCCTCGTAACGAGCAGGCCGTCCCCGAGGTGTTGTGGAACAGCACGGCTCCGGCCGGCGAGGTCGGCAACTTACCCAGGGTCAACAACTCGAGCGCCGTCGTGATCTGCGTCGGCGCGCACGTGGCAACCGGTTTCGTCTGGGCCACGGTCCGGTGAGCCGTGGCCGAGGCCGAGACCGACGAGAGGAGGAACAGGATCACGGCCCCGAGGGCCAGGGCGAGGACGGCGAGGCGGCGGGTCAATGCGGCGCTCCCGCGTTGGTCACCGCGGAGGGGGGCGGGATCTGGCCCGGGCCGGTGGCCAGACAGCCATAGGACTGCACCGGGTTGGCCGGATCGGGCAAGCGGGGCGGGGTCAGGAAGGCGGGCTTCGACTTCAGGTCCACCATGTCCAGCACGTCGTGGGCGTTGGCGTCGCGCCGGGTCAGGGCGGGCAGGTTCCATTTGGTCTCGATCGTCTTCAGTATCGAGGTGTGGTCGTAGATGGTGTGGGAGACGTAGTCCTTCTTGGCGTAGGGCGAGATGACCCCGCTGGGCACCCGGAAGCCATAGCGGTCGAAGCCCCCCGGGAGGCTCCCGGGGGGGAGGTTGGGCGGGACGTCGTCGGGTGGGATGGCCGACGGTGGGGGCACGTGGTCGTACCAACCACCCCCTTCGTCGTAGGTCCAGATCATCAAGGTCTTGGCCCACTGGGGACCGCTCATCACCGAGGAGACCACGTCGGCCAGGTACTGGTCGCCGAACTGGATGTTCTGCGGGTTCTCCTCGGACTGGATGGTGAAGTTGGGGTCGAGGAGCGAGAATTGAGGAAGGGTTCCGGCCGCGGCGTCGGCGTAGAACTCCTCCATCTTCACCAGGTTGGTGCTGATGGCCGGCTGGCCCAGTAGCGACAGATAGACCCCGGCGGTGGGCAGGTCCGAGTAGTAGTCCTTCCAGCTGATCCCGTGTTTGTTGAGGCTGTCGAAGATGGTGCCGTTGGGTGGCAATGGAGCGGGGAACGTGTCGTCGATCAGGCCCAGCGACGTACCCGAGAGGAGATAGCGCCGGTTGGGATAGGTCTGGGCCATCACCGAGCAGAACCACCGGTCGGCCAGGGGGAAGGTCTGGGCCAGCCCCCGGGTGAACGGGATATCGTCGTCCTGGAAGTAGCCCATCGTCTCGCCCGAGGAAGCCGCCACGAAACCCCGGTTGGTGCCGTTGTCGTACGACGCGTGGCCCACGTTCCAACTGTTGCTCACCCCGTCGGTCGCGCACTCACTCGGCATGTGGAAGGCGTGCACCATTTGACCCTGGCCGTTGGGCAGGGCCACGGTGGGCTTCCCGTCGGCACCCAAGGAGAGCCCGTCACCGCGCCCCAACGTGCCCAGCAGGTTGTCGAACGAGTGGTTCTCCATCATGACCACCACGATGTGCTCGATCTCGGGGAGCTGCTCGGTGCCGGCGGCCAGGGACGGGTTGGGCAGCGAACCGGGTTGTCGGATCACCGGTGTTCCGGAAGAGGCGAGCCACCCTCGCCCGTTTCCCGTGGCGCTCAGTGCTCCGGCCGATCCCCCCCGGGTGCCGAGCACCAGCCCGGTGGCCCCCACCGCGGCGGTGGTGAGCAGTTGCCGTCGGCTCAGGGTGCGGCGGTGGAGGGGGCCGTCGTGGTCACCTGCTCCCGCGCTCACCGAGTTGTCCGGGTGTGGTCCATATGGATCTCCGACCTGTGAGGGGGAACCATGATGTGCTCGGTTCGTCGGCGCAGTGTGACCCGACGAACGAGCGCATCGTAGCGGGACCGGCGCGTCGACGCCCTGTAGCCGGCGGCGTCGTCGAAAGACTCCGGTTCCGGCTCGTGGGAGCGCCTAGGAGAACTCGGCGATGATCCCGGCGTAGCCGTCGAGGCGCCGCTCCATCTCCCCCGCGCTCCCGGTGGGGAAGCCGACCACGATCTCGTCGACGCCCAGCGATCGGTAGTGCTCGAGCTTCCCGGGCTCGGGGACGACGCCCATGATCACCACGTCCAAGGCCGACGGCTCCCGGCCGGCGTCGCCCCACACCTGGCGGAGGGCGGGCAGCGACGTGCTCAGTCCGGCCCCACCGTGGGGCATCCACCCGTCGGCGTACTCGGCGACATGGGCGAACGTCTTCGGCCCCGCCTGCCCACCCACCAGCACCGGGAGTCGGGGCTGCACCGGCTTGGGCCACGACCAGCTGGGCCCGAACTTGACGAACTCCCCCGAGAACGAGGCCTCGTCCTCGGTCCACAGCGCCTGCATGGCCAGCACGCTCTCTCGAACCACAGCCCTCCGTTGCCCCCGCTCGACCCCGAAGTGGGCCAGCTCCTCCATGTTCCAGCCGTAACCCATGCCCAGCACCACGCGTCCCCCCGACAGGTAGTCGAGGGTGGCGATCTCCTTGGCCAACGTGATGGGGTGATGCTCGGCCACCAGGGCGATCGACGTCCCCAGCCTGATGCGCTCGGTGGCCGATGCGATGGCAGCCAACGTCACCCACGGGTCCAGCGTCCGGCGGTACTCGTCGTTCAGGGTGTCGCCGGTCAGCGGGTGCGGCGTCTCGCGCTCGACGGGGATGTGGGTGTGCTCGGGAACATAGAAGCAGTGGAACCCTCGGGCCTCTGCCGCCACCGCGGCAGGGACCGGGTTCACGGCGTGGTCGGTGGCGAACAGGGCAGTCGAGAACCGCATGCCGTGACCCTACCCAACCGAGGAGCGGGCCAGGCGGGAGGCCGCGCTGCGCTATCCGTCCCTTTGATCGGTCCTGGGCCGGTCTCGCAGCGACTCCTGTATTGCTCGGATGCCCTCGTCGAAGCCGGGCTGTTCCATTGACCACTGCTGGGCCTCGAGCTCGAGCACCGTGGCCTCGTTCACGTCCACCATCGACTGGCTGGCTCGGAGGGTGGCCTTGGTCCGAGCCACCAACGGGCGGGATCGACCGGCCGCCCGACGCGCCCACCGGCGCGCCGTGGCCTCCAGGTCGGCCTGCGCCACGCAACGCCAGGCCAGGCCGGCCGTCACCGCATCGCCACCATCGAGCACGTCGCCGCACAGCACCAGCGCTGCCGCTCCCTGGCTGCCGATTCGGCGCTGGAGGCGCCAGAGGTGGCCACCGCCCGGATGAATACCGACATCGAGGAACCGGGGGTCGAAGCGGGCTGCTTCGGACACCACGATGATGTCGCAGGCCAGGGGCAGGTTCACCCCGGCACCGATAGCGGGCGACCCCACCGCGGCGATGGTCGGGACCGGTGCGCCGGCCAGCGCCTCGAACCCCCGATAGGTATCGGCCAACGGGACGTCTCGAGCCAGGAGCCCATCGAGCGAACCGCCGGCACAGAAGACAGGCGGGTCAGCGGTGAGCACGATGGCGCCGGCATCGTCGGACAGAACCGAGGCGACGGCGAGGGCCAGGGCCTCACTGAGCTCGGCTGAGAGCGCATTGCGGTGGGCCGGGTCGGTCAGCCGTACCGACCCGACCCCGTCCTCGACCGAACAGGTGACCAGCGACCCTGTGCTCATCGCATCAGTTACGGGGGACATCGCGCCACGGCGATCGCTGCCAGGGATCGGGCTCCCGGGGAAGGCCGAGGACGCGCTCGGCGATGATGTTCTTGTTCACTTCGGTCGTGCCCCCCTCGATGGTGTTGGCCCGACTGCGGAGCATGCCCTTGACCTCGTAGGGCAGGGACGCGGCGTAGCGCTCGACCTCGTCAGCAGCGGGATCCGCTGCCCCACCCTCTTGCCAGGCCAGGGCCCCGGCCCCCAGCAGGTCGGTGGCCAGGGCCTGGATCCTCTGGTTGAGGTCTCCCTGGTGGACCTTGCCGACCGAGCTCTCCGGGCCCGGGGAACGGCCGGCCCTGATGCCGGCCCGGATTCGTTGATTCGTCCAATTGCGGATCCGCTCCTCGCTCAGCACCTGCATGAGGTCCTGGCGCACCACCGGATCGTCCCAGCCCCCGCATCGCCCCTCGGCACTGGTCCGCCGGGCCAACTGGACCAGTCGCTCGGCGCCGCCTCCGCCGATCCGGTCGACCCCGCCCGAGCCGGAGCCCGAGACCATCTGGCGCTCGCCCGACAGCGTGGCGTTTCCCACCTTCCATCCCTCGTTCACGGCGCCGACCCGCTGGCCATCGGGGACGCGGGTGCCGTCCAGGAAGACCTCGTTGAAGTCGATCTCCCCGGTGATGTGGCGGAGGGGACGAACCTCGACGCCGGGCTCGTGCATGCCGACCAGGAAGTAGGTGATGCCCTGCCGTTTCGGGGCGTCGGGGTCGGTCCGGGCCAGGACCACGCCGAAGTCGGCCAGATGGGCCCATGTGTTCCACACCTTCTGACCGGTGATCACCCACTCGTCACCCTGGCGCTCGGCCCGGGTGGCCAGCGATGCCAGGTCGGAGCCGGCCCCCGGCTCGCTGAACAGCTGGCACCAGACCTCCTCGTTCCTCACGATGGGACCGAGGAATCGCAACCGCTGCTCTTCCGTTCCGAAGGCGAACAGCGCCGGAGCAGCCAGGCTGAGGCCCAAGGGGTTGAGCCGACCCAGGTTGTAGGGGGCGAGCTCCGCTTCCACCGTCCGCGCTTCGGACGGAGTCAGCCCCGCTCCGGCGTACTCGACCGGCCACGTCGGTGCGACCAGCCCCGACGCGGCAAACGTCGGGTACCACGCCTCGTACTCGGCCCGGCTCCGGACGCTGCGGATGGCCGATGCCCCACCCTGGCGCGCCGCTCGGCGCCAGTGCTCGGGCACGTGATCCTCGACCCACTGGCGGGCCCGATCGGTCAACTCGCCGGTCGGGAGCCCGGTCACGAACACCCGCTCGCCGGTGAGCTCCATCAGCGTCCTTTGAACTCGGGCGGGCGATGGTCCTTGAACGCGCTCAGGCCCTCACGAAAATCCTCGCTCCGCGACGAGAGCTCCATGGCGAATCCCTCGTTGCGCAGATGATCGTCCAGGGGCAGGGAGGCGCCGGCTTGGAGGAGCCATTTGGTGAGCCCGAGGGCGACCGTCGGTCCCTCGGCCAGGGTGGTCACCAACTCGTCGACCACCGACGTCACGTCGTCGGCCGGGACGGCCCGGTGGACCAGGCCCCACTCGGCCGCCTCGGTGCCGCGGAGCTGGCGGCCGAGCAACAACAGCTCACGGGTCCGGGTCATGCCGATCAGCCGGGGAAGCAGCCAGGTGGCCCCGCTGTCGGGGGTGAAGCCCCGGGAGGAGAACGGTTCCCACAGGCGCGCATCGTCGGCGACCACGGCGAAGTCGGACGCCGCCGCCATCTGCAGGCCGATGCCGGCGGCCCAGCCCTGAACAGCACACACCACGGGAACCTGCACGGTGCACAGCAAGGGAATGAGCCGGTGGGCCTGGGAGGGCAGGCGGCGCTGGATGGCGCCGACTCGGGGTCGACGCTGCTCGCCGGCATTGCGGGCCACGATGTCGGCGCCGCCACAGAAGTGGTCGCCGCTGCCGGTGAGGTGGATGACCCGGACCGACTCATCGCGTCCAGCGGCGTCCACCGAGTCGATGAGCGCCGCCATCATGGTGTCGTCGATCGCGTTGCGCCGGTCTGGTCGGTCGAGGCGGAGCCGGAGCACGGTGCCGGTCAATTCGACCGACAGGCCGTCGACCGAGCGGTAGGGCTCGCCCGTCATCGCAACGGTGCCGCCGTTCCATTGGCGAAGTCGGAGGCGATGGCGCCGAGGGCCCCGTGCAGATCGGTCGATCCCCCCGGCGGCTCGGGGAGGCGAACCTGACCGTGCTCCCGGCTGGGAAGCAGGACGGTGGCGTGGCCGGGCGTGGTGACCTCGGCCCGTTGGTTCTGGGCCCATACCTCGATGTCGACCGCGGGGCGGTCTCCAACGGCCAGGTACTTTCTCGTCACCGTGCCGTGCAGCCACTGGGTATCACCCACGAAGTTGAACTTGCGGAACTCGCAGTCGAGCTTCCACAGCCAGGCGTCGTTGCCCATCCAATCGGTACACAGGTGGATCAGCCAGGTCTCCCGCATCCGGCCGTAGTCGAATGTCGTCGGATTGCCCGCCCGGCGGGCGAACTCGGGGTCCCAATGGACTCGCTGCATCACGTCGGGCACGTTGAGGTCGTCGCGATGGAAGAAGCGGGGAATTCGCTTGCGGTTACGGGCGGCCAGGCGAAGGGGCTTCACGCCATAGAGCCCCATGCCCATGCCCACGTGCCAGCAGATCATGTCGGTGACGGTGAGCGGCCCCTTGACCATGGGCCCGAGCGAATCACCTTCGGCCACGTCCTCCCACCAGCGCGGGGTGGAACCCCTCGGCCCCTCCCCCGCGTACTGAGCCTCGATGGCCTCGATCTCCTCGTCGCCATACGGGAGGAGCTCGATCTTGTCGTTGGTCTTCTTTTGGCGCGCCTTGGTCCGTTCGGTGCGGATCATCAATCGATATTGGCCGGCCAGGATGGCCCCCCGGTCATCCTGGAATACCTGGCCCGTCCACTCGTGCACGGCCCGTTCGGCGAACTGGCTGGGCTTGTCGAGCACGCCGACCAGCGCATTGCGCCGCGATATCCGGCGACCGGGGCGCAGGGGGGCCCACCACTCGCGGGCGCTGGCCGAGTAGAAGGCGTGCACGCCCCTCAGCGGATCGCCCCGCATCAGCTCACGCAGCTCCGGGGCCACCTCGGTGACCTCGTCCACGCCAATCAGGGAATCGCCCCCGACCAACGGCGGTGGCGCGATGACCCCCTCCCAGACCGAGTCGCGGGCATACCCCTCATCCCACCACAACGGGTTGTCGTCGCCGTAGCTCTCGGCCACGTGGCGGAAGGCGTCGACCCCGGGACTGGTGTAGTGCGGCGCTACCGGGTGGGGCTCGGGAATGCCGATGCGCGCCCGGAGCCGCTCGATGGCCTCGTCACTTATCCTGCCCCCCTCACTCACGACGACGACGACTCCCGGACTCTCGCACATTCCGACCCGCAGGCCAGGCTCACGGCGGTGTATACATACTATATACAACTCCTACCGACACAATCGACATGGGCTCCGGTCTCTCGCAGACGGGGAGAGCCATGAACCCCGACGCTACTCGTGGGCGCGGCCCGACGGAGGGCTCGGCGCCACTCCTCGTCGAACGGCACGGACCGGTCGGCTGGCTGATCTTCAACCGGCCCGGCTCGGGAAACTCCATGAACGCCGACATGCTCGACGACCTCGAATCGGCCTGGCAGGAGCTCGACGCCGACCCCCGCGTACGGGTCATCGTGAACACGGGAACGGGTCGCGCCTTCCAAACGGGACTCGACGTCGTGGAATTGGCCAAGAACCCCGATGCCCTCCGGGAGCAGTCGCGCCGGACCAAGCACGCAACCCTTCGGATCACCGGCTGGCACAACCAGGTGTGGAAGCCGGTCATTGCCGCGGTCAACGGGGTGTGTGCAGGGGGCGGATTCCATTTCGTCACTGATGCCGACATCGCGATCGCCGCGTCCACGGCGACGTTCCTCGACCCTCATGTTTCGATCGGTCAAGTGACCGCGTACGAGGCCATCGGTCTGGTCCGCAAGATGCCGGCCGAGGCCGTCATGAGGATGGCGCTGGTCGGCCGGTACGAGCGGATGGATGCCCAACGGGCATACCAGCTGGGCATGATCAGCCAGATCGTCGATCCGCCCGAGCAGCTCCGGGAGGCGGCACAGGAACTGGCCGAGACCATCGCCAAGAATTCGCCGACGGCCATGGCCGCGTCCAAGCGGGCGCTGTGGGGTGCGTTCGAGATGGGGCTGACCGAGGCCTGCAAGGCCGGGGCGAAGGAGCTGGTCGGCGTGTGGGGTCATCCTGACCAGGCCGAGGGCCCGTTGGCGTTCGCCGAAAAACGCGAGGCCCAGTGGGAAGAGCTCGGCGCCCATGGCCACTGACGGCTGGGGTCGGACCCCATGAGTTCCGACCCCATGAACTCCGACCCAATGGGCATGGCCACGATCCCGTCGGTGGTCCGGGCCGCGGCGGCGCACTATCCGACGCTCGAGGCGGTGGTGGAAGGTTCCGCACGGCCGACGTTCGCCGACATCGCCGTGTCCGTCGAGGTCATCGAGCGGGCCCTCATGGCCAGCGACATCCAACCCGGCGACCGGGTGAGCATCTGGGCCCCCAATGGCCTCGACTGGATCCTGACGTCGTTTGCCGTGTACGGGGTGGGCGCCATCCTGGTCCCCATCAACACCCGTTACAAAGGCGAGGAGGCCGCCGGGCTGCTGCGCACCGCCGATGTGCGGATGCTTTTCACGGTGACCGATTTCCTCGGGATCAACTACGTCGACCTCCTGGACGGGATCGAGGGCCTCGAGGGCGTACGGGAGACCGTGGTGCTGAGCGGACCGGTCCCCGACCAGTCGACGTCGTGGGCCACGTTCATCGATCGGGCCGAGCGGGTCAGCCCGACCGAAGCGTCGGCCCGGGAGTCGGCCATCAGCGCGGAGGACCCCAGCGACATCATTTTCACCTCGGGGACCACGGGCCTGCCCAAGGGAGCCGTCCTCCGCCACGGGGCCAGCGTGGAGACCTACCGGCAGTGGACCGAGGGGATGGGGCTGCAACAGGGAGACCGCATGCTGGTGGTCTACCCCTTCTTTCACACGTCAGGTCTCAAATCGGGGGTACTGGCGGGATTCATCCGGGGCACGACCCTGATCCCCCACGCCGTATTCGAGGTCCAATCGGTCGTCGACCGCATCGCCGAGGAACACATCACCATCCTCCCGGGACCACCGTCCATCTTCCAGTCGATACTCGCTCACCCCGAGTTCGACTCGTTCCCGCTCGGCACCCTCCGGTTGTCGATCACCGGGGCCGCCTTTGTGCCCGTCGAGCTCATCGCCCGCATGAAGGCAGACCTTCAACTCGATTCGGTGATCACCGCCTACGGCCTCACCGAGACCCACGGGACGGCGACCATCTGCGAGCAGTCCGACACCATCGAGACCATCGCCACCACGGTAGGTCACCCCCTGGATGGACTCTCGCTCCGCATCGTTGACGCCGAGGGGAAGGACCAGCCCGATGGCGGACTGGGCGAGGTCCTGATCAGGGGGTTCAACGTGATGACCGAGTACTTCAACGCCCCCGAGGCGACGGCGGCCGCCTTGGACCCTGGGGGCTGGCTCCGTACTGGCGACGTGGGCTACCTGGGCGACGATGGCTACCTTCGGATCGTCGACCGGATCAAGGACATCCTCATCGTCGGCGGGTTCAATGTCTCGGCTTCCGAAGTGGAATCGGTCATGCTGCGTCGGGACGACATCACCCAAGTGGCCGTTGTCGGAGCGCCCGACGACCGGCTGGGGGAAGTGGGGGCCGCCTTCATCGTGCCCCGCCCCGGTCTCCGGCCCGATCCCCACGAGGTCATCGCCTGGTGCCGTGAGCACATGGCCAACTTCAAGGCCCCGCGCTCGGTCCATCTGGTCGACGGCCTCCCGGTCACCTCCACCGGCAAGGTGCAAAAACCGGAGCTCCGCCGGCGCGCCGCCGAGCTGCTGGGGGACGAGGCCCGCACTAGAGACAGCACTAGTGACAGGGATAGGGGCGGACGGTGACCGACGCCGAGAACACCCTCCTCCACCGGGTGGACGACGGCGTCGCCTGGATCACCCTCAACCGACCCGATGCCGGCAACGCCATCACCGCCGACATGCACGAGGCCATCGTCGATCTACTCCACCAGGCCGACGCACAGTCATCGGTCCGCGCCGTGGTGATCGGGGCCGTCGGCAAGCACTTCTGTACCGGCGCCGATCTCCGCTCCCCCCCAACGGGAACAGACGAACCGTCGGAGAGCGGCGAAGCGCCGACCGGCTCGATCATGCGCATGGTCGATGGCCCCCAACGCCTGATCGCCTCGGTCCTCGACTGCCAGAAGCCGGTCATTGCCGCCGTCAACGGAACGGCGGCCGGCATCGGAGCCCACCTGGTCCTGGCCTGCGACCTCGTCGTCGCCGTCGAGGAGGCCAGCTTCATCGAGGTATTCGTTCGGCGGGGCATCCTCCCCGACGGCGCCGGCGCCTACCTCCTGCCCCGGCTGATCGGCATGCAGCGAGCCAAGGAGCTGGTCTTGTTGGGTGAGCGTCTCTCGGCGACCGACGCCTGGTCGATGGGGATGGTCAACCGGGTCGTCCCCGCCGCCGAACTCGATGCCACCGTCGGCGAGCTGGCCGCCCGGTTGGCCCAGGGACCGACCATCGCCCTGGGCCTGGCCAAGCGCTTGTTGAACCGCTCCCTCGACGTGGACCGAGGGTCGGCCTTCTTCGAGGAGTCCATGGCCCAGGAGCTGGTGACCAGAACCGAGGACTCCACCGAGGGCATCGCCTCCTTCGTGGAACGCCGGCCCCCGGCCTTCCGGGGGCGTTGAGCCAGAGAGGATGACACGTGCCTGATTCGCTGGCCGACCTTCTGACCAGTCACCCCTTGCCGGACTCTGCTCCTCTCATCAGCACCGTGAGTCGTACCCGCACCGCCGGGGAGATCCGGGCCCAAGCGGTCGACACGGCCAGACAGCTCCGCGCCGCCGGGCTCCAATCCGGGCAGGCCGTCGTCATCCAGTTGCCCAACGGCCCCGAGTTCATCTCGGCCATGTTCGGTGTCTGGATGGCCGGTGGGGTGTTCATACCGGCCAGCCCCCGCCAACCTCGCGCCGAGATGGAGCACGTCATCGCGTCCACCGCCCCAGCCGCCGTCCTCGATGGTGCCGGACTACGAACGGTGAGCGCCGAACCGAGCAGCCATGAGCCGGACATTGCCTTTGTCACCTGGACCTCGGGGACCACGGGGCGACCCCGCCCAATACTCCACACCCACTCGGGCTACCTGGAATTGCTCGACCGGGTGCTGGCTCCGCTTCGGGGCCGGCCCGCCGATCCGGCCCGGCCCCCCTCTCCCAACCTGATACCGGTCTCGCTGTCTCTCAATGCCGGGATCTACAACGTCCTGTTCGGGTTGCGGGCCGGAGCCCAACTCGTGCTGATGGATCGATTTTCCACCACCGACTTCGCCACCCTGGTGGGCCGCTTCGCCATTCGCTCCACCGTGTTGCCTCCGGCGGCCATGGTGATGCTGGCCGACGATGAGGGCATCACCGAACTGGCCCCGTTGCGCTATGTCCGGAGCATTACTGCGCCCCTGTCGCCGTTGTCAGCCCGTCGATTCTCGGAGAAGTTCGGCGTGACCGTGCTCAATAGCTACGGGCAGGCCGAGCTGGGCGAGGTCATCGGCTGGACGGCCACTGATGGTCGGGAGCACCCCGAAAAGGTTGGCGCCGTCGGGCGACCCCACGCCGGCGTGAGCATCAAGGTCATCGCCGAGGACGGGACCACGGCGGTGGGCGGGGCTATCGGGGAGCTACTGGTGAAGCCCCCGAGCATGGCCTCGGGCTATGCCGGGGGCGAGAGCCTCGGCGACCGAATCGACCAGGAAGGCTATGTCCGCACCGGTGACTACGCCCACGTCGACGAGGACGGATTCGTCTGGATCGAGGGCCGGGTGAGTGACCTCATCAATCGCGGCGGCAACAAGGTCTTCCCCGAACAGGTCGAAGAAGTGCTGCGCCTGTCGCCCAACGTTCGAGAGGCAGCAGTGGTCGGCGCGCCCGACGAGCGGCTGGGCCAGGTGCCGGTGGCCTACATCGTCGGGTCTGCCTCCGACAACGAGCTGGACCAGCTGTGCCGGGATCACCTCGTGCCCTACCGCATCCCCGTGGCCTACCACCGCATCGATGCCCTGCCCCGGAACGAGGTGGGAAAGCTCCTTCGCCGGGCCCTGATCGACCAGGACAATGGAAAGGGCCCCGAGGCTGAGCCAGACGCCGGACCCTAATCTTGGGCCGAAGCGATGGCCCCGAGGGTCAGGTCTTGGTCAGCGTCTGCTCGAACAGGGAGCGGGCGTCGAAGAGATGAGCCACCTTGTTGCCGACCTGACGCATCATCTTGGCGTACTCGGCCGACGCCCGCTCTCCGTCGTTCTTCTTCATGGCCCGAACAATGGCGGCCAAGCCCCGCTCTTCGACCTCCACCGCTTCTGGCACCATGCCGAAGAAATCGCCGGGCACCAGGGCCGACATACCCCGCAACACTACGATGATGCGAGGCGACGCCGCCCCCCTGACGATGGTGGCGTGGAAGGCAATGGACAGCCGTTGCTGCTCGGAGGGTTCAGTGGCCTCCACGAATTGGCCCTGAAGGTCGGCCAGGGTGTCGGGGAGGTCGGGCCCGGCTCGGACCAGCGCTCGCTGGGCCGCGAACCCGTAGATGAGTCCGAAGAGCTCATAGTGGTCGTGCACGGCCCGCTTGTCGAGGGCGTTGATGTAGGCACCCCGGTGGATCTCGATCGTGACCCAGCCCTCGTGCTCGAGCACGATCAGCGCCTCGCGAACCGGGATCCGGCTCACGCCCAGATCCTCGGCGATGGCGTCCTGAGGCACCCGCATGCCGGGCCGAAGCACGCCATCGAAGATCAGCGTTCGGATGTGCAGGGCGATGTGCTCCGCGCTCGTGGTCCGCACCAGTTTGCTGCCGCCATCGACCGACGGACGCTTGGGCGTCATTCCGTTCGGGCTGGGTGAGGAGGGCGCCACTTGCGGATCATATTCGATAGCACGTTTGCCCCCTGGTCTCCCGACCGGCCTCAGCCCAGTCGGCGGTAGACGCCCGAACCGGTGCTGGTGACCCGGTCCTGGTTCCCCTCGTCGTGCAGCGACAGCCGCACACCGACCCGTCCCTGTCCGCCCTCGAAGGCCTCGCCGGTGACCCGGAACGGCCCCACCTTGCCCCGGGCCACGAACATGACCTGCCAGCTCTCGATCTGGAGCTGATCG
>DATMMO010000295.1:0-2926 GCA_035569695.1 Acidimicrobiales bacterium | reverse complement strand
GGCATGGCCGCGGTGATGGCCACGATCCGTGGGTCGGCCTCCGCCGCCCGCAGCAGGGACCGGGTGAAGGCATCGGTGTAGGTGGCGGGGGGGAGGTCGGCCGTCCCCACCGCGTCATCGCCGGTGCTCGGGCGGCCAGGTCTGTTGCCATTGCTGCCGCTGCCGGCCGCATCGACAGGGACGGTGTCGGGTGCCGTGGCCGCGATCTGCACCTTGACGTCGTGGAGCCGCTGGACGTCGTCCTCTTCGGCCGGGGCATAGCCCCGGCCCTTCTGGGTGACCACATGCACGATGATCGGCCCGTTCCATTCGGCGGCGTGGGCCAAGGCCTGCTCGACCTCGATGACGTTGTGCCCGTCGATGGGACCGGCATAGCGGATGCCGAGCGTCTCGAAGAACGTGTGCGGCGTGACCACCTCGCGCAGGGCCGTGGTCAGGCCGTGGACGCCGGAATAGGCGATGTCCCCCACTGCGGGGATCTCCCTGATCAGATGGCGCAGGCGCTGGCGGGCGTGCACATAGGTGGGGTTGAGCCGAAGATGGGTGAGGCCGACCGAGAGCCGGGACACCGTGGGGGCGTAGGACCGCCCGTTGTCGTTCAGCACGATGAGGACTCTGCGGCCCGAATGGCCGAGGTTGTTGAGCGCCTCGTAGGCCATGCCGCCGGTGAGGGCCCCGTCACCGACCACGGCCACTACTCGGCGATCGGCTCCTTGGAGCTCGAACGCGCTGGCCAGCCCGTGGGCGTAGCTGAGGATGGTCGATGCGTGGCTGTTCTCCACCCAATCGTGCTCGGACTCCGAGCGATTGGGGTAGCCGGACAGCCCGCCGGCCTGTCGGAGCTGGGTGAAGGCTTCCCGCCGCCCGGTGACCAGCTTGTGCACGTAGGCCTGGTGCCCGGTATCCCACAGCAGTGCGTCGCGAGGGGAGTCAAAGGTGCGGTGCAGGGCCAAGGTGAGCTCGACCACGCCCAGGTTGGAGCCCAGGTGGCCCCCGGTGGCCGTCACCGCATCGACGATGAATCCCCTGATCTCCTCGGAGAGGACGTCGAGCTCCTCGGGAGTGAGGGAGCGGAGGTCGGAGGGGTGGTCGATGTGTTCCAGGATCATAAGGCGCTCTGTCTTTCACGCTATCGGAATAGCGACACCGTGCTGGGGTCTTTCCCACTGGGCCCCTCGAGGGGAACGGTCGGGAAGGGCCGACCTGGTGGGGGCCAGGGCGTGACTGCGAAGGCTACCGGGCGTGGGTGAGGAAGGTGCTGCGGTCCACGATGACCCGGGAGACCTTGCCCGCCCCGACCAGCCCGGACCCGTCGGTCACCGACACGGTGAAAGTCAGGCGGCGGCCCTCGATCCGGTCCAGGTTGGCCTCGGCAGTCACCTCTCCCCCCACGCGCACCGGCACCAGGTGGTCGAACTGCACCCGCTTGGCCACGCTGGTCGTGCCCACGGGCAGGTGGCCGTCGAGGGCCCGGTGGGTGGCCTGCTCGCACAGCGCCACCAGCCGGGGCGTGGCCAGCACGGGAACATCGCCCGACCCCAAGGACAAGGCCGTGTCGGTCTCGGTCACCGTGAGGTCGACCCGAGCGCTCAGACCGGTATGAAGTGCCACCCCGGTACGATACGGGAGACAGCGGACGCCGGCCACTAGCGATGCCCGCACCCCACTTTGTTTTTGTTTGTTTGTCGGACCCCCCGGCCAGTAGGAGGCAGTGGTGATCGAAACTCCCGTACTCGAACGCGTGCTCGGGGAGGCGCTGCGCCATGGCGGCGACTTCGCCGAGGTGTTCGCCGAGGACCGGGTCACCTCCTCGGCCATGCTCGATGACGGGCGGGTGGAAGAGCTCTCGTCGGGGCGCGACCGAGGCGCCGGGATCCGAGTGGTGGTCGGCGAGACCACCGGGTTCGCCCACACCGCCGATCTGTCCGAAACCGGCCTGATCCGAGCGGCCGAAGCCGCCGCAGCCGTGGCCCAGGGCGGCGGCTCGACCTCGGTAGCCGTGGGGGGCCTCCACGAGACCAGGGCGAGCCGGGAGCCGGGATCGGAGAGCGGTCCGGCGTCGAAGTCGGACTCCTTGGCCCTGCTCCGGCGGGCCGACGAGGCGGGTCGCAGCGCCGGTGGTGCCATCTCCCAGGTCCAAGCGGGCTACGGGGGCTCCAAGCGACAGGTGCTGATCGCCAACTCCGAGGGCCTGCTGGCCCGCGACGAGCAGGTGCGCACGCGCTTCTCCGTGTCGTGCGTGGCCGAAGGCGACACCGGGCTGCAGACCGGGTTCGAGTCGGCGGCCCGCACCGTGGGCTTCGAGCTGTTCGACGAGGTGTCGGTGGAAGAGCTGGCCCAGTTGGCCGCCCGGCGGGCCCTGTCCAAGCTGTCGGCCCGCCCGGCCCCGTCCGGCGAGGTCCCCCTGGTGCTGGCCGGTGGGAGCGGGGGCATCCTGTTCCACGAGGCCTGCGGCCACGGGCTGGAGGCGGACCATATCGTCAAGGACGCATCGGTCTACGTGGGCCAGGTAGGCCAGCAGGTGGCCAGCCCGCTGGTCACCCTGGTCGATGACGGGACGGTGGGGAGCGAGTGGGGGACCTTCGGCTTCGACGACGAGGGTCGTCCGGCCCAGCGCAACGTGCTCATCGAGAACGGCATCCTCACCGAGTACCTGTGGGACTACCTCCGGGCCCGCAAGGAGGGCCGGCGCTCGTCGGGCAACGGCCGGCGCCAGAGCTACCAGCACCTGCCCATGGTCCGGATGACCAATACCTTCCTCCTGCCCGGCGAGGAGGACGCCGACGAGATCGTGGCCCAGACGCCGCACGGCGTCTACGTGGCCAAGCTGGGCGGCGGCCAGGTCAACACCACCACCGGCGACTTCGTCTTCGGGACCACCGAGGCCTACCTCATCGAGGACGGGCAGATCACCGAGCCCCTCCGG
>DATMMO010000294.1:0-3753 GCA_035569695.1 Acidimicrobiales bacterium | reverse complement strand
CTCCTGCCCGTCCATGTACAAGCCGCTGAGGACACCGTCCGTGTTGACCAGGGTCAAGGGGCCGACCGGCGACTCGATGACGGTATGGGTTCGCATGGTCCTCACGTCGGGCATGGTGTCCTCCAATCAGTACTTGACTAGTAGACGCCGCCACCCTGGCCTTCGTGAGGTGCCATCGTCATCCGGGCGGCCAGCTCGGGCTGGACGGAGATCAGCGGACGGCCTTGTCTCCCGACAGCACCTCGGGGTTCACGATGTTGATGGGAGTTCCACCTGCGAGCAACCGCTCGAGGTCGTCGGCCACGGTCGAGGTGTGGTTGGCCTCGGTGTTGTAGGTGGCCCCACCGATGTGCGGCGTGAGCACCACGTTGGCGAACTCGGTCAACGGATGGTCGACAGCCAGGTTCTCGCCCACGAAGTGGTCCAGTCCCGCCGCCCCCACCTTGCCCGAGGCCAACGCGGCCACCAGCGCATCGGTGTCGTGCAGTTGCGCTCGGGCCGTGTTGATGTAGACCACACCGTCACGCATAGCCGCGAATTGATCGGCGCCGATCATCCCTGTCGTCTCCGGGTTGACCGGGGCGTGCATGGACACGACGTCCGAGCCGGCCAGCAGCTCCTCCAGTGACGAGGTGGCGTCGTCGGCGTAGGGGTCGTAGGCCAGCACCTGCATGCCCAGGCCCTCCAGTCGCCAGCGCAGGGCCCGGCCCACGGCCCCCAGCCCGACCAGCCCGGCCGTCCGACCGGCCAGCTGCCAGGCCCGGAAGCGCTGGTAGGGAATGAGGCCGTCCTTGTAGACATCACCCCGGCGCACGTCGCCATCGGCCGCCACCACCCCCCGGGTGGCGGCAAAGACCAGGGCCACGGCCAGCTCGGCCACGGCATCGGCGTTCCGGGCCGGCGCCCGCAGCACCGGGATCCCGGCCGCCGTCGCCGCCGGTACATCGACATTGGTCGGATCGCCCCGGCAGCTGGCCACGGCCAGGAACGGCTGCTCGAAGACGGGCCCGCCGCACTGATCGGTCTCCACGATGAGGATGTCGGCCGATTCCTTCGCTGCTCGCTCGGCCAACTGCTCGGCGTTGTAGATGCGCAGGGGCTGATGCTCGATCCACGGATCGATGACCAGGTCGGCAAGCCCCCGCAACTTGTCCAACCCCGGACCGCGCACGGGTGCGGTAATCAGCGCTCTCGGGCGTTCCTTGTCCATGAACCGTTCACTCCCCTGTTTCGTCATCCATAATGTCCACTCATGACAACTGCGTCGACATCATGACACCTGACCACCAAGCTGCGCCGGTTACCGTCGGCATCGATATCGGGACGACGTCGGTCAAGGCCCTGGCTGTCTCCGAGGACGGCGAGGTACTGGCCCGGGCCCGGGTCCCCCACCGGATCATCCACACCTCGGCCGACCACATGGAGCACAGCGCCCAGGCCGCCTGGCGTCGGGGCCCCATCCGTGCCTTCTCTCTGGTCCGCGACGCGCTGACGCCGTCGCCGGGGGCCACCGATCCCCCCCACATCGCCGGTATCTGCGTGGCCGGGATGGTGCCCTCGCTCACGGCCGTAGACCGGCGCGGCATCCCCCGTACCCCCGGACTGCTCTACGGCGATGCCCGGGGCCGTCAGCCCGCCGACACCGCTGGGCCCGACCTGGGCCAGGCCGGGCCCATGCCCGACGCCGAAGGGTTCCTGCGCTGGACGGCCCAACAGATGCCCGAGGCTTTCGGCTATTGGCCGGCCCAGGCGGTGGCCAACCACGCTCTCACCGGTCAGGGCAGCATCGACACCGCCGTGGCCTCCACCCTGGGTGAACTGCACCAAGGGGGCACGTGGAACGACAAGCTGTTGGCCAGTTGTGCCGTGCGGACCGATCAGATGCCCCAGGTCGTGTTCACCGGACAGCCGGCCGGAACCCTGCGGGCCGATCGCCGGAACAAGCGGGCCGTCGGCGCTCGGTCCGACTATCCCGAGACGGTGGTAGCCGGGGGCAGCATCGACGCCTTCTGCGATCAGATCGTGGCCGGAGCCAACGAGGTGGGCGACGTCATCGTCCTGTTCGGGGCGACCATGGTGGTGTGGGTGGTCACCGACTCCTGGCTGGAGGTCCCGGGGCTGTGGACGGTGCCCCACACCGTGCCCGACCGGATCCTGGTCGGGGGGCCCAGCAACGCCGGCGCCCTCTTCGTCGACTGGGCCCGGTCCTTGCTCCGGATCACGCCCCGTCCCGACCCGGCCGACGACGGTCGGACCGGCGATCCCCGGCGGGTGCCGGTCTGGCTCCCCTATGTCCGGGGCGAGCGGGTCCCCTTCCACGACGCCGCCCTTCGCGCCGCGCTCTTCGACCTCGACATCACCGATGGTCCGGCGGGTATGTCCCGCGCCGCCTACGAGGCCAGTGGCTTCGTGGTCCGGAGCCTCCTCGAACGGTCCGGGGTGACCGGGCGCCGGATCGTGGCCAGCGGAGGGGGAACCCAGGTGGCCCCGTGGATGGCCGGGGTGGCCGACGCCACCGGACTCCCGGTCGACACCGTGGCCGTCCCCGAAGGAGCCGCCCTGGGCGCCGCCTTCCTGGCCCGGATGGCCGCCGGCCTCGAGCCCACCCTCGACGGTTCCCGGCGATGGGCCCGCCACGGTCGACGGGTGCTGCCCGACCCACGGTGGCAGGAGGCAGCCGACGCCCGCTACCAGCGCTTCAAAGCCCTGGGTTCGGGCGTCTGAGCGGCCCGGTGACCAGCGCTACCCGGGGCTGATCGGCTCGAAGGCCACCTTGACCGCGCCGCTCTCGTCCTGGGTGGCCAGAGCCCGCATGGCTTCCTGCCAGTGATCGAGCGGGAACCGGTGGGTGAGCATGCCCGACAGGTCGACCCGGCCGGCGTCGACCAGATCGAGGTAGTGGCGAATGGCGTGCTGGCGCACCCCTTCCACCTCCTCGACGCCGAAGGCGTTGGAGCCGGCCAGCGACAGCTCCTTGAAGTAGAGCGGCGTGTACTCCCAGCGGCCGGGTGTGTGCACGCCCGTCTGGACCAGCGTGCCCCGCTCGGCCAGGACCCGCACCCCGACCTCCAGGGTCTCGGGTCGGGCCACCGTGTCGTAGACCACGTCGATGCCGCCGGGATGGGCCATGGGTAGACCGGCGTAGGCGGTGTGCAGGACGCCGCCCGACCAGTCGGCCAGGGCCTCGACCAACTCCAGTCGGGGCTCGTGGGCGAACACGGCGCTGGCACCGAATGTGGTGGCCAGCGCGGCCTGGGCCGGGAACCGGGACACCACGGCGATCTCGACCTCGGGGTACAGGGCCCGGAGCACGGCCACGCTGGTGACCCCGAGGGCCCCTGCTCCGTAGATCAGCGCCTTACCGGTCGGGGGCGGCGGATGGCGGACGATGGCGTGCATGGACACGGCGAAGGGATCGGCCAGCACCGCCACCTCGTTGCTGATCGAATCGGGTATGGGTATGAGCATGGAGTCGTGGGCGGCCATGAGGTCGGCCCATCCCCCTGGTGCGTCGGTGGCCACCCCGACGTGGACGCCGGGTCCGAGGGCCCCGGTGGTGAAGCTCCAGCACAGGTTCAAGTCCCCGCTCTGACAGGACGGGCACGGCGGATCGATCCCCCTCGGTCCACAGGTCAGCCACGGGTTGAGGAGCACGCGCTGACCCACCTCCAAGCCCGAAGCGTCGGGGCCCAGCGCCACCACCTCGGCCACCACCTCGTGCCCGGGGATGTGGGGGATGGAGGAAAAGGCGGC
>DATMMO010000293.1:0-5939 GCA_035569695.1 Acidimicrobiales bacterium | reverse complement strand
GCTGACTTCAAACCGACCCGCCGGTCCACGGGTCCGAGCAACCGACTCATGGGACGCGTGGCTTGATAAGAGCTTGCCCACCGAAATGGAGTGGCCCTTCATTGGTCCGCCCGCTGTCACCACACTCTAAGAATTTGTCCCAAAGGGCTTGACGTCAACGATAGGAGCGTCGGCCGCCCACAGCGACGGTCGCGGGCCCCCGGAAGCGCCAGCCAAAGGGAAGGCCGAGGAAGCAGCCGAGGAAGAGCCGGGTGAGCGACGGAGGAGCAGCCGGGTGAGCGACAGAGGAGCGGCCCACTAAGCGTCCGAGGAGCGGCCAGGGGAGCGGGCCAGCGCTAGTGTGGCCCGGCAGCCAACCCGGTCGACAGCGCACCGGGCCCGAAGACCCGTCGAGAACGAACCGTCGAGCAGGCAAGGAGCAAGGCGACATGGCGACACATCCCTTTCTGAGCGAACCCTGGCTCGTCGAGGCCCGGGCTATTCGCGCTGAGTACGACGGGAAGAGCGCCCCCATCGGGCATTCGGTGCGTATGAACCTGGTCATCACCGAGGTGCCCTTCGAATCCGGGACCCTGGCCGCCCACCTGGACACCTCGTCGGGCGAACTGATGTTGGACGTGGGGCACATCGACCCGGTCGACCTCACTGTCACGCTCGATTACGACATCGCCAAGGCCATCCTCATCGAGGGCAATCCTCAGGTCGGCATGCAAGCGTTCATGGCCGGCAAGATCAAGGTCGAAGGGGACATGGCCAAGCTCCTCGCCCTCCAGGGCGGCGTGTCCGATCCGTCGACCGCCGAGGTCGCGGCCAGGATCAAGGCCATCACCGAGTAGGCCCGCCGGTGCGGGCCCGTCGCCGGCGGGGGCCCGGACCCTGTCGGCTGGGCCCCGGTGGCCCGCCGGCTCAGGCCCGCGGCCCACAGGCTCAGATCTCGAGGTCCAGGAGCGGGGCGTACTGCTGGCCGCCGTGCAGATCGGCGTCGCCGAACGTGCCCTGGATCTTCGGACGCGGGATGGTCGCCTTGATGGCCCGGGCATTGGGGCAGACATAGACGCGAACGCTCGACTCCGGGCACCGGAACGTCCGAGCGAAGTACGCCGCATTCACGACGTCTGCCTCGACCGCGGCCACGAAGGTGCTGACGTCCTCGAACAGGATGTCGAACGTCAGCTCGAACGGCCCGGCGTTCTTGCTGCGGACCAGCGATGCCGCCTGGGACAGCTTCACAAGGACGTCCTTTCTCGTGCGGCACCCATCTCCAACAGCTCCAGCCGATAGACGTCCTCCAGCCGCTCGGGGAACAGGATGTGGTTCAGGTTGAACTGGTAGACGGGGCCGCGGTCGATGTGTGCCGGGTTGTGGAGGCAGGCAAAGGTCGTCACTCCCCCGACCCATTCGGGAATCGGGTGATGCAGGAGGGGCTGCCGGCTGATCTGGGCGATCAGGCTGGCCAGCTCCCGGGTGGGAGCAAGGACCTCGACCACCAGCCCCACCTCATGGAGTGGGACGGCCGGATCGGGCTCCAGGTCACCCATGACCGCGTTGCGCCCGTACTGGTGGATGACGAGCTCGTAGTGGGCACCGGCCAACCGGTCACCGAGGAGCGACTCGACCATGGCGTCGATGCGCTCACGAACGCCGTCGAGCCAGCTGTCGAGCTGGCCCAGGATGAGCGGGTCGCGTATCCCCCCGACGATGATGCTCGAGTACCCGGCCAGCTCGGCCCCCTCGAGCTTCACCGAGGACCGCACGGCCGGGTGGAAGGTGCTCCCGGTAATGCGCACCGAGGTCTCGTCGATGGCGTCGTAGGTCGACTCGGAGAGGTCGAATGTGCCCGAGCTCTCGGGGAACAGATCGGGGCTGGCGTTCTCATACAGGCTGTGGGCGGCGATGCTGACCGGGGTGACGCCCGCGCCCGGTCCGATGGCCCGGATCGTCGCACCGTTGTGGTCGATGATGCCGACCATGACGCCTGGGCCCGGGCTGACCATGGCCATGGGACCGCACTCCAGGATCTTCCCTACGTGCCAGGCCAGGCCCTCGGGGAACCCCTGGGCGATGGGCAGGGCGGCGAAGAGGGCGGCGTCGCTGCACCGGCCGGCCACGACCACGTCGACCTCGTGGGTCAGGGCCTCTTGCAGCGGCTCCACCCCGATCATGGCCACGATGTGCTGGCTTCGCCTGATGCTCTCGGGCGAGATCGCCGGCGCCGGATCGAGGGCGTCGATCCGGCCCTGGCCGAGCGTCTCGATCAGGTAGGCGGGATCGAGCTCTGTGTAGATGGCCGCCACCCGGAGGACCTCGCCGCGGTCTTCGGCGATCCCTTGGATAAGGGCCAAGGTGGCCGCGACCTGCTCATCGGTTCCCGCCGTCCCCGCCGAACCGATGATGGCGGGGCAGCCGGCGAGCCGAGCGGCATCGATGATCTTGGCCAGGTCGCTGCGGATCGCCTCGGCCGGAAAGGCCGACTGCCCCGAGCCCAGGTAGAACGGGCCGGCATCCGTCGTTCCCGCGTCGCAGGCAATGAACGCCGGTCCCACCCAGAGTGCCTCTGCCAGCGAG
Organism: Acidimicrobiales bacterium; assembly: GCA_035569695.1. Classification (GTDB taxonomy): domain Bacteria; phylum Actinomycetota; class Acidimicrobiia; order Acidimicrobiales; family RAAP-2; genus DASXMT01. The sequence goes on along the minus strand of DATMMO010000293.1, from coordinate 3,374 downwards.
GCCGCATCGACGCCGGCGCCGAGGGCTCCGTGGGCGGATATGAAGCGGATCTCTTCCATGGCAATTCCTTCTGGTTCGATTGCGGGCGCAGGAACTTGTTCGATCGGGGGCCCACCAACTTGTCCGTTGGCGGATGCAGGAACGGGCATCACTCGACCACCGCGATGTCCGCCGTTTCGATGGCGAGCTCGGCTACCGGATCGGTCAACCGCAGGTCGGACTGGACCAGGATCTCGTTCGGCCCGAGGGCCATGCGGTAGAGGTAGTGGTCGCCCAAGAAGGACTCCGAGGTGATCACTGCGGTGCAGGTGGCCGGCCCGGGGGCCGCGGCGGTGCTCGTTGCACCGGCGGGGGTTCCGACGGTGCTGGTCGGGAGGCCCGAGGCCCGAGCGACCCGGAACGACTCGGGCCTGAGGGCGAGGGTCACGGTGGAGCCGGTGGGCGTCGGTTGGCTGGACGAGACCGCGAACGGATGGCCCACCCCCTCGACGGTCACCAATAATTGGCCGGTGCAGGTGCGGCCGGCGACGGTCCCGGAGAGGAAATTGCACCGTCCGACGAAGTCGGCCACGAACCGACTGGCCGGGCGGCGGTAGATCTCCTCGGGCGGTCCGACCTGCAGGATGCGCCCTTGGTCCATGACCATGATGCGGTCGCTCATCGACAGGGCCTCATCCTGGTCGTGGGTCACGAACAAGGTGGTGATCCCGATCTCCCGTTGCAAATTCTTCACCCACTCCCGCGCTCGCTCCCGGAGCTTTGCGTCGAGGTTCGAGAACGGCTCATCGAGCAGCAGTACCGAGGGCGAGAAGGACAGGGCACGAGCCAAGGCGACGCGTTGTTGCTGCCCGCCGGAGAGCTGGTGCGGGTACCGGTCCCCCAGCTCCCCCAGCTCGACCAGCTCCAGCATGTCGCGCGCCCGTCGGGTGGCTTCGGCCTTCCTCACCTTGCGCAACCGGAGGGGAAAGGCGACGTTGGCCACCACGGTCATGTGCGGCCAGATGGCATAGGACTGGAACACGATGCCCAGGTTCCGCCTCTCGGCGGCAACCTTCTGGTGTGTGGCCGAGTCGAAGAACACTTCGTCCCCGCAGGAGATGTGGCCGCTGTCGGGATGCTGAAACCCGGCGATGGCCATCAGGGTCGTGGTCTTGCCGCACCCGCTGGGGCCGAGGAGGGTCACGAACTCCTTGTCGTGGACCTCGAGGTCGAGGCCATCGAGGATGGGCTTCTCGCCGTACGACTTGATTACGTCACGCAGGACCAGCTCAGGCATGGAACCTCCGACGCAGTACCTTTGCCGCCGCCAGCAGCACTGCCGCCACGACCGCCACCTGGAGGACGGCGAGCGCCGCCACCACGCCGGGGAGCCCCTTCTCCCAGGACTGGAGCATGGTGACGCCCAGCACCTCGGTCCCGGGCTTCTGCAGGAAGACCACCGGGTCGTAGTCGCTGAGGAGCGTGATGAACATCAGCACGAAGGCGGCGATCATCGCCGGGCGCAGGATCGGCAGCGTGATCCGCCGGGCGATGGTCCACCACCGCGCCCCTGCCGCGCTGGCCGCCTGGTCGAACCCGTTGCTGATGGTGGCCACACTCGGGTACAGCACGATGTAGGCGATGGTGATGTTCCGTACGCAGAGGGCGAGCATCTCTCCCCAGATGCTGTTGCGCAGGAATTCCCCCGGGACGTTGACGATGAGGAACGCCCAGAAGAAGCCGACCCCCAAGATGATGCCGGGGATGGCCCGCGGGTAGATGAGCAGCGGCGCCATGGTGCGGGCCATCGGGAACCGGGAGCGGTGGGCGATAAGCGTGGCCACGGCCACGAAAACCACGGTGACAATGCCGCCGACCGCGGCGATGAGCAGGCTGTCGAGGATGGACCGGCGGAAGGTGGCGTTGGAGAACACGGCCTGCCAGTTGGCGCTGGTCCACAGGTGCCACGGCGCCACCAGGGTGGTCAGCTCTTTGACGCTCGACATGAGGCCCAACCCGACCAGGGGCACGATGCTGGTCACCACGACAAAGGCGCCGACGGCGACGGCCCAGATGTGACGGGCCCACCCGAGGTTGAGGGGAGGAGCTTCGGGGCCGCCCGCTCCCCGGGCCACGATGAACCGCTCCTCGGACCCGAGGAGGGTGGTGCGGACGACCAGCAGGAGCGTCACCACCACCAAGAGGAGTACGGCCCCGGCACTGACGAAGGGGGGATTCGGGGTCGAGCCGTTGACCCACCCGTTGTAAAGATAGGAGGCGTAGAAGTTGATGTTCGCCGGCGAACCGATGAACAGGGGGATGCCCAGGGTCTCGAGCGAGAGGGCGAAGATCAGGATGGCCGAGTTCAACATGGCCGGCCGGAGCAGCGGAACGGTGATCCTTCTCAGCACTGCGGCGGGTGATGCACCCGCGCTCAACGCTGCATTCTCGAGCGTGCCATCGGAACCACGGAGGGAGGCCTGAACGGTTAGAAAGGCGATCGGGAGCGAGACGGCGCACCCGAGGACGGCCATGCCTGCGATAGACGAGAGGTTCCACGTCGGCAGTCCGAGGTCTTTGCCCACGACCTGGGTGACATAGCCCGCTGACCCGTAAATCGACGTCCATCCCACGATGAGCCCGAGAGGGGGGATGACGATGGGAGCAATCAGCAGGATCCGCCACCAGCGACGCCCGGGCAGGTTGGTCCGGTTGACCAGGACGGCGAACAGCGTACCCAGGCCCACGGCCAGCACCGTCGCCATCGCCGCGAACACCAGGGTGTTCTCGACGGCGTGCCAAAAGGCCGGGTCGTCGAAGAGCGTCCGGTAAGGCTGGAGCGACCACGTCCCACCTGGCAGGTAGTAGGGCTGGCTCTGGAACGACGTGTAGATCAGCGGAATGATCGGCCCGGCCACCAGGACCAGGGCGACGAGCCAGACCAGCCCCTGGGTGACCGATGTCGGTACCAGCCGGCGCCGCAACCCGTAGCTGCGCGGGCGTCGCAGCCCCGGAGCGCTCCGCGGTAGGGGAACGTCAGTCGCAGTCATCGCTGCTCATGGTTGGTGATCGGTTGATTCATGGTTGGTGATCGGTTGATTGATCGTTGGTGATCGGTTGATTGATCGTTGGTGATCGGTTGATTCATCGTTGGTGATCGGTTGATTCATCGTTGGTGATCGGTTGACGGTGGGCGAGCGGGTTCAGGAGCCCACGTGGAAGGCTCGGTTCCAGCGGGCCGTGATCGACGCCTGTTGGCGCAACAGGTCGGCGCTGAAGGGAACGAGGTAGACACGGCTCGGCGGCACCATCTTGTACAACTGGGTCAGGCTGGCCGTGCACCCGTTCGTCGGTGTGAACCCTGTCTGCGACGCTTCGAACCCGGCGGCACACAG
>DATMMO010000292.1:0-6460 GCA_035569695.1 Acidimicrobiales bacterium | reverse complement strand
ATCTTCGGGACGGCACCATTGCGGCCCGTCGCCACGATGAAGCAGTCGACGCCCTTCTTCGGGTGCTACATCGTCGCTAAGCGGGACCCTGATCGTAGGGCTGGCCGGCGTCAGCTCGAAGGCGTTCGTTCTCGACGTTGGTCGCCCGCTCCCGCTCATCCGCCGCATCACGTCGACCCTCGGAGTCGGTGAGCTGCTGATTCACCAGCCCATGGACTTCTTTGATCTTGCGACCGTTTCGATACCCAAGGAAGGCGATGACCAGCAGGGCCGCCGCGATGACGTCCTGTATCGGATCAGTCCCCACCGCCACGCCCGCCACAGGTTGACCCTCGATTAGCTAACTCAGGCGGCGGCGGGTGGGGCAGGAGCCGGGGCGACAGGGGCAGGGACCACGGCCCGCGGTGCAACCGGCGTTGGATCGGCCGCGGCGACGGTGGGCGGGATTGAGATGCCAGCGCCACCGGCCAGGGCTGCCAGGGTGACCGTCCACAGGTTCGACGGGATCGTCTTCGACATCGCCGCGAGGACAATAGCCCCGATCAGCCCGATACCGGCGAGAACGAAGGCGGCCAGCGCCATATTCGTCGGGAGCTTCACGGCATCGGCAGTTTCTCGACGTGCCACTCGTAGAAGTTGGCGGGAGGGTTCGGCGGGGCAGTGCCGGGGGTGTTCTGCCACCAGTGATACGCGGTGCCGCCGATCACGCCCGAAACGTGGTCCTGCCCCCCTGCTTGCCAGTGCGCCATTTCCTCTTCTCCTTCTGTCGGTGGTACGGGTGGTGGGTCGATGCCGGGCCAGTAGTCGGCCACGATGGACTCGTCATAGGGACCGCGGTCGATCCACTGATGGGCGACTGATCCCGGGTACAGAGCCTCACCCACGGACCCGGGATAGCCCGCGATCCAGTAGTGGGGCTGGGGCTCGTTGGCGACGGTGAATGCATCCTTCACGTTCTGCCAGATGGCCTCGGAACAGTAGACCGAGGGGTCTGCCCCTGCGGCACGGCGGCGCTGCACCCATGCGGGAGCATCCTGGGGAGCGGCATCCCCGCTCTCGACGTCCAGACAGTCGCCCTCGTTGTCCGAGGGAAAGACGGTGATCCGCACGACCGGTTTGCCGGGGAACTGTGCGGCGATGGCTGCCGCATTGGGCCATGCTCCATCGTCGTACCCCGCATAAAGGTCGAAGCCGGGTGGGAGGTTGGCCAGCTCCGTGCTGTCGGCCATTTTGCGGGTCATGCGTCCGCCGGGAAGCTCACGGTGCCCGCGAGGATGTTGCCCGGGACGGCCCCGGTGCTGTCCTCCCCTATGACGTCGCCGCCGGTATTGACCGTCATAAAAATGGGGTTCCCGCCCGAGGTGCCATCCGTTGCCACAATCACGGACTCGCCGGGACGGAACCCCGCGGGGAGGGTGGCGAGCTGGTTTGCCGATCCTCCGTCTGCGGACACCTGGACGTACACGATGCCGTTGACGCGTCGATAGCGAGCCCAGCCGCCCGAATCGGTCCATCCGTTTATAAGCGTGAGATTCGCCCAGCCGGTGTCACCGAGGGGCGTGGTCGACCCGCTTAGCACCACGACGCCGTTATCGTTCCACACCGCCTCACTGACGCTCGGGTCCGATGTCGGCAAAGACCCCACTAGTAGCTGGGTGCCCGACAAGGAGACGTCCCCGCCGACCGAAGTGAGCGACACATCCCCGCTGCCTTCGGCAATTATTTGGATCGCACCGTTGCCGTTCTGCTGGACGATGATGTCGCCCGACCCGCCAGAGGCTTTTTCTATGAGCAGATGGGCGGCGCCCCCCAGCGCCTCCACGACCAAGGCATTCTTCGATATCAGCGCCAGGTTGGCAGTCCCCTCGGAGTCCAGCGTGATGCCGCCCGAGCCGTTGTCCGTGATGTTGTAGCCAACGGTGTCGCCCCCGGGCGTCGCGGCGGTGAGGTTCCCCGGTCCGGTTCCATTGTTCGTCGGCCAGCCACCGGCGGGACCAGCAGCACCGATCTGCCTCCAGGTCCCAGGCTCACCCGCGACCGTGCAGACCCATACTGCGGCATCGCTATCGGCCCCCATCCAGCCCTTCGGCCAGATGCCCTCGGCGGGGGGTCCAGCGAAGGGCCAGCGGCTCAGGATGGTGACGGGCCAGAGGGCGATGTCGGGGTCCAGGTCTGGGACCGGGGCGACGAGCTCGCGCAGCGGACGGTTCGGGACGGCCTGGGGCAGGGATCGGGGCCAGACGAAGGGGGCGGTGCTGCGTCGGCTCGAGTCGGTGGCGGGCGGGGCCAGCGGGGCGTCGGGGGGGCCGTCTGTACCCTTGGACTTGTCGAACTGTGCCCAGTCGAAGGGTGCCGTCTGTCGCTGCTCCGAGTCGGTCGGAGGGGCGGGCGGGTCGAGGGTGTCGTCGTGGCCGGCGGGCAGTTTGGTGGCCTTGGGCTTGAGGTAGGGAGGGAGCGGGGTGTCGTTCACAGTTCCGTTGTTTTGTTCAGTTCCAAGCACCATTGAGAATGAGCGACACCGAGTAGGTCCCACCTGCCGCCGAGGCGACCCCGGTGGTGTCGGACCATGAAAGATCGCTCCCGGCGATGGAGGCGGTGGTCCCGGTCCAGTCCACGGTAATGCCCTGATCGGGGCCTACCTGGGGCATGTCCAGGTTCACCGAGATAAATGCTGTGTTAGTTCCGGTGAGGTCAGTGACGTAGATTTCCGCCGCTATCGGCAGGTCGTCGGCGGTGGTGTCGACCCCGGCAATAACAATTGTAGGGAGTCCCACCACGTTCCCAGCCGAGACCTTGAACGCTGGCACCACAATAGAGCCGTGGACACCCGTGTTGGTCGCAAAACTGATCGGAGCATCGAACTGCTGGGCGAACGGGCCGAGAGGGAACTGCGCGCCTAACAGGGACATAAGAACGGTGGGACTCTGACCAGAAGTGCCGACCTGTTGCCAGTCCGCGGACGTTGCCCCGGTCGCCTGCCAGAGCCCTGGCGTCGTGTCATCGATGTAGAGGTCGCCTTCGTGCGAGGGGGTGACGACACCGACTGGGCTGCCCGAGCCTGCGAACTTGGCGGTCGACTCCTGACCCCATGCGGTGATGCCACCGCCGCCGGTTCCTACCGCTACCCAGGTCCCCGGCTCACCTGCGACGGTGCAGACGTACATGGTGGCGGTGTTGTCGACTCCGACCGCCCCCTTCGGCCAGATGCCATGCGCCGGCGCTCCTGTGAAGGGCCAACGGCTCACGACGTTGGCAGGCCAGAGTGCCGTGTCGGGGTCGAAGTCGAGCGGCGCTTCCATTGCGCTCCCGCCCCGGGCCTCTGTCGGCGTCCGATACCAGTCGAACGGCGGCTCCCTTCTGACGAGGGGATCGGTGGGCGGCGGGGCAAGGATTTCCATATCAGGTCACCAGGAAAGAGAGTACGTCACCGGAGGTTCCGATGGCGTGGAGCACGTCTGAATTGTCGACGGGGAGGACCGGCGTCGGGGCCTGGCCGGGGCTGAGAATCATGCCCGACCCGGCCGTCACGCCCGCAGCACCGACCGAGATCGGCCCGGTGTTCGATGCGGGCGCCGAGAGCACGACGCCCTGCACCGCGGGATGGTTGGGAAGGGCGACCGCGGCGCCCGTCATGGCCGTCTGTCCGCTGCTGACCGCACCAGCCAGCGTGGGCTCGGTGGTGACGGTCCCCGAGACTGGCTGAATGGCGGGGAAGTTGCCAACATCGACCGTCCCGTCCACGGGCACCGGCAGGGGACTGACGATTGCGACATCGACGGGCGTGGGGATGACGACGGTCCCTTCGACTGTCGTGGTGACGGTCCCGGGCCACGTTGAATACCTCTGTCCCTCGTCGTCGGCGTGCCAGACCGCTTCGTACTGGGTATCGGGGGCCAGGCCGACGATGGACAGGCTCAGGCGGCGAGTAGGCCCGGCGACGTAGGGGCCGTAGACCCCAGGACCGAAGATGGGGCCGACCGGCTGGCCGCCGAGGTTGACGGTGCCCGCGGCCGATGCCGGGGCCTTGGGGATTGTGACCGTCCCGATCCAGAGCTGGCCCGAGGGGACGTCGGGGAACATGAATACCGCTTCGCCCGCCCCGTCCGCTGTTGCGTCGGCTGACTGCGGCTGTACCGCCATTAGAAAGGTTGACTAGCTCGTTGTCGGCGCGCTTCGCGGCGCTGGGCCTCGCTCATGCGCTGGCCTGCCCCGGGCACGCTGGTGCCGCGGCGCTCACGGCTGGCGACCCGCTGGGACGTGGGGCTGCCGCCGCGAGGTCCGATGGGGCCGCTCTGGCGCTCAGTCTCGCGGAAGCGGCGCTCAATCTGGCGGGACTCGCGGCGGCCGGCGACAGGCGGGCTCGAGCTACCCGAAGAGGGGCCTGCCGGGGCGCCGGTCGACGGGCCGAGGCCCACGGTCGGGGCTTTGGTGGCCTTGCGTGCTGGGCTGGACCCACTGCCGGCGAGCTTGGCGGCTTTGCCTGCCGGTCCCGGCACGGCGCCTGCGACCTTGGCGACTGCTCCCTTGGCCCCTGACGCGTTGAATCCGTAGGCGGCCAGGAGGACGACGCCGAAGGCCCCGATCACTGTTCCTGCCGTGAGGGCGGCGATCCCCGACAGCCATTTGACTCCGCCCCTTGTGAGGAAGCACGGCCCCGAGAAGAAGAGGAACCCGGGGAGCTGGATAACGCAGGTGGACAGGTCCGAGCCGGTTGCACTGGCGCCGGCCGTCCCCTGCCCGCTGCCCGTGCTGGTGCCCGTACCGACCGTGCCCGACACGCCGGGGGACTTGCCCCCCACCGCCTGGGACAGGGCCACCGGGTACTGGCCGCTCTGGCAGCCCTTGCACCAGGGCGACGAGTTGATTGCACTGAAGATGTCCGAGAGGCTCGCATTGCCGACGAGCGACGACACAATCTTTGTGTAGAACGAGCCCTGAAGGAACCGGCCCATTTGGGCCACACCGTCTGCCACGTTGTCGTATTCGTAGATGGGCGATGACGAACCGCATTGCGCCACGCAGGTAGTGGCCCCTGCTCCCCGTCCCGACGTTGCAAGCGCGTTGTTCGTGACCGACCCCTCGGACTGCGCCCACAGGTTCAGGGCAAGAAGGGAATTGGGGTACTGCGCGTCCATTCCGTCATTCGTGAGCGGAGCCGGTGTGCCGAGGTAGCGGAGCAGTTCGTACTCCCATTCGGGGTACTTGGCCACGCACTACCTCGTTTCCGTGCCGGGCTTGCCGTCCCCGAGTCCCGACGCGCGGGCGTGCCAGTAGGAGCCGTACATCAGGACGGCCGCCAGGCCACCACCCGCGATGATCGGCAGGGCGTGTTCGCGGTCGATGTAGGCGGCAATGGCAACGAACCCGACCGACTGAACTAGGCCGATATGGACCCACTTAAAAAGTGTGCTCGCGCGGGTGTCGGCGTTGATCTCTGTCGTCTGCGGGGAGCTACAAGCGGCCGCAATAATTTCGTAGACGATCCCGGCTGATACGAGAAACGGGACGCCGTTCTCGGTTGAGACGATGGGGGCGACTGGCACTCACATCACGCCGGATAGAGCTGCCAGACGTTGTAGGGCGTCTGGCCCGCGTAGGGGACGTAGGGCGGGATGCCACCGCGCACGGGCGGCAGGTCACCCTGAGCGGTGGTGCGGGGGTCGACGCCGCGGCGGGTGGCGGGCGGGCGCTCAAGGACGTTGGAGCCCGCCGGGTGCGCCGTTTTGAAGGAGGCGTCATCGTTGTAGACGTAGACCGGATTCCGAACGGGCGTCATGGCCCGGCCGTGGAAGCCGGTGACCTCGGGGGCGACAGGCGGTGGCTGGGCCATCAGTAGGGCCTCCCTGCTGGGACCACGGGCGGGATGGACCCGGCCGACTCACCGGGGCGGGCCGCATAGCCGGTGGGCGTGGCGTACACAGGGCTTGCGCTGGTCGATCCCCCGGCTGTAACCACCTTGTCCACAGGCACGGTGACCCAGACCGGAGCGTGATCCTCGGCGGCTTGGGCGGCGTTCAGTTGGCTCGTCTTTCCGTTCCACTTCGGAGCCGCGAGTCGCTGGGCCGAAGGGTGGGCGTCCTGGGGGGTCGGGTTGGTCGGCGGGTTGATCCCCTGCGGGGCGTTCCCGTACTCGTAGGGCGTCAGGGCGAGCTGTGTGGTGCTCGACTCGAGCTGGCCTGCGGCCTGGCCTCTGAGGCGATCCAGGGCGGCGGGGGAGACGGCGGAACTGGTGTCGGTCATCAGATCGGAACCCCGTTGTAGCTGACGGTGTAGCCCGTGATGCCCGGCGTGGGGGCACCGCTGGCCAATCCTGGGTTGTTCGCCAGCAGTTCGCCGACACCGGCCCCGTAGCCAGGCTCAGAGCTGGCCGTGGGCGCCGCCGGGGCGGGCTTGGCCGTGGGGTTGGACGCCGGGACCGTTGCGGGCGGGGCGGTGCCCGTCGAAGGCGGCGAGGGAACGG
>DATMMO010000291.1:0-3016 GCA_035569695.1 Acidimicrobiales bacterium | reverse complement strand
TCAAAGGACACGTTCTCCTGGAAGATGACGACCACGTGCTTGATCGGCGTCATGGTGGACCCGCCGTCATGGGGCGTGGCCGCAGATGCTGCCGCAACAGTGGATGCTCCGGCGCCCCCGAGGATGGGCGCGGCGATCAGTCCGGCCACGCCGATGCAGCCCACTGAGGCCACTGCTGCCCGCCAACGCGCACGAGTCTTCATGACGTCCTCCCTTTCCGGGGGGTGCCCGGCTCTGCCAAAAGGGTGCGGCGCGAAGAGCGTCGCTTGCCGTCACTGTCGGGACCCTCGGGCACCCGGCGGCGACAACCGTCAGTCGATCAGAGGGTCAGTAATCGGAGGTTCGCGTGAACGTGAAACGTTCGCGTCATTCGTGACGCGAACGTGACGGGGACCGGCATTGCACCACCGTGTGGGCCCGCACTACCTCTCTCCGCCTTGAACTGTCCCCAAGGCGACGGCCGGGGTCGGGCGCCGGCGTGTCCTGAGCGCTCGGCGTGAAGCCCTACTCTGCTCGCCCCCGCGCCAGGAGGCGAGCGTCTCGTGCCTGTCGAACCTGCTCTGATCCCGGGCCTCCGAAGGTGGGTGGCTCTGTTCCTTCGGCGCCACCGAGAATGGCGCTCAGCGTGGCGCTCACCGAGCTGCGTAAGGCGCCCAGGTCGTACCCGCCCTCCAGGAACAGAACCAGTCGCCCCGCTCGGGGCGCGAAAGCGGCCACGGCCCGGGCCAGCTGGGCGAAGTCGCCGCTCGAGAGGGCAAGCTCAGCCAGAGGATCAGCGCGATGGGCGTCGAACCCAGCCGAGACCAGCACCCAGGTCGGGGCGAAGTCCTCGACTGCAGGTCGCGCCACCTCGTCGATTGCTCGGCGAACCACATCGCCGGTCGCGCCCGGAGGAAGCGGGATGTTGACCGTCAGACCCAGAGCACCCGGTCCACCGATCTCCTGGGCCGCCCCGCTCCCGGGGAACAGCGGCCACTGATGGGTGGACACGTAGAGCACGTTGGGGTCGTCCCAGAACATCGCCTGGGTGCCGTTACCGTGGTGGACGTCCCAGTCGACGATGAGCACACGCTCCCCCACGGCGGTCAGGGCGGCCGCGGCCACGGCGATGTTGTTGAGGAGACAGAAACCCATGGCCCGATGGGGTAGGGCGTGATGCCCCGGCGGTCGGACGGCGACAAAGGCCGAGCCATCGTCGGCCCGACCCAGGGCGTCGATGGCGGCCAGGCCGGCGCCGGCCGCTTGGCGAGCAATGGTCCAGGAGTCTGCGGTGGCGTAGGTGTCGGGGTCGAGATCGCCCCCACCGGCCTGGCTGCAGGCGGCCAGTTGTTCGAGATAGGCGACGTCATGCACTCGGGCCAGGTCGGTCAGGCCGGCCGGAGCGGGCTCCACCAACTCGAGATCGGCACCGAGATGGAGATCCTCGATACCGGCCATCACGGCGCGCATCCGTTCGGGTCGTTCGGGATGTCGACTCCGAACGTGTCCGCCCTCGCCCGTGGGCCCGCTCACGATCAACATGGCGCGGCGTTTGCTCGCTGGCGTCCCCGCGGCTGGGTCCCGGCGTGACGGGCTGGGCCCACCTTCCGGCGGCCGTCATCGGGATCGATGGGAAATCGGACGCATATGAGCGGTTCGGGCAACAAGGTACCGATCCCGCGATTCTGGTACAGATCGACAACCACGGAAACCACCTCCGCCTCTCCTTGGCCGTCGAGGGCAGGATGGGCCGGGCCGAAGGTTCCGGGTCGGGCAGGGGGCCGAAAGTCCCACACGGGGAGGAATGCTTCAGGGACGCGGTCAGGCCGAGGGGCCGCCCAACCACCCCCGTCGTTTGAAGAAGACCATCAGGACCACGACCACCAGCGCCTCGAGGCCGATGGCCAGCCCAAAGAATGCGCCCGGACTCTGGAGACCTCGCACCATCCAGGCGAAGTTCTGCCCGAAGAAGCCGGTCAGGAAGCTGAGAGGGAGGAACACAGTGGCAATGACCGTGAGCTGCTTCATGACGACATTCAGCCGATTGGAAACCGTCGAAAGGTGGGTGTCCATGGCCCCACTGAGCAGATCGCGATAGTTGTCGACGAGATCGCTGATGCGGATCAGGTGGTCATAGAGGTCACGGAAGTACGGCCCGGCGCCCGATGTCATGCCGGGCAAGGTGGTCACCCCGCCCGAGAGGGAGGCGAACATGTCCCGCTGGGGTGTCACGACCTTGCGTATGGTCAGGAGCTGCCGCTTCATGTCGAAGAGCGTGCCCAGTTGCTCCTCGGTGGGGCGCTTCAAGATGGCGTCCTCGAGCTCGTCCACCTTGTCGTCGAAGGAGGAGAGCAAGGGAAAGAAGCTATTGGTCAGGGCATCGACGATGAGATAGACGAGCAGGATCTGCGGAGGGACCACCCCGGACGCGGGATGGTGGCCGATCCGGGCCCGCACCTGGTCGAGGACGGGAGCTGGTCCCTGGTGCACCGTGATCACATACGTCGAGCTGACGATGACGTGCACCTCGACCGTGCCCGACGGCAGCGCCCCGTAGGCCACGATGTAGGTGACGTCGTCGTAGTCCTCGAGCTTCGGCCGTTGCCCAAAACGGTCGGCTATGTCGACGGCAAGTGGGTGCAGATCGAAGGTGTGGTCGAGCAGGTCGGCGATGGCCGGGTCACCACCGGAGAGGTGGGGGTGCAGTCCCGGGCGGCCGACGCCACCCGCGGCCTCGGCGTCGAGGTCCAACCAGAAGTACTCCCCGGTCGAGAGGGCATGGGCCACCGCCGCGTCGGTGGCGACGACGGCCGTATCCCCTTGGACGAGTGTGCCTTCCACCGCACGATTGTCGCCTCTCCGACCGGGTCCGTCGGGGATGGGCCGGACAGCCGGTCGGGCCCATCCCCGTCGACTGGACCTCTCACGTCGATCAGACGATCTACCAGCGGTAGAACCGGTGGCTCCCTGCGCTCTCACCCCGGCCGAGGGCGAGACCGATGAGCCACACCACGAACAGCACGACGGCCACGATCCA
>DATMMO010000290.1:0-7386 GCA_035569695.1 Acidimicrobiales bacterium | reverse complement strand
ATCGGGCGTCGGCCCAAAAGAACCAGCTCCGGTGGCAGTTCGGCGTGCTGGCCCCCCCGTCGGGCGGCCGGTCCGATCCGTCGACGGCCCGCACCGAGATGATCGTCGAGACCCGACCCGGGGCCCGCCTCCAGGTTCGGCTGCGAGCATTGCAGGTGCAACAGCGATCAGTTGAGGCCTACCGGGACGAGCGCTTCGTGCCCATAGCCCAACTGGAGGACGGCCAGGAGGTGTGGACATCGTTCGACGAAGCCGCCGATCACCAGGTTGACCTGATCGACATCGACCTCGACGATTGCGTCCAGCGCGAGTGCAGCCGTGACGTGGACTGGCCCGAGAGCCGCCACGAGGAACCGCTCGTCGGCACCGACGGCTCCGTGGTCGGTCGGATGGTGCGCCAGCGATGGCCCGTCGCGGCGCGAGTCCGGGTGCAGGCTGCGCCCCTCGACGGGCCCTACCCCCTCACCCGGGTCACCATCGGAGTGGAGAACTGCACGGACTGGATCGACCCGGCAAGCAGCCGAGACGACGTCCTGCGCCGGTCCTTGGTGGCCGCCCACCTGCTCGTGGCGGCCGACCACTGCCGGTTCATCTCTTCGCTCGACCCACCTCGGTTCGCATCCCCTGCGGTGGAGGGCTGTTCCAACTCCGGCCTGTTTCCCGTGCTGGTGGGCGAAGGCGGCGAGACCGACGTGGTGCTGGCCTCGCCCATCATCCTCTACGACCATCCGGTCGTCGCCCCCGAGAGCGCCGGCGACATGTTCGATGCTACTGAGATCGACGAGATTCTCGCCCTGCGGGTGCTGACCCTGACCGACGAGGAGAAGCGCGAGGCTCGGAGCACCGATCCTCGTTCGGCCGCCATCATCGAGCGCTGCGACGCCATGGGGGCCGACGCCCTGGACGCCCTGCATGGGACATTCCGGTCTATCCGGTCGGTCGGTCCCGAGGCCGAGGGCGACCTCGGTGACGAGATGTGGTGGGAACCGCAAGTCGACGCCTCCTTCGACCCCTGGAGCGACACCGTCGACGTCGGCGGCACAACAGTGGGAAACGGCGCCCGGGTGCGGCTCCACCCCCGGCGGCGTTCGGACGCCCAGGACTTCTTCGTTGACGGGCGCACGGCATCGGTGGCCGGCGTGTTCAACGACGTCGGTGGCGATGTGTACCTGGCTGTTGCCATCGACGACCTCGATGCCGACCTCCAGCAGTGGCACGGCCGCTACCTCTATTTTCACCCTGACGAGGTCGAAGTCCTGACCGAGGCAGATCTACCCAACGGGCCGGAGACCGAGCCCCCTCGGGTCCTGGTCGCCGGGGTGGGCAACATCTTCCTGGGCGACGACGGCTTCGGGGTCGAAGTGGCCGGTCGCCTCGATCCGACCGCCGTCCCGGGAACCGTCAAGATCGCCGACTTCGGCATCCGCGGCGTCCACCTGGCCTACGAGTTGCTCGAGGGTTACGACATCCTGGTCCTCATCGACGCGGTGTCCCGCGGTGACCCGCCGGGAACGGTTTCCATCATCGAGCACGCCGCCGGGGACACCGTCGAGGGCGGGACGCTGGCGGCCATGGACGCGCACGGCATGGACCCTGGAGCGGTGCTGGCCATGGCCGGCGATCTCGGCGCGGCCGTGGATCGCGTGTTGGTGGTCGGGTGTGAAGCCGCCGACGTCGGCGATGGCATCGGCTTGTCCAGTGCCGTCACCGAGGCGGTTCCCCATGCCATCGATGCCGTCCACCAGCTCCTGGCATCGATCACGGGCGCCGACGATCCCGTCCCCGACCCAATCCCTGAGGAGGCCGCATCATGATCCGCCGTCTTGTCGTCGCCCTCGCCCTCGCCGGCGTGGCCCTCGTAGTGGTCCGGTCCATGCCCGACTTGGCCCGGTACCTGAAAATGAGGGAGATGTGACCGGATGATGAAGTACCGAATCGAGCCCCAGGACTCACGAGTCTCGATCGAGGCGCGATCGAGCCTGCACCCGATCCACTCCGAGACCGACGGGCTCGAAGGGTGGTTTGAGGCGGACGTGCTGGGTGGAGGGCGGATCAACCCGACGGTGGAGCCGAGCGGCCACTTGGAGCTCCCGGTGGAACACCTGTCTTCGGGAAACCCCCTCTACGACCGCGAGATGCGGCGGCGGGTCGACGCCCGCCGCCACCCGACGATCGCCGGTGACCTCACGGCCATGAACGCCACCAGTGACGAAGGTCGCTACCAGGTCAGTGGGGAGGTGACGTTCAAGGGCACGACCAACACCTATATCGACGAGATGCTCGTGTCCTTCCCGTCGGACGGCGTGGTGCATCTCCAGGGCAGTCACCAGTTCGACATCCGCGACTTCGGGTTGCAGCCCCCCAAGATCCTCACGCTGCGGGTCGACCCCGATGTGACGGTCACCGTCGCCATCGTGGCCCGATCAGATGGGTCGATCTGATGCACGAGCTGGGCTTGTGCGAGGACATCGTGGCCGCGGTGGAACAGCGAGCCGGCGAGCGACCGGTGGCTCGTGTCACCGTGCGGGTGGGCCGACTCCACCACGTCCACCCCGAAGCCTTCGACCAGTCGTTCGCCATGGCCGCCGCCGGTGGCGTGGCCGACGGCGCTGCCGCCCAACTGGTCCTGTTGCCCGTGCAGGTCCGTTGCCACGGGTGTGGCCGGGCGCACGAAGCCACCGAGTTGATCGCGGCATGCCCTGGTTGCGGCGGCGTCGACCTGGAACTGACCGGTGGCGACGAGCTGGTTCTGGAATCGATCGAGTACCGCCCCGGCCCCGCGGCCACGGCCCCACACTGAGGAGGACCACCCATGTGCCTGGGCATTCCCGGACAGGTCGTCGCACGAGACCCGGACAACGAGCACCTGGCCAAGGTGGATGTGGCCGGGGTTCGGCGCATGATCAACGTCGGCTTGCTCGAGGACGAGGGCGTGGCCATCGGCGACTGGGTCTTGATCCACGTCGGATTCGCCATGTCGAAGATCGATGAGGCCGAAGCCGACCGGGCCCTCCAGGGCCTGCAGCTGATGGGCCAGGCCTATACCGACGAGGTCGACGCGCTCCGACAGTCGCGCATCGAGGAGAGAGCAACCATGAGGGCAGGAGGATGACGCCATGGGAACCATGATCGGATTCGCGTTGGGTTACGTGCTCGGTACCCGCGCCGGGGAAAAGGGGTGGAACGATCTGCTCGAGTCGTGGCGGACGATCTCCTCCTCCGAGGAGGTACGTGATCTCCTGGTCGGCAGCCTGAGCATTGCCCGTGACTTCATCCGCCAAGGAGCGGGGATCATGGCTGATCGTCTCAACCAGGACGAGCAGCGATCCGGACTGAGGGTGGCGTGAGGTTCGTCGACGAGTACCGCGACCCCTCCGCCGCCCGCGCCCTGATCGAGCGCATCACCGTGCTGGCCGAGGGTGGTCAGTTCAAGTTCATGGAGGTGTGCGGCGGACACACCCATACCATCTACCGACATGGCATCGAGCACGTCCTGCCCCAGTCGGTCGAGCTCGTGCACGGGCCCGGTTGCCCGGTGTGCGTGATCCCCATGGGTCGGGTCGACGATGCCATCGCCGTGGCCGGTGAACCGGGCGTCATCTTCACCTCTTTCGGCGACATGATGCGGGTGCCGGGCAGCCGAGGCAACCTGCTCGAAGCCAAGGCCCGCGGCGCCGACGTGCGCTTTGTGTACTCGCCGCTTGATGCCCTGCGCATCGCCCAGGAGAACCCAGACCGGCGGGTGGTCTTCTTTGCCGTCGGATTCGAGACCACAGCTCCCTCCACCGCCATCACCCTGCTCAAGGCGCGATCCGAGTCAGTGACCAACTTCAGCGTGTTCTGCAATCACGTGACGATCGTCCCGCCCATCAAGGCCATTCTCGAGTCGCCCGACCTGCGCCTCGACGGCTTCTTGGGACCCGGTCACGTCTCCACTGTGGTCGGCAACCGCCCGTACCGCTTCGTCCCCGCCCAGTACGGGAAGCCATTGGTCACAGCTGGGTTCGAGCCGCTCGACATCTTGTCAGCCATCGTCATGCTGCTCACCCAGATCCGCGAGGGACGCTGCTCGGTCGAGAACCAGTACACACGTTGTGTGCGCGACGAGGGCAACCCTCGCGCTTTGGCCATACTGGCCGAGGTGTTCGAGCTGCGTCCCCACTTCGAGTGGAGGGGACTCGGCTTTATCTCCCAGAGTGCGCTGAAGCTGCGCCCCGAGTTTGCCCAGTGGGACGCCGAGCTCGGCTTCTCGATTCCCGGGGTCCGGGTGGCCGATCCCAAGGCGTGCCAGTGCGGCGAGGTCCTGAAGGGTGTGATCAAGCCGTGGGAGTGCAAGGTGTTCGGCACTGGGTGCACGCCGGAGACCCCCATCGGCACGTGCATGGTGTCATCGGAAGGGGCATGCGCGGCGTACTACAACTTCGGCCGGCTACACCGGGACGCGGCCGTGGCCATGGGCCGGTCCGCCTGAGGCTCAGTTAGGGCGACAGCTGCGGCTCCGTCGTCTGGTCGGCCTCGAGGTGGAGGCGCAGGCGCACATCCGGATAGATCTTGAACAGCGGCATGGTGGGAACGGCCATGTCGAAGCGACTGATGTCGAATACCTGCGCGCCGGCAACGATCATGGACCGATCGATCTGTTCGGGGCGCTTGAAG
Organism: Acidimicrobiales bacterium; assembly: GCA_035569695.1. Lineage (GTDB taxonomy): Bacteria > Actinomycetota > Acidimicrobiia > Acidimicrobiales > RAAP-2 > DASXMT01. Next base: position 2,730 of record DATMMO010000290.1, on the reverse strand, counting down.
CCGCGCCGCCGGCGTTCGTGCGCCGTAGCCGTGATCACTCCGCCCACGCGCTGGGTGATGCCGTGCAGGGTCACGTCGCCGTCGACCCGATAGCAGTTGCCCTCGCCCATGTGGTGCAGTGATCTCAGCTCCACCGTGACTACCGGATAGCGACGAGCATCAACCCGCCGAAGCAATTCGGCATCGTAGATGGCATTTCCCGAGGTCAGTTCGGTCACTCGCACTTCGAGACGGGCGGCGGGCATGGTGTCCTTGGCCACCAGCCCGTCCTGTAACTCGACGTCGATCCATCCATCCAGGCTGGTGGCGCTGAAGGCGATGGGCCCGACATTCGACCGGGCCTCGACGGTCAAACTGGACCGATCGGCCTTGACCTCGAATCTGTCCGGGTGACCGGCCGTTACCGACGAGTCGGCTCCAGGAGCCCGGGCGTCGATGCCCATTCCCTCCAGGCGCCTGGCATTGGTGTACCAATAGCGCTGGAGCACCAGCTCCAAGCTGTTTCGTTCCCGGGACACGATGGACATCCATGCCTCGAGTGCCTGTTCGCCCTGGGGCGTGACGGCGTGAACATGACGGGTGGAACCGGCCGTGGGTGCCGCGTCCCAGCTGCGCACCAGTCCGTCACCCTCCAGCTCGGCCAACGCCCGGTACACGCTCGGTCGATCCATCCGCCCCAGGCCCAGGTTGGAGAGCGCATCACACAACAAGTACCCGTGCCGGGGTTCTTCGGCCAGCAGCAAGAGAAGAGCCGGGTAGAGGAAGTTTCGTGGCGGGCTCACCACGAAACGACATCGCCCTTGTGGAGCGAAGTCCGGAGCCCCCGGCCAGGTCTCCTCCCAGGATCGGACAGCAGCTGCACCCGCAGGTTGTTCAACTGGCTCCACCAAACCGAGCCCCCACACCGCTTGCTGACGACGAACCCGTTCGCACCACGAACAGGCGCTTCCCTACAAACGACTCATTCCCGTTCGGTGGCCCCGACAAACCAACCGGGACCGGAGCCGTCTGCGATGCTGGCTCGATGAGCGAGACAGCGCCGATCGCGGTTCCTTACGTCGCCTTGGCCGACCAGCCGCCGGGGACGCCGTGGCCCACCGGCCAATGGCCCACCGGCCACGCACCACCCGGGGTGCCGCTGGACCGATTGCTCGATGAGCTGTTCGACGAGGCTGGTCCCCTGGCCACCACCTACGCTGCGGTCGTTATCCACCAGGGGCGCCTGGTGGCCGAGCGCTACGCCGGCGTGCTCGAGCGCTGGGATGGCCCGTCCGAGCCGATCGGGCCCGAGACCGGGCTCCTTTCGTGGTCGATGGCCAAATCGATGCTGCACGCCATCGTCGGCACGTTGGTCGGCGATGGGCGTCTGGCTGTCGGGGCCCCCGCTCCCGTGCCCGCCTGGCAGGAAGCAGGGGATCCTCGTGGCGCCATCACCCTGGAGGACCTGCTCGAGATGCGGGACGGGCTCGAATTCATCGAGGAGTACATCCTCGGCTCCCCCTCCGATGTCATCGACATGCTCTTCGGGTCGGGGCAAGAGGACATGGCTGCCTTCACCGAGGCCAAGCCGCTGGCCGTCACCCCGGGCAGCCGCTTCAACTATTCGAGCGGGACGAGCAACGTCATCTCGGCCATCGTGGCTCGAATGGTCGGCCGGGGGGACGACTACCAGTCGTACCTGTGCCGACGCCTCTTCGAGCCGATCGGCATGATGTCGGCGACGCCCGGGTTCGACGGGGCAGGCACCTGGGTGGCCTCGTCCTCCGTGCACGCCACCGCCCGCGACTACGCCCGGTTCGGCTACCTGTACCTGCGGGACGGCATCTGGGACGGGCACCGTCTGCTCCCGGAGGGCTGGGTGGACCACGGCCGCAGCCCCCACTCGGTCGACCCCGAGGACGGCGACCTCTACGGGGCTCACTGGTGGGTGGTGGGCGACGAGTACGGAAGCTTTCGGGCGTCCGGATACGAGGGCCAATCCATCCTCATCTCGCCCGGGGTGGACCTGGTGGTGGTGCGGATGGGGAAGACGCCCACCGAGCGCGGACCGCACCTGGAGCAGTGGCGGCGTCGGATGGTTCGGGCCTTTGCCGGCACCTGACCGGCGGCAAGGCAAGGCTGGACAGACAAGTCACTCAGCCCGGTTTTGCGCGCGGAGTGTGACCATCCAAACATGTGGCGGCAGAATGGCGTAGATTGTCATCGGATCGTTACATTCATACGGGGAACGCGGGCACCCACGGGACTGGCCTCCTTCCCCCCACACTGTGGGCCAGGAATCGGGCGCCACATCGAAAGGGACCCAGCTCATGCGTCGTCGCACCTCTTTCTCCTTGTTGCTGATTGCCGCTCCGGGGGTCCTGGCCCTGGGGGTGGTCGCCCCCGCCAGCGCGGCCTCGAACAACGGCGTGGCCAGCAAGAGCGCCAGTTCGATCCTCACCGCCGCCTCCGCCGCAACTGCCGGGGCGAAGTCGTTCACCTACGGCGGCGCCACTCAGCAAGGCGGGTCCACCGCCAACTTCCAGGTGTCGGTGAGCTCGTCGGGGAAGGGCAGGGGTGTGATCACCATCTCCGGACAAGCAGTCAAGCTGGTGAAGGTCGGCAATACGGTCTACTTCAGCTCGACCAAAGCGTTCTGGGACAAGTCCGCCGGAGCGGGGGCCGGATCCCTTTTCGGAACCCGATGGGTGGCCGTGCCTTCGACCGATGCGGACTTTGCCGGCATCAATA
>DATMMO010000289.1:0-5765 GCA_035569695.1 Acidimicrobiales bacterium | reverse complement strand
AAGCCGGTCGGCTGCTGCGTCGATTTGAGGATAGAGAGACTCGAGGTCTTGGCCGTAGCCAGGGTCGAGCCTCTCCAGTTGCTCCAACGCGCCCCATAGGCGCTTCAGCAAGAGAACCGGATCGTTGTCGGCCTCCCGGAGTGTGAGCCAGGAGGAGGGGCGCCGATCTCGTTCACACCACTGGCCGACAAAGGTGGATTTGCCAAACCCGGCCGGCGCATGGCACGCGAGCAGGCGGCACATCCGGCCAGGCGAAGCTTGAGCTAAGGCACGACTGCGCCGGATCCCAACCGGTCGTGATGGATATGGCGGCGTCGGAGCCCTGAGGGCGATCCCGCTCCGGTCCCTCGGACTGGGCGGACCCGGGTCAGAGGTCTGAACAGTCATCCAAGCGATCGTTTGACTCCGACTTCCGGACCGGGTGTCGGACGCTGACGGGCGCTCCCCTTGGCTGCGGATGTCGCAGTGGGCCCCACCGACATCTGCTTGGAAACGTCATAGGCAAGAAAGCCATGCGTAATTTAAGATAGTCTTATGCCGGATATACGTCCACTGTCGGATGCGGTTCTCCGAGAAAAAGTCCCCCTTCTCTCGCCTCCACAGGACCCGTAAAAACTATGACCAGTCCTCGCTTGCCCCGGAAGAATGCGGTCCAAACCGAATGTGCGCCAGGCCGAATGCGCGCCAAGCCGGATGAGCTCGAGCTTGTGAATCAAAACACGTGAATGTGCCGGGCGAGCGAATTCCCATGAGGTGGGGGGAGTAGCCATCGTGCAGTCATGTGGTGCGGTGCGAAATGGCTGAGGGCCTCCCTCCCGGGCAGGCGCCGCCTTCACTGCGGAAGATCTTGATTCCCCTGGCTCTTGCGCAGTTCATTTGCAGCTTCGCCGGCTCCAATATGAACGTGATGATCACTGACATCAGCAAGGACCTGGACACGACCGCCCAGGGCGTGCAAATTGCCATCACCGTCTTCCTGCTCGTCATGGCCGCCCTCATGATCCCAGGCGGCAAGTTGACCGATCGCTGGGGAAGGAAGCGGTGCTTCACGATCGGACTCGTGATTTATGGAGCCGGAGCCTTGATCAGTGCAGTCTCACCGAATCTGGCTGTCCTCATTCTCGGGAATTCGATCTTCGAGGGCGTCGGCACTGCCCTCTTGATCCCCCCTGTCTACATCCTCACGACGATGCTGTTCACCAATATGACGTCGCGGGCCCGGGCCTTTGGGGTCATCACCGGGATGGGTGGCGTCGGCGCAGCTGCCGGACCGCTGATCGGTGGTCTGATCACCACTGCCATCAGCTGGCGGGCCGCCTTCGTCTTTCAGGCCATCGTGGTCGTCGCTATCCTCCTGCTGAGCCGCTCGCTCGTCGATCCCGTCCCAGCCGATCCGACGAAACCATTCGACTTGCTCGGTGCGGTCCTCTCCGCCGCTGGTTTGGTCCTCATCGTCATGGGCGTGCTAGCGGCCGACACCAACTTGGCACTGACAGCCGTGTTGATATTCGTCGGAGCCATTGTGCTCGCTCTCTTCATGTTGCATATCCGGTCCTGGGAGCGAGGTGGTCGGGAACCCTTGCTGTCGACTGCGCTCTTTCGTAACCGAACGTCGAACCTCGGACTTGTCACACAGAATGTCCAGTGGCTGCTGCTGATAGGGACGGCGTTCGTCGTTTCGGCATATCTTCAAGTTGTCCGGGGCTACAACGCGATCCAGACGGGCGTGATCTTCACGGCAGCCACTGGCGGCATCCTGGTCTCATCCCTCGCGGCAGAGCGGTTAGCAAAGAAATACGCTCAACGGACCCTTATTGTGGCCGGATTTGGCGCGACAATCGCAGGGATCGCTCTGCTGCTCGCATTTGTGGCGGGGTCTCCCAGTCCCTGGGCCTTTGCCCCTGGGCTGCTGCTCATCGGCTTGGGAGTGGGCGTGATGCTCACTCCATCCGTGAATGTGGTGCAATCGTCCTTCGGTGAAGCCCAACAGGGTGAGATATCGGGTCTTTCTCGCTCCATCTCCAATCTCGGCTCATCACTGGGCACGGCGATTGCCGGGACAATCCTTATTTCTACCTTCACCCGCCACTCGTACGCGGCGGCGATGATTGCTCTGGCGGTTGTGGGACTGATCGGGCTCGGAGCAGCTCTGTTCATTCGCGGGCACGTGGGTGCTGGCACGACTGGCTGATGCACCGAGGAGGGGCTCGCATCCTGGGCCGCTTACTTTGCGAAGATAGAGTCCTCCGGAACCCTGGTTCCCGCCTGGACCTCTTCCCTCCCGAAGAGCCATCGCACCCGACGAGCACATCCATTCATGGACCTACGAGACAACCCTGAGGACGAGGCCTTCCGCAAGGAAGTGCGCGCTTGGCTGACCGACCACGTGGTCGGGGAGTTCGCCGCCCTCGGCGGCCGCGGGGGCTCGGGGGACGAGACGTACGGGTTCGAGACCCGCCAGCGCTGGGAGAAGGTGCTGGCCGAGGCGGGCTGGACCGGCCTGGGCTGGCCCACCGAGTACGGGGGCCGGGGGGCGTCCATCGCCCACCAGGTCATCTTCAACGAGGAGTACGTGAAGGCCAAGGCCCCGGGCCGGGTCAACGTGATGGGGGAGGGGCTGATCGCTCCCACCCTCATCCACTACGGCACGCCCGAGCAGAAGGAGCGCTTCCTCCCGGCCATCCGCAACGGCACCGAGCTGTGGTGCCAGGGCTACTCCGAGCCCAATGCCGGGAGCGACCTGGCCAACGTGTCGACCAAGGCGGTGCTGGACGGGGACGAATGGGTGGTCACCGGGCAGAAGGTGTGGACGTCGCTGGCCCACACCGCCGATTGGTGTTTCGTGGTCTGTCGCACCGAGCCGGGGTCCGTGCGCCACAAGGGCTTGTCCTATTTGCTCGTCCCCATGGACCAGCCGGGGATCGAGGTCCGCCCCATCACCCAGCTCACCCGGACCTCGGAGTTCAACGAGGTGTTCTTCGACGGTGCCCGCACGGCTGGGGAGAACGTGCTCGGTGAGGTGGGGGACGGGTGGCGCGTAGCCCTGGCCACCCTGGCCTTCGAACGGGGCGTGGCCCTGCTTGGCCACCAGCTGACCTTTCGCCGCGAGCTCGACCACCTGATCGAGCTGGCCCGGGAGAACGGCAAGGACAGCGACCCGGTCATGCGCCAGCGGCTGGCCGGCGCCTACGCCGAGCTCGAGATCCTGCGCTACAACACGCTGCGGAGCCTGTCGAACATCGATGGGCCGGTGGCCCCGCCGGAGGCCTCGATCATCAAGCTCTACTGGGCCACCTGGCACCGCGCCCTGGGTGAGCTGGCCATGGACCTCATCGGGCCGGCCTCCATGGTCGCCGAGGCCTTCCCGTACGAGCTGGACGAGGTGCAGCGCTCGTTCCTGTTCAGCCGGTCCGAGACCATCTACGGCGGGTCCAACGAGATCCAGAAGAACATCATCGGCGAACGGGTCCTGGGCCTGCCGCCCGAGCCCAAGGCCGACGCCACGCCCAGAAGAGACGCCACGCGCCGACGAGCAGCGACCGAGACCGAGCCAACACCCAAGCCCAAAGGGGACCCCTCATGACCGACGCGTCCAGCGCCACCAGCACCGAGGAGAGGGCGATGCCCGCTCCTCCCACCCCACCCCCGGGGCACGGCTTGCTGGAGGGCAAGATCGTGGTGGTCACGGCGGCGGCCGGCACCGGCATCGGGTTCGCCACGGCCAAACGGTGCATCGAGGAGGGGGCCACCGTCGTGGTCTCCGATGCCCACGAGCGGCGGCTGGGTGAGGCAGCCGACCAGCTGGCCGAGCTGGCGGGGGGCAACCGACCGCTGGCCCTGCGCTGTGATGTCACCGAGGAGTCCCAGGTCCAACACCTCTACGACGCCACGATCAAGGCCCACGGGCGCTTCGATGTGGCCGTGAACAACGCAGGCCTTGGGGGACAAGTCGACATCGTGGAGATGACCGACGAGCAGTGGTCAAAGGTGCTCGACATCACCCTCACGGGCACCTTCCGGTGCATGCGCGCCGCCCTCGGCCATCTCTACGTGCTCGGCGGCGGCGTGATCGTCAACAACGCCTCGGTCCTGGGCTGGCGGGCCCAGGCCGGCCAGGCCCACTACGCCGCGGCCAAGGCCGGGGTCATGGCCCTTACCCGATGCAGCGCAGTGGAGGCCGCCCCCTACAACGTGCGGGTCAATGCGGTGTCACCCAGCCTGGCCCATCACCCTTTCTTGAACAAGGTGATGGCCGAGGAGGAGCTGGAGGAGCTGAGCCGCCGCGAGGTCTTCGGGCGGGCGGCCGAGGTCTGGGAGGTGGCCAACGTGATCGTGTTCCTGGCCAGCCAGTACGCCACGTTCATGACCGGCGAGGTGGTCTCGGTGTCGAGCCAGCACCCCTGAGCCGGCTCGAGTCACCCGACCTGCCGTAGTCCGACTGACGTGCGGGCTGCATCTAAGGTTCCGCCATGAATTCCCAGCCGGATCCGCCAACGGTTATCGAGGGTCGTGTCGTCCACAAGAAGTCGAACGCCCTCCAGATCACCTTTCACGACGGACCGGGCGATCCGATCGCCGTCGGAGTCCAAGGAGCCGGCGACGGGAAAGGCAAGAAGTTCGGCACGCTGCTGGGGTTCAAGAACGGCGGAACGGGCAATCACCGGCTTACCTACGGCGAAGGCGCCGTTGTCGGGATCGCCTCCAGGGAGGGAGCGCCGACCATCCTCACCCGCGGCGATGGAACGGAGTTCGCAACCATCGAGCGGGGTCCGACTTCCTCGGCCGTACTGACCGACGGAGGCGAGCTGTTCACGTTCGTCGCCGACGCCGAGGAGGCCATGACACTTGAGCTCTTCCGGGTCTGTGTCTTCGGGCCGTCAGGTGAGCAGGTGGGTCGGTTGGACGTCATTCGACGGGCGGCAGGATGGACACTGTCGCAAGCGGCCCAGGCAGCATGGCAGGAGTACTTCTGGTTCGAAAATGCCGGACGACCTCTGCCTGTGCCCATTCTCGGGACCCGTTTGTCGTTGTTGCGCCCGATCACCGGTATCGAACGCGATGTCCTTCTCGGCGCTTGCGTGGATCTGGCCATCGGGCTCCGGCCATACATTGCCGACATGAATTGACCTGAGCTTGGCTGGACTGGCCACCGGGGTTTGACAGGTTTCGGGTCCTCGTGGTCGACATCCGACGATCCGGTCAAGGGCCAGACATTTTGGGCCGAGCCGAGCTCTAGCCCGCGCTGACCAGCACTGACTGCATCGAAGCACCTGCATCGAGCTGCACCCCAGGCCCCCTCGACTACCCTGACAACGGTGTCCATCCTCATCGACCCGCGTGGCGATCTGCAGTGGGAGACCATCCCCGGGCTGGTGGAGGACGCCGCCGCCCGCTTCGGCGAAACCGAGGCGCTGGTCGACGCCCATGGCCCCGCGGGCACGACCATCCGGCTGACCTTCGACCGGCTGGCTGAGGACGTGGCCGCCGCCTCCCGGGCGCTGATAGCCAACGGGATCGAGCGGGGGGATCGGGTCGCCATCTGGGCCCCCAACAGCGCGGCCTGGGTGGTCGCCGCCCTCGGTGTGGTCGGGGCCGGTGCCGTGCTGGTGCCCCTCAATACCCGGTTCAAAGGGAAAGAGGCCGCCTACATCCTCCAGTCGTCGGGAGCCCGGGTCCTCTTCACTGTGCGGGGATTCCTGGGCATCGACTACCCGGCCCTGCTGGCCGGGGCGGTGGCCGAGGGGGAGGCGTTGCCCGATCTGGAG
>DATMMO010000288.1:0-18633 GCA_035569695.1 Acidimicrobiales bacterium | reverse complement strand
TTCGGCATCCTGTTGGCCCGAACCGACACCGAGGCCCCCAAGCAGCAGGGCATCTCCTATTTCATCTGCCCCATGGACGCACCCGGCATCACCGTCCGACCCCTGGTGGACATGACGGGCGACCACACCTTCAACGAGGTCTTCTTCGACGAGGTCCGCATCCCGCACCAGAACCTGGTGGGGGAGGTCAATCGGGGCTGGGCACTGGCCAAGGTCACGCTGGGCAACGAGCGGGTGTCGTTGTCGGGGTCCGGGGCGCTGTGGGGCCAGGGGCCGACGGCCCAGGACCTGATCGATGTGGTGAGGGACGCCGGAGGAGCGAGCGATCCGCAGCTCCGCCAGCGCTTGGCCCGGGTGTGGGCCGACGGTGAGATCCTCCGGCTGATCCGCTTACGCATGATCTCCGCCGCGGTGTCCGGTATCGAGCCCGGGGCCGAGGCGTCGGTGCGCAAGGCGTTGGCTGATCGGCACGGCCAGGACGTCATGACTCTGGCCAAGGACCTGGCCGGGTCGGCGGGCATGCTGGCCGGAAGGGGGCCGGTCGATGGCTCGAGGCCGGCAGCGGGGTCCTTCCGCTGGCCTGAGGTCATCTGGAGCCAGGGATTCCTGTTCGCACCGGCTCTGACCATCGGAGGGGGCACGGCCGAGGTGCAGCGGAACATCATCGGAGAGCGGACCCTCGGGCTGCCCCGCGATCCGGAGAGCTGAGGCGGGAGCGGGGCCCGCGCTCCTGAGGCATCTTCCGCCTGGGCCGGACTGATCAGAGCTCGGCGGGCAGGCCCATCGGGTTCACGTCGGGTATGACCCCCGAAGTGAGGACGGCCCTGGTCAGTGGGGCCAACGCCTGGGCCAGTGCCGTGGTATCGCTGGCGCCCAGCTGCTCCCAGGGATCCGAGGCCAGGCGGTCGGTGGCTGCCTCGATGGCGGCTCGGCCGGCGATGCCCTCGTCGGTGGCACGCCCGTCACGGTCGAGCCAGCCCCGTTGGGCCAGGGTCCGCTCTGCATCGTCCCACTGCTGGTCCGTCCACCCTCGGTTGGGTTGCAACACGGTGCGGGGTACGGCTCCCATTGCAGCCAGGGACACATGGGCCTGGCAGCCATCGAGCCCTTCGACCACGAGAGCAGCGACATGCCCGTCGCCGCGATGCTCGCGCAGCACGGTGGCGGCCTGCCACAAGGCCGTCACCTCGTCGGCCGGCCAGGGGAGGGAGGCGTTGGCCGCGGCCAGGGGCCGTCCCGCCGTCACCAGCCCGTCGACGGCCCGCCGGCCCAATGCTGCCGCCGCCGCAACCTGGGGCGAGTGGGCGAGGGGACCGAGCAGCCGGCGCAGGGCCCAGGTGGCCGCGGTGGAACGGGCCGCGAGCAGCTGGGCCGGGGTGGCGAAGGACCAGACGTCGGGGACCGAACGGACCACCATGGTCGGGGAGAAATTGAAGAAGGTGGCTGCCACCACCGAGGCGCCGGCCTCGCCCATTGGTGCGGCCCGCCCGCCGAAGTACCCCATCCAAAAGCCCCTGGTGCCCACCGATCGAAAGGCCTCGGCCGTTTCGGGGGCGAAGTAAGTGACAGCGTGCAGCGGTTCGAGCAGCCTCCACATCGACCGTGCCGTGGACTCGGAGCCGTTCATGCCGCCGTCCTCAGGATCGGGAGGTCCGGGGCGGCGATCGGCACTGTTCAGTCCGGAGCGATGGGACCGGCGTTGTCGTAACCCTGGCGGATCCCCCGCCCGGCCCGCCGGGTGAGCTGTTCGGGCTCGTAGACCATCCAATAGGCGTTCCGGGCGTGGTCGCGGGCCCGGTTGACGCAGACGGCGGCCAGCTTGGCCGGGTCCTCCTCCTCGTTCTCATGGACGAAGACCTCCAGGATGGGGGTCGAGGTCAGTAGCTGGGCCAGCATGATCCCCTGGGATGCCTCATGGGCGCAGACCTGGTCGATCGCCGCTTTGCCCGGCATCCCCAGGGCGACCACGATGCGGCAGCCCTCGTTCTCGATCAGGCGCTTGCAGGCCACCCCCAGGTCCTTGAACCCGGGAACGGTGCGGTAGAGCACCTCGAACCGCTCGCCGTGCCCCGGGCAGTGGGCCAGCTCGTCGAGGGCCTCCGCTCCCATGTCATAGCGGGCGAACATGGTGTCGACCACACCGATCCGATCCATGCAGCGGAGCCTATCGGGCACCCGCTGAGCGCCCTTCGGCCCGCTGAGGTCACCGTCGACCCCACCCGAGTCCCGATCGGTTCGCCCCGGTCCACCCGGTGGACAAGACTTGCGCCGATGACTACCCGGAAGACGACCAACGCAGCCGAGTGGGCCGCCCGTGATGCCGCCGTGGTGTGGCACGGGTTCACCCAGATGGCCACCTACGAAGACTCCACGCCGATCACGGTGGAACGGGCTGAGGGCCGCACCCTGGTCGATGTCGACGGGAACCGGTACTTCGATGCCATCTCGTCCTTGTGGGTGACCACGCTCGGGCACCACGTGCCCGAACTGGACGCCGCACTGGTCGACCAGCTGGGCAAGGTGGCCCACTCGACCCTGCTCGGAAACGGCAACCGGGCGTCGATCGAGTTCGCCGAGGCCCTGGCCGCGGTGGTCCCGGTCGACGATGCCCACGTGCTGTTCGCCTCCGATGGGGCGGTGGCCGTCGAGCAGGCGCTCAAGGTGGCCTTCCAGTACTGGGTCAATCGGGGAGAGCAGGGTCGGACCCAGTTCCTGGCCCTGGGCGGGGCCTACCACGGGGACTCGGTCGGCGCGCTGTCACTGGGTGACGGGGGATTCGGCACCGGGCTCTTCGATCCCCTCCGGTTCCCGGTGCTCCGGACCCCCGGTTACGCCGAGGCCGATTGGGCCGACAAGGCGGTGGCCGCCGTGGAGCGGCACGCACCCGAGCTGGCCGCGGTGGTGATCGAGCCGTTGGTGCAAGGGGCTTCGGGCATGTTGGTGGCCGAGCCTTCCGATCTGGCCCGCCTGGGAAGAGCGTGTCGAGACCACGACGTGCTGCTCATCTGCGACGAGGTGGCCACGGGCTTCGGGCGCACCGGGAAGCTCTTCGCCTCCGAGTGGGGTGACCTTCGACCGGACATCCTCTGTCTGGGCAAGGGCATCACCGGTGGGTATCTGGCCCTGTCGGCCACCGTGGCCTCCGGTCCGGTGATCGCCGCCTTCGACGGGCCTGATCTCAGCGAGCAGACGCTGTACCACGGCCACTCCTACGGTGGAAATGCGCTGGCCTGCGCGGTGGCCTTGCGCCATCTGCAGCTCCTGGAGGAGTGGGACGTGCTGGCCAACGTCACGACCACGGCGGCCGCCTTGACCAAGGCGCTGGCCACCCACATCGAGGCGCGCCCGGGGGTGGGGGCGGTTCGCCAACGGGGGTTGATGGCCGGTGTCGAGCTGGCACCACCAGCGGGAGGCGAGCGCTGGGGTCGACGGGTGTGCGCCCGGTCGGTCGATCAGGGCGTGCTGCTCCGTCCGCTGGGCGATGTGGTGGTGGTGATGCCTCCGTTGACGACCACGGTGGCCGAGATCGACCACGTGGTCGAGGTCCTGGCCGCCTCGATCGCCGCCGTGTGGGACGAGGACGGTCGAGGCCTCTCGGCCGAGGGCAGCCGGTGAGCGACCGGCCGTCGCCGTGGTCGGAGTGGGTGGAAGCGACCTGCGCCACGGTGGAGGCCGCCGGGCAGTGGCGTGTGCCGCGCACCTTCGATGCCTGGGGGCCCTCTGGCGTCCTGGCCGCGGCCGGGAACCAGGTGGTGTCGTTCGCCTCCAATGACTATCTGGGCCTGACGTCGCATCCTGCCGTGGTCGATGCCGCCCACGACGCCCTCGACCGGTGGGGTGCCGGCTCGGGAGGATCCCGGCTCATCACCGGCTCCCGCCCCATCCACGTCGCGCTAGAGACGGCGCTGGCCGAGTGGCGGCAGTGCGAACGGGCGGTCCTGTTCCCTACCGGCTTCGCCGCCAACCTGTCGGTGTTGTCGGTGTTCGGGGCCCAGGGGGCCCGGATCTATTCGGATGAGCTGAACCACGCGTCGATCATCGACGGGTGCCGGCTGGCTCGGGCCCCGGTCGCCGTGTTCCCCCATCGCGATCTGGAGGCGCTGGACCGGCTGGTGGCAGCGTCACCGGAGCGGGCAGTGATCGTGTCGGACACGGTCTTCTCCATGGATGGCGACGAGGCCGATCTCGAGGGGCTGGTGGACCTGGCCGGCCGCCATGGCGCCCTGCTCGTCCTGGATGAGGCCCACGCCGTGCTCGGGCCCGACCTGCGGGCCGGGGCCATGGACGAGATCGACGTGCTGCGGGTGGGGACCCTGTCCAAGACCTTGGGGGCCTTGGGCGGATTCGTCGCCGGCCCGTCCCGTTCGATCGAGCTCCTGGTCAATCGGGCTCGACCGTACATCTTCACCACCGCCCCTACCCCGGCCGATGCCGCCGCGGCCCTGGCCGCGCTCGGCATCGTGCGATCGGCGGAGGGCGACAGCCTCCGCGCCCGTCTGTCCCGCTTCGTGGCCCGGATCGCCCCCGACCCCCAACACCGGTCCCCGATCATCCCCGTGGTGATCGGCGAGGAGTCCGACACCGTGGCTGCATCGAGCGCGTTGCAGTCGCAAGGGCTCTGGGTCCCGGCCATCCGACCGCCGACCGTCCCGGTGGGGACGTCCAGATTGCGGGTGACCCTGTCGGCGGCCCACACCGACGAGCAGGTGGAACGGCTGGCATCGGGCTTGGCCGGCCTGGCCCTGGCGGCGGCCGGGCCCGAGAACCCGACGGCGGCCGCGCCCCCCGACCGACCCAGCGGGTCGACGGAGACCAATGCCCTCGCCTCCTGAACGGCTGGTCCTGGTGTGCGGCACGGGCACCGAAGTGGGGAAGACATGGGTGGCGGCCAACCTGCTCGAGGAGCTGCGGGTGAGGGGGCTCACCGTCGCCGCCCGCAAACCGGCCCAGTCCTTCGATGTCGACCTGGAGGCCGACCAGTTGGGAGAGCGTACCGACGCCGAAGTCCTGGGCCAGGCGTCGGGCGAGGACCCTGATGTGGTGTGCCTGCCCGCTCGCTCCTACCACCGGGCCATGGCTCCCCCGATGGCGGCCGAGATGCTCGGCCTTCCCCCCTTCACAGTCGACGACCTGGCCGACGAGCTCCGCTGGCCCGAGCCCCCCGTAGCCGTCGGCTTGGTGGAGACGGCGGGCGGCGTCCGCTCGCCCCAGGCGTCCGACGGTGACGCGGTCGACCTGGGCCGGCTGCTCCGACCGCAGATCGTGCTGCTGGTGGCTGATGCCGGACTGGGCACGATCAACAGCGTCCGACTGTCGACCGAGGCCCTCTCGCCCCTGGTCGGGGGCATTTCGGCCACAGACCATACCGACGGGGCATCGGCGCGCCTGGTCGTTGCCCTCAATCGGTTCGACCAGGAGCATGACATCCACAGACGGAACCGTCAGTGGCTCACCGAGCGGAACGGATTCGAGGTGGTCACCCTGCCCGGAGGCGGCTCGTACTTGGCCGACCTGGTGATGAAGGACCGTTAGAACGAATGGTCATCGGCGGGCGGCCACCCGATCTCGCACGAACCCGGTGATCCGCTCCTGATCCGACGCGGCGAGATAGGACCGTCGGTAGTGCCGTTCGAAGCGCGGGACCAGCTCGGGCCGCTCGCGGCGGAGCCAGTCCATGAAGTGCTCGCGGACCCCCGGTCGCAAGTGGAGGGGGATGGCCGTCACCGACCGGGCCCCGGCCTCCAGGCAGGCATCGACCACTTCGGCCAGTTGATCGGGAGCGTCGGACAGCCCGGGAATGACCGGGGCCACCAGCACGCTCGTGGCTACACCGGCATCGACGAGCTTCTTGAGCGCCCCGACTCGCTGGCGCGGGTGCGGGGTTCCCGGCTCGGTGGCTCGCCATATCGAATCGTCCAGCGTGCCGATGGAGAAGCTGCACTGCACCGATGTCCGGGTGGCCGCCTCGGCCAGAAGGTCGAGGTCCCGCACGATCAGCGTGGACTTGGTGAGGATGGAGAAGGGGTTGGCCACCTCGCTCAGGGCCGAGACGATTCCCCTGGTCAAGTGGTACTTGCCCTCGCAGCGTTGGTAGGGGTCGGTATTGGTCCCCATGGCGATGGCCTCGCCCGCCCACCGGTCGGATCGAAGTTCTGCCCGCACCCGCTCGACGGCGTTGATCTTGACCACCAGCTTGCGTTCGAAGTCCTCGCCCACGCCGAGTCCCAGGTACTCGTGGGTAGGTCGGGCAAAGCAGTACACGCAGGCATGGCTGCAGCCCCGGTAGGCGTTGATGGTGTGGCGGAAGGGCATGGATGATGCGGCCGGCACCGCGTTGATGATCCGTTTGGCGTTGACGTGGAGGAACTCGTAGCCCCGGAACTCCCCCGTCCCTACGTGGCGCCGGCCCAGGTCTTCCGGGCTGAAAAAGGCCAGCTGGCCGCCGCCGGTCTCGTCGTCAGCCAGCTTCCACCGAAAGGAGGCGGGGGCACTCATACCGACCATGGTAGCGAACATATGTTCGATGTGGAGCCACCAGGGCCACATGGCTAGGGTCGGGTTCCGTGGCTCAGGTACTGGTCATCGGAGGGACCGGCACGCTCGGTCAACCGCTCGCCTCCGTCCTGGTCGAACGGGGTCACGGCGTTCGAGTGCTGTCCCGCCGGAGTGCCCCGGTCGTGCCCACCGGAGTGGTGTCCCACCGCGGTGACATCCGGACCGGGGAAGGCCTGGCCTCGGCCCTGGACGGTGTCGACACGGTCATCCAGGCCGTAGCCAGCACCCGAAATCAAAAGGCCACCGAGCTCGAGGGGATGCGCACCTTGTTGGCCGCCCGGGGCGATCGGCACGTGATCAATGTGTCCATCGTCGGTGTCGATCGACACCCTTTCGCCTACTACCGCACCAAGCTGGAGGCCGAACGGCTGCTCGAGCAATCCGGCGGGGGCTGGACCATTCAGCGCGCCACCCAGTTCCACGATCTGGTGGATCGGTTCCTCGCCTTCCCCGTCTTTGTCAAGACCCCACATCTCCGATTTCAACCCGTCGCCACCGACGACGTGAGCGCACGGCTGGCCGAGCTGGTGGCCGCCGGTCCCAGCGGGCGCGCTCCCGACTTCGGCGGACCGGAGATCCTGTCGATCGACGACCTCAACCGGATCCGGAGGAGGGTGACGGGCAAGGGGGCCCGGCTGCTCCCGGTACCGGCCATCGGCTTCCTCAAGGCGTTTGACCAGGGGGTCCACCTGGCCCCTGACCACCGGTCGGGAACCCAGACATGGGAAGCGTGGCTGGAGGCCCGTCCGACTCTGGCCTGACCCTCGCACTGCCGATCCGTTGGGCGCCCTACGCTGGCCGGTGCAAAACTGATCGCAGCCCATGACCGTGCCCAACTCCATGACCACAGAGCAGTCGCCGTGAACCTCGCCGGATCGGGCGACGGGTTCATCACGCTGGCTGACGGGTCGGTGCGCTGGGGCCGATACGGGGCTGCCGGGGTGCTGGTTCGCCACGTGGGTGACGACGGCACGTGGTTCTTCCTGGCCCGACGCTCCCTTCACTGCCACCGGGGAGGGACCTGGGCCATCCCCGGCGGGGCTTTGGATCTGGGCGAGGAACCCATCGACGGCGCGCTGCGGGAATTCGGGGAGGAGATCGGGTCCCAGCTCGACCGGTTCGAGCTGGGGGAGACCCACCAGGACGACCACGGCGGCTGGTCGTACTGGACGGTGATCATCGACGTGCCCCAGCGCTTCGAACCGCCGGCCACGCTCGGGTGGGAGACGGCCGAGGCCCGATGGGTGGCCCACCACGAGCTGGGCGAGCTCGAACTGTTCGATGCCTTCTCGTCCACCCTGACCCGCCTCGGCCTGCTCTGATTTGTCCGAACCTGCTCTGTCCCGACCGGCTCCGAACTGAACAACCCCGTCTCCCAACTGAACGGCTAGTGCAGCGAGCCCTCCAGGCGAGCGGCCACCTCGCGGTAGCGGGACACGGGAACCAGGTGGACGCCCTCGAAGGCCTGGCTGTCGCGGATCTCGAGCACCAGCTCGCAGGCCGCCTCCACCCCCGCCGTCCGGTCCTGTTCGACCGATCGGATCAGGGCGGCAGGGATGGCGATGTCGGGGATGGTGGCGGCCAGGTTGCGGGCCATGGTGGCGCTGGCCAGGGTCATGACCCCGGCGTACACGGGGATGTCCGCCTCGATGCGGTCGCGCCATCGCAACAGCGCAGCGAGGTCGAAGCCGACTTGGACGAACAGGAAGTCCGCCTGGCCCTTCCACGCCGGTAGCGGGCCCAGGCCGGCGGCGGCCCCGATGCGGAAGGGCGAGGTCTGGTCGAGCCCCGGCCGTTCGGTGAACGCTCGAGCCTCGTCGATCATGGTCCGTACGTTGAGCTCACCGGTGCGGCCGCCGGTGGCCGGTTTGTCGCCGTAGACGAACAGGAATTGGTCGACGCCATAGGCCGCCGCCGTCAACAGGTCGCGCTGCAGGCCCAAGAGGTTCCGGTCGCGGGCATTGAGACAGGCGATCGACCGACCACCCATCACCGCCACTTCATGGGCCACGGCCACGCTGGAGACGGTGGCCCGTCCGATGTGGTTGTCGGGGACCAGGAAGGCGGACGCAACCGGTCCCAGCGCCTCGATCTGGTCCCGGACATGGTCCAGGTCGGGCGTGGTCGGTGGCTCGATCTCGCAGATCAGCTCGAAGGGATGTGCCGCCATCGAATCAGCCTAACGGTGCGCTCGGGCGCAACCCGGTGGCTTCAGTCGGCCGGGGCGACGGTGCCGGTTGCCGGGGCGGTTCCGTCGTCGAGCGGCATGTGTTGGTCGACCCACCGGTTCATCACCCGGGGCACCACGGCGATCAGGAACCACATGTACTTGGCCACATCGGGGCCTCGATGGGGGAACCATGCCACTCCCATCGAGGCCGCGACCACGAGCATGATCCCGAGAGCGCGCACCCGTCCGGCCCGGAGCACTTGCGGATTGGCCGTGGGCTTGAGGAGGCCCTTTCTCTGGGCCACGGTCATGACCGTGATGGTGGAAAGGCTGCCTACCAGGAGGTTGAAAGCGAAAAGGTCCACGGCCACGGGATTCTCGGAATACTGACCGAGGAGGTCGGCGCTGAAGGGCAGCAGCGTGATGGCGAACAGGAACAGAAAATTCCACCAGGCCAACCCCTCATCGTGGCCGACCATGAGCCGGAACGTGCGGTGATGGGCCAACCAGAACTGGGCGATCACGTAGAAGGAGATGATGTAACTGATGAAGGGATCGGCCAAGTTCTGGAGGGCATGCCACAGATCGCTTGGGGACGTCGGGTTGATGGGATGCAAGGCAGTGCTGACCGGCACGTGCAGCGACAGCACCAGCAGTGTCAACGCGATGGCGACGACGCCGTCGGACAGGGCCAGGAGGCGTTCGACCCCGGGTGCGTCTTCTGCCGGCTCCCGGACTTTCATGCTCAGCCCGTTGCGGTGGGGTCCGCCGTCACTTCATCTCCACCTGTTCAAGGTAGCGCTCGTCCCAGTGGACGAACTGCTCTTGGGGGAGCAGTAGGCAGTGGGTGGGCTGGAGGGCGGCCACGAAGTCCCGGTCGTGGCTGACCACCACGACGGTGCCCTCCCAATCGCTGAGCATGCCCCCGACGGCCTTGATCGATGATGGATCCAGGTTGTTGGTGGGCTCGTCGAGCAACAGCACGTTGGCTCGCCCGGCGGCCAGCATGGCCAGGCCCAGCTTGGCTCGCTCGCCACCGGAGAGCGTGCCCGGCATCTGGTGGGCGGCCTTCCCGGCGATGCCGAACGATCCCAACAGGGCGCGTCGCTCCGTCTCGGTGGTCAACACGCTGTCGTCCAGGTTCTCCAGCACGGTGGCGTCCAGGTTGACCTGCTCATGCTCCTGGGCGAAGTAGCCCAGTGCCACATTGGCCCCCAGCTCGATGGTGCCGCCCGAGGGCTTCTGCACGCCGGCCAGGCAACGGAGCAGGCTCGACTTGCCCGCACCGTTGCGTCCCACGATCACGACCCGATCGCGTCGGCGGGCATGGAATTCCACATTGGACAAGACCGTGGACCGGCCGTAGCGGACGGACAGCTCGTGGGTGCGGATCGGGACCTCGCCCGATCGCGTGGGGGTGGGCAGGCGGAACTTGCTGGCCCGCTCCCGCTTGTGCACCTCGGTCTTCGACGACTCCAACCGCTCGACGCGCTTGTCGATCGACTTGGCGATGCGGGCCCGCCGGTTGGTGCTGCCCCGCATGGAGTCGGCCAGCGTGGACAGGCGTTTGATCTCCCGCCCCTCCAGTTGGGCCGAGCGTTCCCGTTGGCTCAGGTCCGCTTCGAGCTGGGTCAGGTAGCTCGAGTAGGTGCCCTTGAACTCGTGCAGTCGACTGTCGGAGAGGTGGAGCACCTTGTTGATCGAGCGGTCGAGCAGCTTCAGGTCGTGGCTGACCACCAGGATGGCCCCGGGGAACTTCTGCAGCTCTTCCATGAGCCACTTCTTGGCCGGCAGGTCGAGGTGGTTGGTCGGCTCGTCCAGGATCATCATGTCCGGCCCCTGGAACAGGATGCGGATGAGGTCGACCCGACGGCGCTGGCCACCGGACAGGCCCTCGATGTCCTCGAGCAACAATTCCTGGCGTAGTCCCAAGCCGTCGGCCAGCCGGGCCATGATGGCCTCGGCCTCGTAGCCACCGTTCTCGCGGAACTGCTCCTCCAGATCGGAGAACAGCTCGATGTTCTCCGAGCTCGGGTCCTTGGCCATCTGAGTGCGGGCCTTGCCCAGCGCGTCGTCGAGGACGTCGAGTCCTCGGGCCGACAGGACATGGGAGAACCCGTTGGGGTCGAGGCCCAGCCCGAGGGGGACGGGCACCTGGGGCAGGTAGCCGTAGGTGCCCCGGATGCGCACGCTGCCCGTGGACCGGACATTGCGTCCCGGTTCTTCGATGATCACGGAGATGAAGGTCGACTTGCCCGTCCCGTTGCGGCCGACCAGCCCCACCTTCTCGCCCGCCCCGACGACGAAGGAGGCGTCACGGAGCAGGGTCCGGTCGCCGATTTCTATGGTGAGGGAGGATCCGACGATCATCAGGGAAGTGGGTGAGCGGGGGCCGACCGGACAGGTGTACCGGAGCGAAGTGCCGGCGGCTCCCGGCGCGATCAACCCGATAGCCATCTTCCCACACGGAATACCGAGGTCGGTGCAACCGCCCGACACCGCTGCCGACCGAGGTTCAGCCTCCCGATACCAGCTCGTCGCCCCCGTCGGGCGGGGTGAGGTCGTCCACGCTGCGCAGCCAGCCGACGGGCAGGGCGACCGGGCGCGGCCCGTTGGTGTGTCCCCGGGCCATGCGCAGGGCCTCGACCGGCATCGGCTGGCTGTGGTCCAACCGGGACAGCGCCGCGTCCAGCTCGGCCAGCGAGCTCAATTGGGCCATGGCCCGGCGCTGCTCCCCGCCGACCGGGAATCCGGTCAGGTACCAGGACACGTGCTTGCGGAATTGCCGGATCCCGTAGGTCTCGCCGAACAGGCCGCACAGCAGCCGGGCGTGGGTGACCATGACGGCCGCCACCTGGCCGAGATCGGGTGGCCGCTGGGGGGCTCGACCGGCGAAGGCGTCGGCCAGGTCCCGGAACAGCCAGGGCCGGCCCAGGCAGCCCCGTCCCACCACCACGCCGTCGCATCCGGTGGTGGCCATCATGGCCATGGCGTCGGATGCCTCCCAGATGTCCCCGTTGCCCAGCACGGGTATCCCGGTCACGTGGGCCTTCAGCTCGCCGATGGCGGTCCAATCGGCCGCCCCGGAGTAGAGCTGCTCCGCCGTCCGGGCGTGCAGGGCGACGGCGGCCGCCCCTTCCTCCCGGGCGATCCGCCCTGACTCCAGGAAGGTGAGGTGGGATTCGTCCACCCCGAGCCGGAGCTTCACCGTGACCGGGACGGACCCGGCCGCGTGCACGGTGGCGGCGATGACGGCCCGGAGCAGGGCCCGGTGCACAGGGAGGGCGGCGCCACCCCCCTTGCGGGTGACCTTGGCCGCCGGGCAACCGAAGTTGAGATCGATGTGGTCGACCCCGATGTCGTCGATCAGGCGCCGTACCGCCCCCTCCATGACCACAGGGTCCACTCCGTAGAGCTGGACGCTCCGGTAGGGCTCGTCCTCACCGAAGGTCACCATGTCGAGCGTTTTGGCGTTGCCCTCCACCAGCGCTCGGGCCGTGATCATCTCGCTGACGTACAGCCCGGCGCCGTAGGTGCGGCACAAGCGGCGAAAGGCCCGATTGGTCACGCCGGCCATGGGGGCCAGCACCACCGGTGGGTCGATCTCGAGGGGGCCGATGGTCAGCGGCAGGGTCGAGGGCGCCTCGAGCGCGTTCGCCCCCACCAGGCCCACCGGCGGGCTCATGAGGCCCACAGGTCGGTGATCTCGATCCCCAGTCGGGCCAGCAGGGTACGAAGGGTGGGGAGGGACAGCCCGACCACGTTGCCGGGGTCGCCGTCGATGCCGCGGACGAACGGCGCCGATCTCCCGTCCAGGGTGAAGGCCCCGGCGACGACCAGCGCTTCCCCGCTGGCCACGTAGGCGTCGAGCTCGCCGTCGCTGATCTCGGCGAAGCGAACGACAGTGCCGGTCGTCTGGGCGACCTTGGCCCCCGATGATCCGTCGATGACGCAGTGACCGGTGTGGAGCACCCCTTCGCTCCCTCGCATCCGGCGCAGCCAGCCCACCGCCTGCTCGGCCGATGTGGGCTTGCCATGGGCCTCACCCTCGAACTCGAAGAGGGAGTCGCACCCGACGATCACGGCATCACCGGCTCGGGGGGCCACGGCCGAGGCCTTCCGCTCGGCCAGGGACAGGACCAGCGAGGGGACATGGTCGTCGTCGAGGTCCTCGGGGACGCCGCTGACCATCACCGTGGGCTCAAATCCGGCCTCACGCAACAGGCGCAGTCGTGCCGGCGAGGCGGAGGCGAGCACCAGATCACGGGTAGACACGGCATACCAGTGTGCCAGTCGGAGCCGGCTGACCGTCACAATCACCGGGGCCCCCGTGCGCCCGCCTACCGCCCGCCCTCTCGCAAATGCGCGAACCTATGTCCATGACGGACATGGGGACGACACTCTCGCCGACCACGACGGACCCGCAGCTCGATGGGGACCACGAGCGCATGAGCCATATCGTGCTCGAGGGCTACAAGCCGGAGGAGGGCGATTTCGTCTCGGCCGGGCCCTCGGTGGTGGAAGGGATGGTCAACGGCACCGCCGTCCGAGCCCTGTGCGGCAAGGTGTGGGTGCCCGGCCGCAATCCCAAGCGCTATCCCGTCTGTCCCACCTGCAAGGAGATCGCCGAGGGCAACGGCTGGAAGGTGCCGGCCAGCTAAGCCATGAGCCCCACCACGAAGGACGAGGCAACCGCCGAGGGGCGATCGCCCGGTCAGGACGGGTCCTCGTTGATCGAACGGTTGGCCTGGGAGCTGCCCAAAGCCGAGCTCCACCTCCACTTGGAAGGCACCCTCGAGCCCGAGCTCTTCTTCGAGTTGGCCAAACGGAACAATGTCACCGTGCCCTACGCCGACGTGGCCGCCATCCACGATGCCTACGTCTTCGAGGACCTGCAGTCGTTCCTCGACCTCTACTACCAGGGGTGTGACGTGCTGGTCACCGAGGACGACTTCTACGATCTGACTGCTGCCTATGTCCGCCGGGCCGCCGACCAGGGCGTGCGTCACGCCGAGGTCTTCTTCGACCCGCAGACCCACACCGATCGCTCGGTCCCGCTGGCTGCCGTGGTCAACGGGATCAGCCGGGCCCTGGACGAGGCGGAATCGGCCTTCGGGATGACCTCGTACCTGATCCCGTGCTTTCTGCGCCACCTCAGCGCCGAGGCGGCGATGACCACCCTGGAGGAGCTGCTGGCCTTCGGCCCTGCCTTTGTGGCCGTGGGCCTCGACTCGGGCGAGCAGGGGAACCCACCCTCGAAGTTCACCGAGGTGTTCGATCGCGCCCGGGCCGAAGGGTTTCTGACCGTGGCCCACGCCGGAGAGGAGGGGCCGCCCAGCTACATCACCGAGGCCCTGGACCTCCTCGACGTCCGACGGATCGACCATGGCGTCCGCTGCGAAGAGGATGCCGACCTGGTGAAGCGGCTGGCCGCCGAGCAGGTCCCCCTCACCGTGTGCCCGCTGTCCAACGTGAAGCTCAGGGTCTTCCCCACCCTCGAGCAGCACAACCTGGGGCGCCTGCTGGATGCGGGACTGGCGGTCAACGTGAACTCGGACGACCCTGCCTACTTCGGCGGGTACGTGGCCGACAATCTGGCTGCTACTGCTCATGCCCTGGGCCTCACCGCCACCCAGGTGGTCGAGCTGGTGGCCAACTCGTTCGACGCCTCGTTTCTGCCCTCGGGGGACAAGGCCCGCCACCGAGCCGAGGTCGTGCGGGTGGCCGCGGCACTGCTCCGGTGATCGGGACCAGCACCGAGGAGCACGACACGGCAGCGGCGGTGGAACAGGGCATCATCCGCACCACCGACCTGGTCAAGGTCTACCCGGAGACGGACTTCCGGGCCGTGGACGAGTTGAGCCTGACGGTGCAGCCCGGGGAGATCTTCGGACTGCTCGGGCCGAACGGGGCGGGCAAGACGACCACGGTGGGGGTGCTCACCACCAGGGTCATCCCCACCTCCGGCTCGGCCTGGGTGGCCGGCATCGACGTGGTGGCCCATCCCGCCCTGGCCAAGCAGCTCCTGGGCGTGGTCTCCCAGCAGAACACGCTCGACCGCCAGCTCAACGTGTGGGAGAACCTCTACTTCCACGGGCGGCTCTTCGGCATCGGGGCCAAGGAGTCGCGACAGATCGCCACCGAGCTGCTGGAGAAGTTCCAGCTGGCCAAGTGGGCCAACGCCTCGGTCTACGCCCTGTCCGGGGGCATGGCCCAGCGCTTGATGGTGGCCCGGTCCATCTTCCACCGGCCCGCCGTGCTCTTCCTCGACGAGCCCACCGCCGGGCTCGACCCCCAGAGCCGCCTGGCCCTGTGGGACATCCTGCGCGAGCTCAACCGGGAAGGACAGACCATCCTGCTCACCACCCACTACATGGAAGAGGCGGACCAGCTGTGTGGCCGGGTGGCCATCATGGACCACGGCAAGGTCCTGGCCCTCGACACCCCGGCCCAGCTCAAACAGGGGGTGGGGGCGGACACCATCGTGACCATCAAGTCCTCGGGCGACTCCGGCGCGCTGGCCGCCGCCCTCACCGACAACATGGTCGGGGTGACCAACAGCCGGGCCATCGAGGGCGGCGTCGAGCTCCACGTCCAGGCGGGCGAGCGCCTGGTACCCCGGATCGTGACCGCGGCGGAGGGAGCCGGGTTCCCGGTGGTCGATCTCTCCGTGGCCGAGCCCAGCTTGGAGACGGTGTTCATCAACTTGACCGGAAAGGAGCTCCGGGACTGATGGCGACGACAACGACGGACCCGACCCATATCTACGAGGGCCACCAGGTGATCAGGGTGCCCACCCGCTCGGCCGGGGCGGCCAGCTGGGTGGCGCTCTGGGCGCTCATCTTGCGGGACCTGGTCGTGCTCAAGAAGAACTTCATCGAGTTCGCGGTGCGCACCTTGGTGCAGCCCTTCTTGCTCTGTTTCGTGTTCCTCTACGTCTTTCCCAAGATTGGCCAGAGCATCGGAGGCGCCAGCAGCCCCGCGGCCGAGTCCGCATTCGCCACCGTGCTGGTGCCCGGCGTGGTGGGCATCTCCATCATGTTCCAGGGCGTCCAGGCCGTGGCCATGCAACTGGCCCAGGAATTCGGGTTCACCCGAGAGATCGAGGACCGGGTCCAGGCCCCGTGCCCCATCTGGCTGGTGGCCACGTCCAAGGTGCTGTCGGGGGGTGCCCAGGGGATCATCTCGGCCGCCATCGTGCTGCCCATCGCCTCGGTCGTCCACGCCGCCGGGGTGGAGCCCAATCTCTCGTTCCACTGGTGGATCATCGTCACCATCGTGCCCTTGGCCTGCATCGCCATGACCTCGTTGGGTCTGGTCCTGGGCACCAGCTTCGAACCCCGCAACATCGGGCTCATGTTCGGCTTTGTGGTCCTTCCCATCACCTTTCTCGGCGGTACGTACTACCAGTGGACCCGGCTGGCGCCGGTCAAGGTCGGCGGTTTCCACTGGCTGCAGACGGTGGTACTGATCAACCCGCTCATCTATGTGAATGAGGGCATGCGGGCCGCGTTCACCGATGCTCCCCACATGCACCTGTACGTGATCTATCCGGTGATCGTGGCCTTCATCACCGCCTTCATGGCCATCGGCCTGCGCAATTTTCGGGGCAAGGTCCTGTCCTGACCCCCGGCCCGGTCGCGGGGCCGGTCAGTGAGCGGCCAGGTCCCCGTGGTCACGACAGTGAGCGCGGTACCCTCCCGGACTGACCGAGACGGTCAGGCGGCGGCCGCAGGTGGGACAGAAGCGGGGAGGGTCGAGCTCGCGCCCGCACCCGGCGCATTGGGCCACCGGTGCGCCGCAACCGGTGCAGTGGCGTGCCTCGGTCACCGTGTCGGTCCGCGCTGGGCTCACAGAACGCCGGTCAGGGCACCCACGGGCATGCGGAGATCGGCCAACATCTGGAGGTCCTCGTCGGCGGAGCGGCCCAGCGTGGTCAAGTAGTTGCCGACGATCAAGGCGTTGATGCCCGAGGTGAGGCCCATGGACTGCAGATCCCGCAAGGTCACTTCGCGGCCACCGGCGTAGCGGAGGATGACGCCGGGGAGGCCCAGCCGGAAGAGGGCGATCCACCGGATCGCCTCCCAGGCGCCGACGGGCTGCTGGTCGCCCAGCGGGGTGCCGGGACGGGGGTTGAGGAAGTTGAGGGGGACCTCGGTGGGATCGAGCTCTTGGAGCTGGGTGAGCAGCTCCACCCGCTGATCGTCGCTCTCGCCCATCCCGATCAGCGCGCCACAGCACAGCTCCATCCCGTGATCGCGCACCAGGCGGCAGGTGTCCTCCCGCTCCTCCCAGGTATGCGAGGTCACCACGTTGGTGAAGAACGACCGGGCCGTCTCGAGGTTGTGGTTGTAGCGGTGGACGCCGCCCTCGGCCAGCCGGCGGGCCTGGTCCTCGGTGAGGAGGCCGGCGCTGACGGCCACGTTCAGCCCTGTGTTCTCGCGCACCAGGGGCACCAGCTCCAAGATGCGACTCAGCGTGCGCTCGTCGGGCCCGCGGATGGCCAGCACGATGCAGAACTCGGACGCGCCGGCGGCCTTGGTCTCCTCGGCGGCGCGGAGCACCTCGTCGGCATCGAGGAAGGGGGTGGCTTTCACCGGCGTGTCGAAGCGGGACGACTGGGAGCAGAAGTGGCAGTCCTCCGGGCAGCCGCCGGTCTTGGCCGAGAGGATGCCCTCGACCTCGACCTCAGGTCCGCACCAGGCCAGGCGGACCTGGTGGGCCAGCGCGGCCAACGAGGTGACCCATTGGTCGGGCAGCTCGGCCAGCGCGCTGAGCTCGTCCGCGGTGAGCAATCGGCGCTCGTCGAGCAGGGCAGTCTCGGCCTCGGCCAGCCGCCGCCGAGCCACTTTGGAGTCGATCGGGGGACGCTCGGGCTCCGGAGATGTCGGGCGCCGACTAGGCGCGCCGAGGGTGACGGTGGTACGAGTGGGGGTAGCAGTGGCGTCGCCGGGCATGGCAGTACGGTAGCGGGCCACTCCGAAGTGACGAAATCGAACCGCACAACGACAGGGAGACGTACATGGCCTGGGACTTTTCAACTGAGCCGGAGTTCGAGGAGAAGTTGGCCTGGATGCGCTCGTTCGTACGGGACGAGATCTTCCCCCTGGAGACGCTGGACCTCTCCCATGAGGCCATGCTCGAGGCCATCCGGCCCCTCCAGGACCAGGTCAAAGAGCGGGGGCTCTGGGCCTCGCACCTTCCCCCCGAACTGGGCGGGGGCGGCTTCGGCCAGGTGAAGCTGGGGCTCATGCACGAGATTCTGGGCCAGACCCCCTACGGACCGGTGGTCTTCGGCAACAACGCGCCGGACTCGGGCAACGCCGAGCTCCTGGCCGTGGGCATCGAATCGTCGGGTCGGGTGGAGCAACGGGAGCGCTGGCTGCTGCCTCTGCTCGAGGGCCGCTATCGGAGCGGCTTCTCCATGACCGAGCCCGGAGCCGGAGCCGACCCCACCCTGATCGCCACCCAGGCTGTGCGGGACGGCGACGAGTGGGTCATCGACGGTCACAAGTGGTTCACCTCCAACGGATCGGTCGCCGACTTCCTCATCGTCATGGCCGTGACCAACCCCGATGTCCACCCCTACCAGGGCTGCTCGATGATCATCGTGCCTGCCGATGCACCGGGAGTGGACATCGTGCGGGACATCCCCACCATGGAGGATCCCGTCGAGCACTTCGGCAAGTTCGGGGGCCACGCCGAGATCATCTACCGGGAGGTCCGGGTTCCCTACGAGAACCTGGTGGGCAACGAGGGTGAGGGCTTCCTGTTGGCCCAGAAGCGCCTCGGGCCTGGTCGCATCCACCACTGCATGCGCTGGCTGGGCCAGTCCAAGCGGGCCTTCGACATGATGTGCGAGCGGGCCGTGTCCCGCTACACCCACAAGTCCACGCTGGCCGAGAAGC
>DATMMO010000287.1:0-4100 GCA_035569695.1 Acidimicrobiales bacterium | reverse complement strand
GTGGGAGGCCGATGTGGGCCAACGCCGAATCACCTCGGCCCACGCCGAGCTCGACCCGACCGCCCGACTCGATGGCGCCGGACATGATGGCCGAGGCGGTGACCACCGGGCGCCGGGTCAACGGGTTGGTGACGCCGGTGCTCATCCTGATCGTGGTCGAAGAGGCGATGGCGGTTCCCAGCGCCACATACGGGTCGCCGGACATGTTCTGGGAGTCGCCCAGTGTCACGCCCGTCCACCCTTCTGCCTCGGCCCGGCGAACAGCCGGACCAACCAGGCGGGGCAGCGTACGGGCATGCGTCCAAAACTGGAGATTCACGGTCGTGCACCCTTCGAACGTCGATTCGGCGAACCGAGGCCGAATGCTACCGACTCGAGTCGAGCCGAGACCGGGGCCGCCCGGGGGGACGTCGAGGTCCTATCCTCAGATCGTGAGAGATTCCGTGACCGTCCACATAGACGCCCCGGCCGACGAGATCTGGGCCCTGGTCAGCGACATCACCAATACCGGCAGGTTCAGCCCGGAGACCTTCGAGGCCGAATGGCTCGGTGCCTCGAAGGAGCCGGCCGTCGGAGCGAAGTTCCGGGGGCACGTCCGTCGCAACGGCCGGGGTCCGGTGTATTGGACCAAGTGCACGGTGACGGCCTGTGTTCCCGGGCGTGAGTTCGCCTTCGGCGTGGACGGCCCGGGGGGCAAGGTCGTCAACACCTGGCAGTACCGCTTCGAGCCGAGCGGCGAAGGCACCGACGTCACCGCGTCCTTTCAGCTGACCGACACGTCGGTCCTCCGCCTCTACTGGAAGCTGGCCGGGAAGGCCCGGGGGCGCACCAACGTCAACGGCATGCGCACGACGCTCGAGCGGATCAAGGCGGTAGCCGAGACACCCGAGCAGACCGCCTAGCACCGGCGCCTGCATCCATGGACCGGGGTCGCCTGGAGTCATTCAGCGATGGCGTGTTCGCCGTGGCCATCACCCTGCTGGCCTTGAACCTCACCGTCGCCGGCCCGGGCCACGGCAGATTGCTCGACCTGTTGGGCCACTCCTGGCCCGCGTTTGCCGCCTACGTGATCAGCTTCTTCACCATCGGGGTGATCTGGGTCAACCACCGGTCCTTGTTCAGCGGGTTGGGCCGCGTCGATCGCGTTCTGTTGTTCTTAAACCTCCTGTTGTTGCTCTTCGTGGTGGCCATCCCCTTCACGACGGCCACCCTGTCCCAGTATCTCCGCCAGGGAGGTGAGAACGCCCACGTCGCCGCCGCTCTCTACGGCGTGGTGATGACGGGCATGAGCATCAGCTTCGCTCTCATCTTCGGCTGGGCCATCCACCGCGGCCTCATGACTGAGACGATGACCAAGAAGGCCCGACGCGCCGCCCAGCTCCGATTCGGCCTGGGGACGGTCGTCTACATCATCGCCACCGGCGTGTCGTTTCTCAGCGCCCCCGCCGCCCTGGCCTGTTATGGCGCCGTCGCCGCCTACTACGTCCTCGAGCAAACACCGGCGGGTCCCACCCCGCAACCGGACTGATCGGTGGCATCGATGGAATTGTCGAGCATCTGCGTGTATTGCGGCTCGTCCAAGGGAGTCGACCCCGCCTTCGCCGATGCCGCTCGTCACCTGGGGACGACGTTGGCCCAGCACCGCATCACCCTGGTCTACGGGGGCGGGGCCGTCGGGCTCATGGGCGTGCTGGCCGATGCCACCCTGGCCGCAGGGGGCGAGGTCCGAGGTGTGATCCCACGGAACCTCTTCCGGCGGGATGTCCCCCACCAGGGCCTCACCGAGCTGATCGAAGTCGACTCCATGCACGAACGCAAGCAGAAGATGTTCGAGCTGGCCGATGCGTTCGTGGCCCTTCCCGGCGGGATGGGCACCATGGAGGAGCTCACGGAGATGGCCACCTGGGCCCAGCTCGGCCTCCACCACAAGCCCATCGCCACTGTCGATGTCAAGGGGTACTGGCGCCATTACCATGCGCTGCGGCGCGAGGCCGTCGCCTTCGAGTTCATGCGGCCCGAGCACCTGGCCCTCATCATGGAGGTCGACGACGTCGATGACCTCCTGGCTGCCCTGCAGTCGTATTCGGCCCCCCGCATCGAGAAATGGATCGACCAGGGCGAGACGTGAGGTCGGCGCAGCCGGCGCTGGGCTGTCGCGTGATTCGACGCTGGTCCGGGCGGGTACAAACCATCCATCGACACTGATGAGGAGGTTGTACGGATGGCGCTGCCGACACTATTGGCCCCCTTGGATGAGGACCGTCGTCAGCTGCTTGCTGTACTGGATCTGCTGGCCGACACGACCGAGCCAGAAGTCCGGGCCGATCTGGCCGTCGAGCTGGTCAAGCTGTCGGCCCGCTATGAAGACGCCAAAGAGCGAGCGCTCTACCCCGCGTTGCGCCGGCAGGGAGCCGGAGCGCCGATCACTCGGGCCGACAGGGACCGGGCCGCGGTGCGCTCAGCCATGGTCGAGGTCCGCAATCGAACTCGGCACGTAAAGCCGGCCAATGTTCATGCCGACGACCCTGCGGGATTCGAGCAATCCCTGGACATCCTCATCGACGCCGTGCAGCGCCATCTCGATCAGGAGGACCGGGAGGTGTTGCCGCTGGTGGAGCGGCTCGGCCCCAACGAGCAACGGGAGTTGAGTCGCGGGCTCGAGCGGGCCGTTGCCCACGCCACCACCCATCCCGACCCACCGCACAACCCGATCGGCCGGGCGGTGGCGACCATCGGCGAGAAGATCGACCGTGCCGTCAACGACACCTCGACGACCTCGCACCCCGGCGTCGAGCAATTGCCCAACAGGGACCCCGAGCGACCCGACGGGAGCTGAGCGCCCGAGGACCGAGCCCAGCGGCACGAAACCAGCGAGTGGCCGGCCACCGAGGGGAGCGTTCCGGTCCACCGGCGCTGTGTTCCCACACGTTTCGCCCTTCATCCCGCCATTGCTTCCATCACGACCACATCCAGAGGAGAGATATGACCACCGACGAGTTCATTGACCTGTTGAACGAGGATCTCAGCACCGAGTACCAGTCGATCGTGCAGTACAACCTGCACATCGCCACCATCTCCGGGGCCGAGTACGTCAGCACCGTGGACGAGCTGACCAAGCACCTCACCCAGGAGCTCAATCACGCTCAGGTGCTGGCCAGCCAGGTGGCTTTCCTCAAGGGAACGCCGACGACGACGGTGCGAGCGGTCCAGGCCACCGACGGATCTCGTTCGGCCCTACAGGCCGACCTGAAGCTCGAAGAAGAACAGCTCAATCGGTACCGGGAGCGCTTCGCCCAGGCCAACGAACTGGGGCTGGCCGACGTCGGCGAAGCCCTACGCCCCCTGCTGGAGCAGACCCAAGAGCACGTCCGGGACCTCCAAGCCGTGCTGGGCGACTGACAGGCTCGCTTCCGAGGTGACGGTTGGCGGCTCGATGCGATGGAGCCGATCAATCGGGTCGGTCGGTCACGCCTCGTCGAGGTGAGCGGCGAGACGGTCGGCCATCGCCTCCGCCGCCGCTGGGTCCAGACCGGCCCGGCCCACCAGCCAGCACGACAGCGGCGCCGCCGTCCGCTCGGAGCCGTGGGCGGCCGTCCCGGCCAGGGCCAAGAGCGACTCGATCTCCTGGTCGGTCGGCTCGGGGACGCCGAGCTCGGCTGCGAACCTGCTCAACCACTCGGCTCTGGTGACCGTCATCACCGGCAATGCTACTGATGAGGCTTCTGTCGCCGCCCGATTGGCGCCGACAGGACGCGGTCGACCTACCCGCCCGAGACCGGAGGCAGAACGGCGAGCTCGTCGGTCGCCATGACCGGGTCGCCGGGGTCGGCGGGCTGGCCGTTCACCCATACCTTCGAACGGCCGAGGACTTCGGTGAACCGGTCACCGTAGCGGGCACAGGCGGCGGTGAGGACCTCGTCGACCGTGTTCCCGTCGATGTCGCCCTCCCGGCCGCCGGCGGCGTCGACCGCGGCACCGAAGAAGCGGAGCCGGGCCACCGTCACCCTCCGATCATCGACATCGACCGGGTCGGTCGGAGAAAGGTCGGATCGTTGATGCCATGGCCGGGATACTTCTCCCACACGGTGCGACGGAACAGG
>DATMMO010000286.1:0-16225 GCA_035569695.1 Acidimicrobiales bacterium | reverse complement strand
GCCGTCCTGGCCACCGGCACCGGCGTGATCAACTGACGTGTTGACCTCGCCGGCCAGGCCCCCGGCCATCCCGGCGGGTCACTCCGAAGGACTGGTCAGGGCCCGACACGCGCCGACGCCGCCGCGGTGGCGGCGATGGATCGGTCCGGGGTCGTGGGTCGGCTGGACCAACCTGGCGGTGATCCTGGGTGTCATCGCCGTCGCCCTGTGGCAGCTCCATCCATCGCTGCTGTTGGCCAATACGACCACGGCCGGTGGGGACACTGGCGCCCACGTCATCCTGCCCGCCTTCATGAAGTCGAACCTCTTGGCCCACGGGCAGCTGACCGGTTGGGACCCTGCCTGGTACGACGGGTTTCCCGTCTACACCTTCTACTTCCCGTTGCCCGGTGTGTTGACGGTCGTGTTTAACGGGCTGGTCACCTACAACGTCGCCTTCAAGCTGGTCACGATCCTGGGCACGGTCACCCTGCCCATCGCGGCCTGGGCTTTCGGGCGTCTGGCCGGTCTCCGGGATCCCGGGCCCGCATGCCTGGCCGCGTCGACGCTGCCGTTCCTGTTCGAGCCCAGCTTCTCCATCTACGGCGGGAACCTGCTGTCCACCATGGCCGGTGAGTACTCCTACTCGCTGGGCCTCTCGTTGGCCCTGGTGTTCCTCGGCCTGGTGGCCCGGGGGCTGCGTACCAACCGCCAGCGCGGCCTGGCCGCGGTGCTCCTGGCCGCCACCGTCTTGTGCCACCTCATCACCGGCATCTTCGCCGTTGTCGGCGCCGTGGTCTGGCTCGTGCTCGACCGCGACCTGGGCCGGGCCTTCCTGACCGGCGTCCGGGGGCGCGTGGCCCGAAGCCGCTGGGTCGTCCGCCTGTTGTGGTTGGCCGTGGTCGGCGCCGTCGGCGTGGCCCTGACCGCGTGGTGGTTGGTGCCCTTTGACCTGGACCAGGCCTACACCACCAACATGGGCTGGACCAACGTCGACGGCTTTCCCCATCTGTTGTTCCCCGGTTCGGCCCGGTGGGTCCTGGTCGTCGACGTGATCGGCCTCGTGGCCATGGTCGTTCGCCGGAACCGGGTGTCACTGTTCGTGGCCCTGATGGCCGGGTTCTCGGCCGGGGTGGTCTGCCTCGATCCTCAGGGGAAGCTCTACAACGTCCGGTTCCTTCCCCTCTGGTTCCTGTGCCTGTACCTCTTCGCCGGGCTGGCAGTGGCGGAAGTGACCGCGGCCGTGGCCCGGTGGGTGCGGCGCCGTCGAGTCGACCGCTGGGTGGAGGCGGTCGAGCAGTCGGCCGGGAGCACGGCCGAGGGCTGGCGCCCGGGCCTGCGCATCACCCGGTTCCGGCGGCCTGGTCCTCCGGCTCGCCCGGCGGGCGCCATCGTTGGGGCCCTCCTCTGCCTGGTCGGCGCCGTGGTGGCTGTCGTGCCCCCCCTGGTCCTGCCGGCCGCCGACCTGGCCCGGGTCGGGGTGACCGTGGGTTCGGACCAACCGAGCTCGTGGGCGACATGGAATTACTCGGGCTACCAGGAGAAGCCCAACTATCCCGAGTACAAGTCGCTGATGAACACCATGGCCTCGGTCGGCGCCACCCAGGGCTGTGGGCGGGCCATGTGGGAGTACGACCCGTCGGAGAATCGATTCGGGACCACCATGGCGTTGATGCTGCTGCCGTATTGGACCAACGGCTGCATCGATTCGATGGAGGGCCTGCTGTTCGAATCGGCCACCACTACACCCTTCCATTTCCTCAACCAGAACGAGCTCTCGGCCACCCCTTCGAACGCCATGGTCGGTCTGCCCTACGGGGGACTGAACGTCCCGCTCGGAATCGAGCACCTCCAACTGCTCGGCGTCCGCTACTTCATGGCCTCGTCGCCCACCGTGCAAGAGGCGGCGGCCAACGACCCCGCCGCCACTCTGGTCGCGTCCAACGGGCCTTGGAGCACGAGCTACAACGGTGAGCTCCTGAACACCACCTGGAAGATCTACCGGATCTCCGACACCTCCCTGGTTCAGCCCCTGGCCAACCAGCCGGTGGTCTGGGGCCACGTGGGACCAGACCAGACCCACTGGCTGCCGCCCTCGCTGATCTGGTACCAGAACCCCGCTCGGTGGAACGTGGTGCCCACATCGGGCGGACCGGCAACGTGGCCGCGAGTTGCCGCCACCGACACCTCCCCGGTGGCCGTGCCCGTTCCCCAGACAACCGTGTCGGACATCGCCACCACCAACAACACCGTCCGGTTCCACGTCGACCGGATCGGCACGCCGGTTGAGGTCAAAATGTCCTACTTCCCCAACTGGAAGGTCAGTGGCGCCACCGGTCCGTGGCGAACTGCGTCCAACATGATGGTGGTGGTGCCAACCAGTCACGACGTGACCCTTCACTACGGAGCGACCGGCGCCGACCGCTTGGGCCAGGCGCTGACCGGTGCCGGCGTGGTGGCCCTCATAGTGCTGGGTTGGTGGTCGCTGCGGACATGGCGCCGTCGGCGGCGTCAAGCGGGGGCCCGGTGAGCCCGGCCCAGATCGAGCGGTGCCATGTGAGCCCGGCCCCTTCCGCCCTTGCTACTCTCCGTCGGATGCGAGCCCGTCGACCGATCCTGCTCGTGGCCGCGGTGGTGGTGGCGTCGGGCCTCGGTCTGGCTGCGTGTGGCGGTACCCCGGAAGCGGCCAAGAAGCACGTGGCCACCTCGACGACGGCACCGGTGACGCCGGGCGCACCGACGACCACGACCACGGTGCCGCTCGGTCCCGATGCCGTGACCCAGCTGAACAGTCAGCTCAACACCCTGGACACCATGTTGAACCAGGCCACCACCGACCTGAACCAGGCACCCAGCGACTCCTGATCGCGTCGACAAAGCCTCGTCTTGGTCGATACCACGCCGTATCCGTCGACACCACGGCGTCCCCACGAGGTCGGAGATACGGGCTGAGTAGGATGTCGTCGCCATGAAAAGCCTCGCAGATGTGTTCAAGGCCTACGACATTCGGGGCACGGTTCCCGATCAGCTCAATGCCGATCAGTGCCGGGCCATCGGCGCGGCCATGGCCCGCTTCGCCCAGGCCCCCCGCATCCTGTTGGCCCGGGACATGCGCGAATCCGGTGTCGAGCTCAGCCACGCCTTTGCCCAGGGAGCACGGGCCGAAGGGGTGGCCGTCGTCGACCTGGGAATGGCATCCACCGACCTCTTGTACTTCGCCGCCGGCCGCCTGGACGCCCCGGGAGCCATGTTTACCGCCTCCCACAACCCGGCCCAGTACAACGGCATCAAGCTGTGCTTGAGCGGGGCCCGGCCCATCGGGATGGACACCGGGCTGGCCGAGATCGAGGCTACCGCGCAAGCGCTCCTCGACCAGTGGGGGAGCGCCGGCCCCCCGACGGTCGACACCGGCTCGCTTGCGCCCATGGAGGAGCAGAACCTGCTCGACGAGTACGCCGATCACGTCCGCTCCTTCGTCGACCTCGACGCGCTGCGACCGTTGAAAGTGGTGGCCGATACGGCCAACGGCATGGGTGGGCTGGTGGCCCCCAAGGTGTTCGAGCCACTCCCGTTCAACGTGGAGATCCTGTTCCCTGAGCTCGACGGCAACTTCCCCAACCACCCGGCCGACCCGATCCAACCCGAGAACCTCACCGCGTTGAAGGCGGCCATCGTGAGCGCCGGCGCCGATGTGGGACTGGCCTTCGACGGGGATGCAGACCGCGTGTTCCTGGTGGACGAGCACGCCGAACCGGTGTCAGGCTCCCTGACTACTGCGCTGGTGGCCGCGTCCATGCTGGACAAAAACCCCGGGTCGACCGTCCTCTACAACTGCATCTGCTCCCGGGTCGTGCCCGAGGTCATTGCCGAACACGGCGGCATCGGCGTCCGTACCCGGGTGGGCCACAGTTACATCAAGGCGGTGATGGCCGAGACCGGAGCAGTCTTCGGTGGGGAGCACTCCGGTCACTACTACTTCCGCGACAACTACCGGGCCGACTCGGGGATCATCGCCGCCATGGTGATCCTGGAGCTGCTCAGCGTCACCGGCAAACCCCTGTCCGAATTGCTCGCTCCCTATAAGCGCTACTCGGACTCGGGCGAGATCAACACCGAGGTGCCCGACCCTGCCGGTGCGGTGGAGAAGATGGCGGCTGCCGTCGAAGCGGCCCACGGTGAGCTGGGCACCGCCGATCGGCTCGATGGCCTGACCGTCGATCGGGGAGACTGGTGGTACAACCTGCGGCCGTCCAACACCGAGCCGCTGCTGCGCCTCAACGTGGAGGCCCCTACCGACCAGGAGTGCCAGAACCACGTCGACGAGATCCTGGCTGACGTGTCCCGAATTACCGGGGCCTGACCCGGACCCGACTCAGTGGCACCGAACGAACCCAACCACGACGAAGTGACCGAGAACAAAGTGAACGAAGGAGAACAGTGACCATGTCGCTCGATCCACTCCTGCTCGGAGTGCTGGCCTGCCCCGAGGACAAGGGACCACTCCTCTATTTCGCCGATGAAGAGCGCTTGTACAACCCCCGCCTGCACCGGAGCTACGAGGTTCGTGACGGCATTCCCGTCATGCTCATCGACGAGGCCACCCAGGTATCCGGTGAGGAGCACACGCGGCTCATGGCCAAGGCCGACGCCGGGGGAGCCACCCTCACCCAGGACAAAGCCGGTTCGTGAACGATCCGGCCGGATCGCCGCCTGACGGCGCCGACTCCAGCCCTCTCCCCGTCGACACCCTCGACATGTGGGGGGCCACGGCCGGCCTGCCCGAACAGGTGGCCGAGGCCGTCGGCGTCTCCCAGGGCCTGGCCGGGCTGCCGGGCCGGGAGCGGGTCGAGAACGTCGTAGTCCTGGGCATGGGGGGCAGCGGCATCGCCGGGGACGTGCTGGCCGCCACCGCCGCACCCTTCATGTCGGTCCCGGTGGCCGTGGTCAAGGGCTATCAGCCCCCCGACTTCGTGGGGGCCGGGTCGCTGGTCTTCGCCATGTCGTTCTCGGGCAACACCGAAGAGACGGTGGAGGCGGCCGGGCTCGCCTATGAGTCGGGCGCGGCCCTGGTCGTGGTGTCCGGAGGGGGCGAGCTGGTTCGCCTGGCCGACGAGTGGCGTATCCCCGTCGTCCCCGTCCCGACCGACATCCCCCAACCCCGTGCCGCCCTCGGTGCCATGGCCGTGCCGCCCCTCGTCGTCCTGGAGGAGATCGGTCTGTTCCCGGGGGCGGGCCACTGGGTGTCTCAGGCCGTCGAGCAGCTGCGCCGTCGACGCGACGAGCTGGTGGCGCCGGCCAGCGTGGCCGAAGACCTGGCCCGCCGCATCGGGCGGACCATCCCGCTGATCCACAGCTCAGAGGCCCTGGGGGCCGCCGCCGCCCTGCGCTGGAAGGCGCAGGTGAACGAGAATGCCAAGTCACCGGCCTTTTTCGCCGTCTATCCCGAGCTCGGCCACAACGAGATCGCCGGCTGGGGACAACACGGCGATGTCACCCGTCAGGTCATCTCGCTGGTCAACCTGCGCCACGACGCCGAGCACCCCCAGGTGACCCGGCGGTTCGAGCTGGTAGCCGACATCCTGCGTGAGGTGGTGGTTGACATCCTCGAGGTGCGGGCGGCCGGCGAGGGGGACCTGGCCCAGCTCTTCGACCTGGCCCTCATCGGTGATTTCGTCTCGTTGCACCTGGCCGCCCGGGAGGAGATCGATCCCGGCCCCATCCCAGTGCTGGACGACCTCAAGCGCCGGTTACAGGAGACCTGAGCCGGGGTCCTCTGTTGCGAGGATGTGTCGGGGGAGTGGCGAGCCGGTGAACTTCGTTCACCTGGCCCTGGCTATCACCGGCACGGGGCGTAAGCTCCACGCGTGAGCTACGTGCGGGTCTGTGGTTGCAAGTCGAAGCCAGTCGCAGGCAAAACGACCCACGTAAGGCAACTCCTGGTTGCCGAGCATGGTGCGGCTTAGGAGTAAGACCTGCCCGCGGCGTTCCCGATTGTCGGGAACGGGCGGAGATGGGGTGACGCGTGCCATATACGGTGCCGCCGGGTTGTCGACCGCAGTGCGGTCAGAGAGCCGCCGGTGCCGGGCCGCCATTCCCACTGCAGGCGAGTGTGGGGTCAAAGACCAGGTCAGCCGCACGTAGCCCACGCATCCCATCCCCGACGACCGATCAGGAGGACCGGCAGACCCCAGCAGTTCCAACCACACAGGAGGGCGAGCAAGTGGACGTTGTCATCGCGAATGGCCGCAGGATCGTGCCCGACGGAGTACGGGCACTGGTCGAGGAGAAGGTGGGCCGACTGGGTCGGTATTGCCCGGGCCTCGAACGAGCCGAGGTGCGTTTCAGCGAGGAGCACAACCCCCGAATCGTCGACCGGGAGAACTGCGAGGTCATCATGACCGGACACGGGCTGGTGGTTCGAGCCCGAGCGGCGGCACCCGAGGCCCTCGCTGCGGTGGACCGCGTGGTCGAAAAGCTCGAGCACCAGCTGGAGAAGACCAAGGGACGCATGATCAACTCCCATCAGGGCCGGCGTTCGAGCGCCGCGGCCCGGGCCCTGCAGCGACCCAAGGTGCGTACCGCCTAACGGCGCGGGGTGAACGGGAACCCACGGAGACCGCCAGGAGGGACTGACCGGTAGCATGGTTGGCCTATGAGCGTCTTCACCAAGGTTCTCCGCGCGGGCGAGGGAAAGAAGGTCCGTCGGCTGGCCGAGCTGGTTCCTCTGGTCAATGACATGGAACCGGAGATGGAGGCGCGCACCGACGCCGAGCTGCGGGCGGCCACTGATGTGTTCCGCCAGCGCCTGGCCGATGGCGAAAGCCTCGAGGACATCCTGGTCGAGGCCTTTGCCGTGGTGCGCGAGGGCGCTTGGCGGGTGCTGGGCCAGCGGCACTTCGACGCCCAGCTCATGGGGGGCATGGCCCTTCACTTCGGGTGGATCGCCGAGATGAAGACGGGCGAGGGCAAGACCCTGGTGTCCACCCTCCCCGTGTACCTGAACGCGCTGGCCGGCAACGGCGTCCACCTGGTCACCGTCAATGACTACCTGGCCACCCGGGACGCGGCGTGGATGGGTCAGCTGCACAAATTCCTGGGCCTCACCGTGGGCCGGGTCGGCCCGGACGTCGACGATCCCGCGGCCAAGCGCCAAGCGTACGAGTCGGACGTGACCTATGGGACCAACACCGAGTTCGGGTTCGACTACCTGCGCGACAACATGGCTCGCAGCTTGGACGCCATGGTCCAGCGCGGGCACCACTTCGCCATCGTCGACGAGGTGGACTCCATCCTCATCGACGAGGCCCGGACCCCCCTGATCATCTCGGGCCCCGCCGCCGAGTCGGCCAAGCTCTACTACCAGTTCGCCGGCATCGTCCGGACGCTCCGGGCCGAGGAGGACTACGAGGTCGACGAGGAAAAGAAGATCGTCGTCCCCACCGAGTCCGGCATCGAGAAGGTGGAGCGCCAGCTCGGAGTCAGCAACCTGTACGACGCGGTGGCCGTCAACCACGTCCACCACCTCACCCAGGCGCTGCTGGCCAAGGAGCTGTACCGCCGGGACAAGGACTACCTGATCGACCAGGGTGAGGTGAAGATCGTCGACGAGTTCACCGGCCGCACCCTGGACGGCCGCCGGTGGTCGGATGGCCTGCACCAGGCGGTCGAGGCCAAGGAACGGGTCCGGATCAAAGAGGAGAACCACACCTGGGCCACGGTCACCCTCCAGAACTACTTCCTCCTCTACGACAAGTTGGCCGGGATGACCGGGACGGCCGAGACCGAGGCTTCCGAGTTCGCCAATACCTACTCGCTTCCCGTGGTGCCCATTCCCACCAACAAGCCGCTCATCCGGGCCGACGCCTCCGACCTCATCTACAAGTCCGAAGAGGCCAAGTTCGCCGCCGTCGTCGACGACATCGCCGAGCGCCACACCACCGGCCAGCCCGTCCTGGTCGGCACGGCCTCGGTGTCCAAGTCCGAGCAGCTGTCCCGTCTGCTCGAGAAGAAGGGCATCCCCCACGAGGTGCTGAACGCCAAACAGCACTTCCGGGAGGCCGAGATCGTGGCCCAGGCCGGTCGGGTCGGCGGGGTGACCGTGGCCACCAACATGGCCGGGCGAGGCGTCGACATCATCCTCGGGGGGAACCCCGAGCTCTTGGCCGTCCACGAACTACGGGGCCAGGGGCTGGACGTCGAATCGGACGAGGGGAAAGAGGCGTTGGCCGCCGCCCAGGCCCGGTTCGCCGAGTCCTGTGCCAAAGAGGGCGAGGCGGTGCTGGCCGCCGGCGGGCTCTACGTCCTGGGCAGCGAACGCCACGAGAGCCGCCGGATCGACAACCAGCTCCGCGGCCGTGCCGGACGCCAGGGAGACCCGGGTGAGAGCCGATTCTTCTTGTCGTTGGAGGACGACCTCATGCGGCTGTTCGCCACCAACGCCATGAGCTGGGTCATGAACCGGGCCCTGCCCGACGATGTACCCATCGAGGCCAAGATGGTGACCAAGGCCATCGAGCGGGCCCAGAACACGGTCGAGGGTCGCAACGCCGAGACCCGCAAGGACGTGCTGAAGTACGACAAGGTCATGGACAAGCAGCGCAAGGTGATCTACCAGCGGCGCCTGCAGATCATCGAGGGCGAGGATCTCCGGGACGAGACGCTGGAGCTGCTCGAGTCGACCATGATCGGACTGGTGGCGGAGGCGTGCCCCAGCGACTACGTGGAGGAGTGGGACCTGCCTCGCCTCATCACCGAGGTCACCCAGTACTTCCCGACCAAATTCGTGGCCGAGGACCTGGACGAGGCCACCACCACGGGGCAGGTGACCGAGAGCCTGGTGACCGAGGCCCTGGAGCTGTACGCCGAGCGGGACCTGAGCCTGCCCGGCGGCGAGGAGACGGCCCGTCAGCTCGAGCGGGACGTCATGTTGCAGATCATCGATCAGCGGTGGCGAGACCACTTGGCTGACATGGACTACCTGCGGGAAGGCATCAATCTCCGAGCCATGGGGAACCAGGACCCGCTGGTGGCCTGGGAGCGTGAGAGCTTCGCCATGTTCGAGAAGCTCATGGAGGGCATCACCGACGACTACCTGCGCTACGTGTTCCACGTCCAGGTGCTCACCGAGCAGGCCCCCGAGCCCGATCTGGGCCAGGCCAACTACATCGCCGCCGACGACCCGGTCCAAGACGCCGGGCCCATGGTTGCGGCCCTGGCCGGCCAGGTGCTGTTGGAGGCCGAGATGGCGCTGTCCGAGCAGGCCGGGTCCAACGGCCCCGGCACCAACGGCACCGACGGCCGGGCCAACCGCGCTCCCGAGAGCATGGAGATCCAGGCGCCCATCGTGAAGTCGGACCACGAGAAGGTGGGACGGAACCAGCCGTGCTGGTGCGGGAGCGGCAAGAAGTTCAAGCTCTGCCACGGCGCCAACTGAATGCCGCCAGCTGCCAACCCCCGCCCGGGGGGTGAACCCGAGCGCGTCGACATCCCGGCGCGGCTGGCCGATCTGACCGAGCGGTTGTCCGTGGCCCAGCACTACCTGGGCGTCGAACAGCTGCGGGCCCGGCGGGCCGAGC
Organism: Acidimicrobiales bacterium; assembly: GCA_035569695.1. Classification (GTDB taxonomy): domain Bacteria; phylum Actinomycetota; class Acidimicrobiia; order Acidimicrobiales; family RAAP-2; genus DASXMT01. Next base: position 6,671 of record DATMMO010000286.1, on the reverse strand, counting down.
TCGAGTCTGCCGCCTCGCAGCCGGACCTATGGGACGATCCCGATAACGCCCGCACCGTCACCACCGAGCTGGGCCGGGTGACCGAGGACGTCGAGTTGCTGGACGGGCTCAGCGAGATGCTCTCCGATGCGGCCACCCTCTACCAGCTGTTGGAGGAGGAGGACGACCAGTCGCAGCGTCCCGAGGTCGAAGCGGGCCTGGCCGACCTGGATCGCCGCCTCGGAGCCCTCGAGCTCCGGTCCCTGTTCGCCGGTGACCATGACGAGCTCGATGCCGTGGCCGAGATCCATGCGGGCGCAGGGGGAACCGATGCGCAGGACTGGGCGGAGATGATGCTCCGGATGTACTCGAGGTGGGCGGAGCGTCGAGGGTTCGAGATCGAGGTGGACGAGGCCACCCCGGGCCAAGAGGCCGGGTTGTTGTCGGCCACGTTCATCGTGAAGGGGCGCTACGCCTTCGGCCTGCTGGCCGCCGAGCGCGGCGTGCACCGCCTGGTCCGGATCTCTCCCTTCGACGCCCAACACCGACGCCAGACCAGCTTCGCCTCCCTCGACGTCGTTCCCTTCTTGGAGGACGTGTCGGGCGAGGTTGACATCGACGAGAAGGACCTCCGGATCGATACCTACCGTTCATCGGGGGCGGGCGGCCAACACGTCAACAAGACCGATTCGGCCGTGCGTCTCACCCACCTTCCCACCGGGATCGTGGTGTCGTGCCAGAACCAGCGGAGCCAGCATCAGAACAAGGCCAAGGCCATGCAGATCCTCGGGGCCAAGCTGGCCGAGCGGCAGCGGGCCGAGCGGGACGCGGAGCTCGAGGCCCTTTCGGGTGATCGGGCCGACAACGCCTGGGGAAATCAGATCCGTTCCTACGTCATGGCGCCGTACCAACTGGTAAAGGACCTCCGGACCAACGAGGAGACCGGAAACGTCGAATCCGTTCTCGACGGGGACCTCGACCACTTCATGGAAGCGGAGCTGCGCAGGCAGGCTGAGCTGCGACGCAAGGCGGATTGACCAGGGCTGCCCCAGTTCGGGTACCAGGGTTGTTACACTTCCCCCCGATGGGACCGCTTTTGTTCCACCAACCCCCCTCTCTCATGACGTTCTCCTCATGATTCGTTTCGACAACGTCACCAAGACGTACAAGGGCACCACCGTCGCCCTTCGCGAGTGCTCGGTGGAGATCGACAAGGGAGAGTTTGTCTTTCTGGTCGGACCGTCGGGATCGGGAAAGACGACGTTCATCCGCCTGCTCCTGCGGGAGGAGACCCCGGACTCGGGTCGTATCTGGGAGGCGGGCAAGGAGATCGGTCATCTCTCCAAGTGGCGCATCCCCTACCTCCGCCGCAACATCGGCTGCGTGTTCCAGGACTTTCGCCTGCTTCCCAACAAGAACGTCTTTGAGAACGTCGCCTTCGCCCTCGAGGTGATCGGCCGGCCCAAGCACGTCATCAGCCAACAGGTTCCCCAGGTACTGGACCTCGTGGGCCTGTCCAAGAAGCGCTACAACCTTCCCCACGAGTTGTCCGGTGGCGAGCAGCAGCGGGTGGCGGTGGCTCGGGCCTTCGTGAACCGACCCCTCATCCTGCTGGCCGACGAGCCCACCGGAAACCTGGACCCGACCACCAGCCTCGGGATCATGCGGTTGCTGGACCGGATCAACCGAACCGGCACCACCGTGGTGATTGCCACCCATGATGCGGGCATGGTCGACCAGATGCGGCGCCGGGTCATCGAGCTCGACCGGGGTGTGCTGGTGCGCGACCAGGCCCGCGGCGTCTACGGCATCGACAGCGCGGTGGCGGCCCAAGGGGCCGGCTCGCCCACGGGCACGATGATGAGGAACGGTCTCGACGGAGGCATGGTGGCTGAGGCCTGATGCCTGTCTCGGTTGGGTACATCTCCAAGGAAGCCGGCACCAATCTGTGGCGGAACCGGCTCATGACGATCGCTGCCGTGTTGACGGTGGCCGTGTCACTGGCCCTGGTCGGCTCGGTGTTGCTGTTGAAGCAGGGCGCCTCGAACGCCACGACCCAGTGGCAACAGGGCGTGGACGTGGCCGTGTTCGTCAAGCCCGGGGCGTCGCCCTCGCAGTACAACTCCATCGGTTCGGAGCTCAAGCAACTCCCGTTCGTGAAGTCGTGCACGGCCCGGAGCCAGAACTACGACCTGGCCGAGGCCAAGCGACTCGAGCCGCCGGACCTGTCCAACACCCTGACCGTGGCCAGTGTGCCCTCGTCGTGGCGATGTAGTTTGACGGTGGCGTCCCAGGCCACGGCGGTCATCCATCAATTCACCGGGAAGCCCGGCGTGTTCGCGGTGTCGTCGCCCACCGCCCAGATCCGCACCATGGAGAACGTCATCCACGTGCTCCAATGGGTCTTCCTGTCGGTTGCGGTGGTGCTCTTGCTGTCGGCGTCGGTGCTCATCTTGAACACCATCCGCATGGCCATCTTCGCCCGGCGCCGCGAGGTCTCGGTCATGAAGTTGGTGGGCGCCACCAACTGGTTCATCCGATTGCCGTTCATGGCCGAGGGACTGGTTCAGGGACTGCTCGGCGGCAGCGCGGCCGTGCTGGCTGTGCTCGGCCTGTACTGGGGCATCGGGCTCAACCAACCCCACGACAGCAACGGTTCGATCGCGGCCCAGATGGCGATGGGCGGGTGGGAAGTGGTCGCCACCTGCATCCTGGTCATGGTGATCGGCGTGGGAGTCGGCGTCGTCGGCTCGGCCTTCGCCGTCCGCCGCTTCCTCGACGTCTGACCGACCCCGCACGTGGGTCCCCTCGACGAAGTTGCTCACTGGCCGGTGACGGCTGTCGCCGTCGGGGTGGTCGGTTCTCGGTCAACCGGTGGGCCGGTCGGAGTCCAGAGCTCGGTCGGCGACGTGGATCGCCCCTATCCGTGGGCATCGGTGACCAAGCCCGTCACTGCGCTGGCCGTCCTGGTCGCCGTGGAGGAGGGCACCCTGGATCTCGACGAGCCGGCGGGACCCCCCGGCTCGACCGTCAGGCACCTGCTGGCCCACGCCTCGGGTCTGGGGCCCGAGGGGCGCACGCCCCTCAGTGCGCCGGGCCGCCGGAGGATCTACTCCAATGCCGGTTTCGAGTGGCTGGCCGAGCTCCTGGCCCAGCGTTCGGGCCTGCCGTTCTCCGTCTATGTGACCGACGGTGTGCTCGCCCCGTTGGCCATGGCCGGCACGCTCCTACCCCAGGGTGCGTCGCCCGCCTCCGGGTTGCAGGGCCCACTGCGTGATCTCCTGAGCTTGGCCCGTGAGCTGCTGTCCCCCACCCTGATCAGCGCCAGCACCTACCAGCAGGCCATCTCGGTGGCCTTCCCCGGGCTGGCCGGGGTGTTGCCCGGCTTCGGGCGGTTCGAGCCCTGCGACTGGGGACTGGGCCTGGAAGTTAGGGGGACCAAGCACCCCCACTGGACCGGTGACCACAACTCGCCCGAGACCTTCGGCCATTTCGGCCAGTCCGGCTCGTTCCTCTGGGTCGATCCCACCGCCGGAGTTGCCTGTACTGGACTGGCTGATCGTCCATTCGGCCCATGGGCGGCCGAGGCCTGGCCCCGGCTGGCCGATGCCGTGCTGGCCGATGCTGTGCTGGCTGACGGCGTGCGGGCCGACGGCGTCGGTGACGCCGATCATGCCGATCCGGGGGCCGACCTCGATCCCCGTTAGGCTTCCAAAGATGAAGGGCGTCATTCTGGCCGGTGGCACCGGTTCCCGGCTTCACCCCCTCACCACCATCACCAACAAGCACCTCTTACCCATCTACGACCGGCCCATGGTCAACTTCTGCATCGAAGCCCTGGTCAAGGCGGGGATCACCGAGATCATGCTGGTCACGGGAGGCACCCACGCCGGCGAGTTCCTCCGCCTGCTGGGGAACGGGCACGCATTCGGGATCGATCGGCTGAGCTATGGCTACCAGGAACGTCCCGGGGGGATCGCCGAGGCTCTGGGCCTGGCCGAACGCTTCGTCGGTGGCGACCCGGTCCTGGTCATGCTGGCCGACAACGTCGTCGAGGGCTCGATCCGACCCATGGTCGATTCGTTCCAGGCCGACCCAAACGGGGCTCGCATCCTGTTGACGCCGGTCGAGAAGCCCGAGCACCTCCGCCACTTGGGGGTTCCCACCTTCGACGGCGAGGGCAACATCTCGGGCATCGTGGAGAAGCCCGACGATCCTCCCTCCAGCTTCGGTGTCACCGGCATCTACTGTTACGACGCCGACGTGTTCGAGGTCATCCCCACCCTGGTCCCCTCGGGGCGGGGCGAGCTCGAGATCACCGACGTCAACAACCACTACATCGAGCTGGGGGCCATGGCCTTTGATGTGCTCGAGGGTTTCTGGGGCGATGCCGGTGAGTCGATCGACGCCTATTACTTGGTGAACGACTTCGTTCGCGCCCACGGGGCCAACAAGGGCTGAACCGCGGTCCGAACCGCTCTGGGGTCAAGAGCGGCCGGCGACCCAGGCGGTGGCCTCGTTCCGGTGCCGGCCGTAATCCATCTTGCCCGACGGTGACCGGCCGATGGAGTCGACGAAGCGAACCCGGCGGGGCGCCTTGAAGGCGGCCAATCGCTGGCTCACATAGGCCTGGATCTCATCGGCGGTCACCGAATCCCGGTCGACCCCCGGCTTGAGCTCCACCGCGGCCACGACCTCTTCGCCGAACCGCTCGTTGGGGATCCCGACCACCGCGGCGTCGGCCACGCCCGGGAAGGTCTTCACCACCTCTTCGACCTCTTCGGGATAGACCTTCTCCCCACCGGTGTTGATGACCACCGAGCCCCGCCCCAGGAGCTGGATCTTTCCGTCCTCGCCCACCTCGGCATAGTCACCGGGTATGGAGTAGCGCACACCGTCGTAGGTCCGGAAGGTCGACGCCGACTTGGCCTCGTCCTTGTAGTACCCGAGGGGGTTGCGACCCCCGATGGCCAGGACGCCGACCTGACCCGATCCCGGCTTGACCTCGTTGCCGTCCCGATCGAGCACCTTGACCTCGGGGCCCAGGGTGAACTGGGCCGTCCGGGCGGCCGAGGTCCCAGAGGACACCGACGACCCCATGCCCAGCGCTTCGGACGAGGAGAAGGCGTCCACCAGCATCATGGTGCTGTGGTGCTTCAACAGACCCTGCTTGGTCTCCTCGCTCCACATCACCCCCGAGGAGATGATGCCGACCAGGCTGGTGAGGTCCCAACGGTCGGGCTGCTCGTCCAGGGCGCGGAGGATGGGCTTGGCGAAGGCGTCGCCCACGATGATCAGCCCGTTCACCTTCTCCCGATCCACCGTGTCGAGCAGGTCGATGGGATCGAACTGGCGTGAGGTCAAGGTGACGACCCGTCCCCCCTCGCTCAGGCACTCCATGGCCGTGAACCCGCCGGTACCGTGCATCAGCGGGCAGGCGGGCAGCAGGGTCATACCCGCCCCGTTGGCCGCCAGGTCGGCCCGGATGCCCTCGAGCCCGTCGGCCTCGGCGTAGCGCCGGAAGCCCTGCCCGTTGAGCCGGGCGAACAGGTCGTCCTGGCGCCACATCACGCCTTTGGGCATCCCGGTGGTGCCACCGGTGTAGAGCATGTGGACGTCGTCGCCGCTCCGGCCCCACGGCGCCACGGTCCGGGATCCGTCCCCGCCGCCGGCGGCATCCTCGTAGGGAGTGGCCCACTCCGGGCACCGACCGGATCCGTCGTCGACCCACAGCCAGCTGGCCACCTCGGGAACCCGGGAGCGGAGCGTGTCGATGCGCTCGGTAAAGACGCCGTGGAAGACGACGGCGACGGCGTCAGCGTTGGTCCACAGATAGGCCAGCTCGTCGTCGGCGTAGCGGTAATTGGTGTTGACCGGGACCAATCCCACCTTGTAGGCGGCAAAGGTCGCCTCCAGGTACTCGGAGCAGTTGTAGAGGTAGAGGGCCACCTTGTCCTGTCGGACGACGCCCCGGCTCAGTAGCCACCGGGCCACCCCATTGGCCCTGTGGTCGGTCTCGGCCCAGGTCTGTCGCTGCTCCCCGTGGATCAGGGCGAGGGAGTCGGGCAGCGTTTCCGCCACCACCTCCCAGACGTCGGCATAGTTCCAGTTGCTCACAGATCGCTCCCCACTTCCGCCTCCGGACCGGATGGCGGCTGTGTATGTAATCGCTTGACGGCCCCGCTCCATGGTGGTTTGACCGCACGAGCCTACGCTGGCCTCGATGGACTTTGCGCTCCCCGGAGAGAACGACCCCCGACGCGTGGCCTTTCGCCAGTGGTCGGCCTCACACCCCTCGGCATCGGGCCAGGACCTGGCCACAGCAGGATACGTGGCCCCGCACTGGCCCCGGCCCTGGGGACTGGGCGCTGATCCGGTGACCCAGCTGGTCATCGACGACGAGCTCCGCCGAGCAGGCCTGCGCCGGCCGGACAATCCCATCGGGATCGGATGGGCGGGCCCGACCCTCATCCATGCCGGATCGCCGGCCCAACAGGAGCGCTACCTGCCCCCCCTCCTCTCCGGCCAGGAATTCTGGTGCCAGCTGTTCAGCGAGCCCGGGGCCGGGTCCGACCTGGCCGCCGTGTCGACCCGGGCCGTGCCCGACGGGGAGGACTGGGTGATCACCGGACAGAAGGTCTGGACCTCGTTCGCCCATCGAGCCGCGTTCGGCATCCTGTTGGCCCGAACCG
>DATMMO010000285.1:0-2409 GCA_035569695.1 Acidimicrobiales bacterium | reverse complement strand
GACGCCGTGCAGACGGATGGCGACCCGATCACCGTGACCCACGCCCGCGGCGACCAGGCCGCGGGCCAGCCGGTTGGACTGGGACTCCCACTGGCCGAAGGTCAGCTGGCCACCGTCGACGACGCGATAGCCGACGGCATCGGGGTAATGCTCGGCCATGCTGGCCAACTGGGCGACCTGGGCACTGCTCGGGCCTGGCGTCGAATCACTCATTGCCGATATCCCTCCTCTCGGCCCTACCCCCGGGCGCGTGAGGCCGGGGCCGAGGTACCGTCGTCTCTGCACTACATCATGGACCAGGCCGCCAACCTAAAACATATTTTCCCAACAGAGGAGTCATGGATGCCCACTGGTGCTGAGTTCGGGGGACGCATCGGAGACGATTGGCGTGATTCGGAGCCCTGGTGGCCACCGGTGCCCCAACCACCGGAGGGCGCGCCCAACGTGGTCCTGGTCGTGCTGGACGACGTGGGCTTTGCCCAACTGGGATGCTACGGCTCGAACATCGGGACACCGGTCATCGACGGGTTGGCCAGCCAGGGGATCCGGCTGGCCAACTTCCATACCACGGCCCTGTGCTCGCCCACGCGGGCCTGCCTGCTGACCGGGCGCAACCATCATCGCAACGGCATGGGACGGGTGGCCGATCTGGCCATCGGGTTCCCTGGCTACTGGGGCAATCCCCCCAAAGAGAACGGGTTCTTGGGCGAGATTCTCCGAACCAACGGCTATGCCAGCTACGCGGTGGGCAAGTGGCACCTCACCCCCGAGGACCAGACCCACATGGGCGCCCCGCGAGGCACTTGGCCCTTGGGCCGGGGATTCGATCGCTGGCACGGGTTCCACGGCGGCGAGACCCACCAGTTCGTCCCCGCCCTCTATCACGACAATCATGCCGTCCATCCCGATCGGTCGGTGGCCGAGGGCTATCACCTGAGCGAGGACTTGGCCGATCGGGCCATCGAGTTCGTCACCGACCTCCGAGCCGTCGATGCCGATCAGCCCTTCTTCCTCTACTTCGCCACCGGTGCCTGTCATTCGCCCCACCATGCACCCGACGAGTGGATCGATCGGTACGCCGGAGCCTTCGACGAGGGATGGGACGTCTGGCGCCAGCGCACGCTGGCCCGCCAGCTGGAGTTGGGGATCGTCCCCCCGGGAACAGTCCTCAGTCCCCGACCGCCCTGGGTACCGGCCTGGGAGACGCTCGACGACAGCCGACGGGCGGTGGCCGCTCGGTTCATGGAGTGCTTCGCCGGCTTCCTGTCCCATGTCGACCACCAGATCGGCCGGGTCGTGGCCATGCTCGATGACCTGGGCGAGCGCGACAACACCGTGATCATGGTGGTCTCGGACAACGGGGCCAGCGCCGAAGGCGGTCCCGAGGGCTCCATCAACGACGTGCGCCTCTCCAACCTGGACCCGGCAGGAACGGCTGAGATGTACGACCGCTTGGGAGAGATCGGCGGTCCCTCGAGCCACAACAACTACCCATGGGGCTGGACCATGGCCGGCAATACCCCCTTCAAGCGCTGGAAGCGCGAGGTCCATCAGGGCGGGGTCGCCGATCCCTGCATCGTGAGCTGGCCGGCCCGGCTGGCCGACGCCGGCGGAGGGATCCGGCACCAGTTCGCCCATGCCATCGACGTGCTCCCGACGGTGTTGGAGCTGGCCGGCGTGACGCCACCCGAAGCGATCGACTCCGTGCCCCAGTCACACATCGACGGGACGAGCTTCGGGTACCTGCTCGGTCCCGACGGCGCATCGGCGCCCGAACAGCACCACACTCAGCATTTCGAGATGTTCGGCTCCCGGGCCATCTACCACCGCGGCTGGAAGGCCGTCACCTTCCATCCCGTCGGGCCCCTCTACGGCGACGGCCTGGATCCCAACGCCTCGTTCGAGGACGACGTCTGGGAGCTCTACCACGTGGCCGAGGACCTGTCCGAGTCACGCGACCGGGCCGGTGAGGAACCGGACCGGGTGGCCGCCCTGGTCGAGTTGTGGTGGGAGGAGGCGCGTCGAAACCAGGTGCTCCCGTTGGACAATCGGGTGTTGTGGACCTTGGCCCATCCCAAACCCGACCACCGACGTCCTCGCCATCGTTTCCGGTACTTCCCCGGGGGCGCACCCGTGCCCGAACAGGTGGCGGCCAACGTCCGGAACCGTTCCCATGCCATCACCGTGGACGTGAGCATTCCCACCGGCGTCGTCCCCGAAGGGGTTCTGCTCGCCCTGGGCTGCGCCCTGGGCGGGTGGTCGTTGCACGTGTTCGAGGGGCGCCTCCGCTACGTGCACAACTTGTACGGGAAGGAGCACCACATCGTGGCGGCGGAGAGCCCGCTTCCGTCGGGTGATCATTCGCTCTCCTTCGAGTTCCACAAGGACGAGGGACTGGGCGGGGATGTG
>DATMMO010000284.1:0-6802 GCA_035569695.1 Acidimicrobiales bacterium | reverse complement strand
GAAGCCGAGTAGGGCCGGCAGCAGGGTCAGGGCGGCGATCATGGTCAGGGCCACACCGATGGCGGCCGACACAGCCAGGCCGTAGAGGAAGGTGACGCCCAGAGCGAACATGCCCAGCAGGGCGATACAGACGATGATCCCGGCAAAGAGGACGGCCCGCCCCGATGTGTTGACCGCCTCCACGATCGACTCCTCGGTGTCGCGGCCGGCCAGGAGACCCTGGCGGTGTCGGGTGACGATGAACAGGGCGTAGTCCACCCCCACACCGAGGCCGATCAGCAGAACGAGGGTGCTGGCGAACTGAGGCATCTTCATCACATGACTCAGGAGGGCGATGAGCCCCACGGCAGTTCCCAGCGAGACCAGCGCCGAGATCAGCGGCAGGGCCATGGCAAAGAGTGAACCGAAGACCAGCAGAAGCACAACGGCAGCAAGAATGATCCCGGGACCCGTCCCCCCCAAGGACGGCTTGTTCGAGGCCTCGCCGAGCTGACCCGACACCGATACCTGCAGTTGGTGGTTGTCGGCCGATTGGGCCGTGTTGACGAACTTGGTGGCCAGCGAGGTCGGGAGGTTCTGCGCCTGCTTGTCGAAGGTCACCGTCACGAAGGCGATGGTGCCGTCCTTGCTGATGTGCGCGGCCCCCTGGGGCTGGTAGGGCGACACGATGTTCGAGACGTGGGGGACCTTGGCCAGCTTGGCCATCATGGTGTTGATCTGGGCCATGACGGCGGGATCGGTCACCGTGGCGCCGTGCGAGGTCTGGAACACGACCTGCTCGGTATCGCCCGACACCTTGGGCGACGCCGCCTGCAGGAGCTGAATGGCGTCGGTCGACTGGGTCTTGGGGAGCGTGAAGCTGTTCGAATAGTTGGAGCCCGCGGCCCGGGCCAGCAGGCTGACCACCACCAGCAGGGCGACCCAGAAGAGGACGACCAGACGGCGATGGCGGACACACCAGGTAGCGAGACTGCGCATGGGAACAGGACTCCTCGGTCCGAAAACGGCGTCACGCAATCGTGGGCCTCGGCGAGACATAATCGTCTCATTGGGATAAGTAGTTGTCAAAATAGAAGACGTAGGTGTTTACTTACTGCACCATGGCGACCACCAGCACACTCCGGGACCACATCGCAACGGCCATCCTGGACGCCGCGGCGCTGGTGCTGTCGGCCAAGGGCGACACGGCGAGCATGGAGGACGTGGCCAGCGCAGCCGGCGTGGGCCGGGCCACGATCTATCGCTACTTTCCCAGTCGCGATGACCTGCTCTCGGCCTTGGCCGACGTGGCCATCGAAGACGCCCATCGACGCATCGTGGAGGCCGACCTCGAACGGGCCACGGTGCCCGAGGCCCTGGCCCGCATTGTCCGCGCCGTAGTTGCCTGTGGCATCAAGTTCTCGGTAGTAACCAGCGACCATTCGCAGGTCGATCGCATCCGGGTCGACAGCCTCATCCGCGACCCCATCCGAGCCGTGTTCCAGCGGGGCCAGGACGAGGGCGTGATGCGAACCGATGTTACGGCTGACCTCCTGGTCGATCTCTTCGGTGGTCTCACCAAAGTGGCACTGCAGATTGCCGACGGCGACGAGTTGGGGGCAGAAGAAGCCAGCGCTGTCATCACCAGCATCTTCCTCGACGGCGCCCGACCAGTCGGTGATGCCCCTGCGCAGGCTCACCCACTACCATCCAGCACCTGACGACCAGCCGCCGCGCACGTCGGAGGAGGACGGGGACATGGCCGAGCTCGAAGGACATCGACTCCTCGTAGTGGGCGCGTCGTCGGGCATCGGTCGAGCGGTCGGGCTCCGGGCCGCCGCGGCCGGCGCCGATGTGGCCTTTGCCGCCCGTCGTATCGACCGGTTGGAGGCCGCAGTGGCGCAAGCCGGCGGTCGCTCGATGGCCATCAGCTGTGATGTCCGTGACGACGAGCAATGCGCCCGAGCCGTGGCCCAGACGGTGGAGCGCTTCGGCGGCCTCGACGCCGTGGTCTACGGCGCCGGCACCTCGCCTTTGACCCGGAGCCACGATGCCACTGGCGACCTCTGGCGCATGGTGCTCGAGACCAACGTCATCGGTGCGGCCCAAGTGGCCCGGGCCGCCCTCTCGCATCTGGAGGCATCGGGTGGGCGGCTGGTCTTCCTCGGATCCAGCTCGGTGGGGCGTCCCTACCCCGGCCTGGTTCCCTACACCACGACCAAGGCCGCCCTCCACGAGATGGCCCGGGGGCTCCGGGGCGAGTACCCGTGGCTGCGGGTCACCACGTTCGTCGTCGGTCCGACCATGTCCGAGTTCGCCGACCAGTGGGACCAGGACCTGGCCCTGGAGATGTTCGGACGCTGGTCGGTGGAGGGCTATCCGGCCGGGGCGGCGGTGACCGTCGAGCACATGGCCGACCAGGTCCTCATGGTCCTGGCCAGCGGGGCCCGCATTGACGAGATCCTGGTCATGCCCGACCCCTCCGACGCGATTTCCTAGGCCGGCGGCCAGCTGTGATCGATCGAGGCCGGCGGCCAGCACTCATCGATCCGGCCCAGCCACGAGCACTGGTCGATCCGGCCCGGTCAACAGCACTCGGTGTCGCCGCCTGAGCCGTGCACCACCTGGCGGAACTGGGCGGCTCCGTCCGGCGAGTCGGCCACGGTGATCAGGTGCGTACGCCAGAGGGGTGCAATCGGTTCGTCGGGTTCCAACCCCCGAGCCACGCGCACGCTGTCGTGTAGCTGCCGGATGGATATCAGCAGCAGCAACACGGCGAGCGGCACTTCGGCCGCGAGCGCGGTGGCGAGGCCGACAACGAGATCGCGGTGCCCGTCGGCGGTGAACACGTCGAACCAGGCGTCGCACAGCAGCAACACGCTCGTGATGAGGGCCACCGGCACCAGGACCTGCCGCTGTCTCCACAGTGCCCACGCCGTGATCGAGAGGCAGGCCAGCAGGGCGACGTCGAAGCCGGTCCAGGCCAACCGCCAGTTGCCGGCCACGTAATGTCGAGGCAAGGTGACGGCAAGCCCGATGGTCCAGGGAACGAGGACGACACAGCACAGGGCGAGGAACCGCACCACCCAGCGTCGGGCCGTTTGGATCCGCAGGCTGGGACGAAAATCCTCGGCCGTCAACCGCTGGAGGTAGCCGAGAAGCTCTGCTCGCTGGGCGTGGGTCAGCCCGTCGAGCATGCGGCGAATGAGGTCGGCCTCGCCGGCACCCTGGGAAGGCGCGGCCCGCCCAGAGGTCGAACTCAGCGGGGAGCCCCGCTGACTGTTGGCGTCGTTCCCGGTCATCTCCAAACCGTATGCCCGGGTGGGCACGGTGTCAGTACCACCACGCTCCTGGGGAGCATCACCGTTCTCCAAGCGGATACCATGTGGCCAGTACCGATCTCATCGCAGTGATGGCCCGATCCGGGGAGGGGCAACATGTCTGATGTCGCAGTAAGCGAGGCGCCGCTCGAGTTCGATCCGTTCTCGGACGACTACTTCAACGGCCCCTACGATCTCTACCGTCGGCTCCGCGACGAGGCCCCGGTGTACTTCAGCGAGAAGTACGGGTTCTGGGCCCTGTTCCGTTATGAGGATGTCTGCGCCGCCCACAAGGACTGGCAGACCTTCTCGAGCAGCCACGGCGTCGATCTGTCCACGCTGAACACCGATCCCGACATCATCAGGATGTACCGCTCCATCATCATGATGGACCCTCCGGAGCACGACCGCCTCCGATCCCTGGTCAGCCGGGTGTTCACCCCCCGGGCCGTCGGTGCCCTCGAGCCCATGGTCCGAGAGGTCATCCAGACCTTCCTCGCTCCCTTCGACGACGCCGAGTCCTTCGACGCCGTCGCCGACTTCAGCGGGCCCTTCCCGGTCGAGATCATCTCGCGGATGCTGGGCGTTCCCGAAGGGGAACGCCAGCAGATCCGGCACTGGCTCGACATCGGGCTCCACCGCGAGCCCGGGCAGATGGACCCCACCCCCGAAGGCATCCAGGCCCAGATGGAAAGCGGCATGTACTGGCTGGAGTTGACCGAGGAGAAGCGCAAGAACCCCGGTGACGACATGATCACCCGCCTGACCCAGGTGGAGGTGGACCGGGGCGACGGGGAGATGACCCAGCTCAGCAACGAGGAGATCGCCGGCTTCACCGGCCTGCTCGGTGGGGCCGGAGCCGAGACGGTGACCAAGCTGGTCGGCAACGCAGCCGTCCTGTTCCACCGAAACCCGGGCGAGTACCAAAAGGTGATCGACGACCCGACCAAGATCCCCGGCGCGGTGGAGGAGATCCTGCGCTACTACCCGCCCTCGCAGTACCAGGGTCGCTTCTCGGTACAGGACTCCGTCTACAGCGGGGTCAACGTGCCCGCCGGCCATCCCACCATCCTGGTCACCGGCTCGGCCACCCGGGACGAGCGCTTCTACGACGATCCGGACACCTTCAATGTCGACCGGACTCCGACCCTGGCCCTCGGGTTGGGCTACGGCATCCATAGCTGCCTGGGCGCCGCCCTGGCCCGGATGGAGAGCCGGATCGCCATCGAGGAGCTGGCCAAGCGCTGGCCCAAGTTCGAGGTGGACGAGGCCGGTACCACCCGCGTCCAGATGTCCAACGTGGCCGGCTACGGCAACGTCCCCATGCACCGGGCCCGCTGACCGCTCTCGCTCAGTCGGCTGGTGGACCGCCGAGCTGGGGCCCGCCGTTGACCGAGAAGGTCTCACCGCTGACGTACGAGGACTCGTCACCGGCCAGGTAGGCGATGGCCCGGGCCACGTCGATGGGCTCACCCACCCGCCCCAAGGGAATGCCGGTCTGGAGCACGTCGGGGTCGATGCCGGCGACCTCCCACGCGTCGACGGCCCGCTCCGAGGCCACCAGCCCGACGGCGACGCAGTTGGCCCGGATGCCGTAGCGACCCCACTCGGCCGCGGTGACCCGGGTGAACATCTGCAGGGCGGACTTGGCCGCGCTGTATCCCGCTCCGTAGCGCACCCCGGTGACGCCGGCGCCGGAGGATACGTTGACGATCACCCCCGCTCGCTGCTCGATCATGTGCCGGCCGAACTCACGAGTGGCGATGAAGGGCCCGCGAACGTTCAACGAGAACGTCGAGTCCCACGCCCGGGTGGACAGCTGCTCGAGAGGCCCCATGCGGGTCCCACCGGCGTTGTTGACCAGGATGTCGACGCGACCGAATTCCTCGATGGTCCGGGCGACCAGGGCGACGATCGAGTCCTCGTCCTTCACATCGGTGGGCACGGCAACGGCGCGGCTGTCGGAGTCGCGGTTGATCTCGCTCGCTACCGCATCGAGTTGCTCCGGCGTGCGCGCAGCCAGGACGAGACCGGCCGCGTTCCGGGCGGCGAAGAGCCGGGCTGTGGCCGCGCCGATACCGGTGCCGCCGCCGGTGACGACGGCCACCTTCCCCTGGAGCCCGCGGCTGTCGGCATCGAGTCCTCTGGACACAGTGCTCATAGCACCCGGGTGGCCCGGCCCTCCCAGTAGCGCTCCCGGACCTGCGCCTTGTACAGCTTTCCGTTGTCGAGCCGGGGCAGCTGGGGATCGAAGTCGAACGACCGGGGACGTTTGTACCCGGCCAGCCGGGTCTCGCACCACGACCGCAGCTCGGCGGCCAGCGCGTCACCGGCCTCGTCCCAGTCGACCGGTTGCACCACCGCCTTCACCTCCTCGCCCATGTCCTCATTGGGCACCCCGAACACGGCCACGTCGAGAACCCGAGGATGGGCCAGCAGCACGTCCTCGACCTCTTGGGGATAGATGTTGACCCCGCCCGCCACGATCATGTACGCCCGCCGGTCGGTCAGATACAGGTAGCCCTCGTCGTCGACCCGCCCGATGTCGCCCAGCGACCGCCACGTCGGATGGTGGGGATGCTGGGCCCCACTGGTCTTGGCCGAGTCGCCGTGGTACTCGAAGCTGGCCCTGGCATCCTCGAAGTAGACGGTGCCGATCTCACCGGCCGGGACCTCCTCGTCGTCCTCGTCACAGATGTGGATCCGGGCCTCGTACGAGGGTCGCCCGACCGATCCCTTGTGGGCCAACCACTCCTCCGAGGAGATCGCCGTGCTGCCGAAGTTCTCGGTCCCCGCGTAGTACTCCTCGATGATCGGACCCCACCAGTCGATCATCTGCTCCTTCACATGTACAGGGCACGGAGCGGCGGCATGGGTGACCACCCGCTGGCTCGAGAGGTCGTAGGCCCGTCGCTCGTCCTCAGGCAGCTTCAGCATGCGGACGAACATGGTGGGCACCCATTGGCTGTGGGTGACCCGTTCCCGCTCGATGAGGGCCAGGGCCCCGACCGGATCGAACCGCTCCATCACCACCACCGTGCCCCCCACGCTGTGGACGGCCAGCGAGACCCGAAGCGGGGCGGAGTGGTACAGC
The DNA here is from genome assembly GCA_035569695.1 of Acidimicrobiales bacterium. GTDB lineage: Bacteria > Actinomycetota > Acidimicrobiia > Acidimicrobiales > RAAP-2 > DASXMT01. Next base: position 409 of record DATMMO010000284.1, on the reverse strand, counting down.
GGGGCGGGGCCGAGGAAGACCATCTCCTCGCTGAAGCCCCAGCGGGCCCGGCTGTGCTCGGCGATCTCCCACTCGCCCAACGGCGAGTCCTCGGCCGGCAATGGGAACTTGATGCCCTTGGGCTTCCCGGTGGTGCCCGAGCTGTAGAGCATGACCATGCCCCGGCGTTGATCCGGGCGCGGCGTCGCCGGCTGCGCGGCCACGGCCTCCTCGTAGGACCGGTACGAGGGCGAGGTGCCGTCGATCATGAAGCGGTGCGCCACGCCGGGGGTCAGCCCCACCAGCTCTTCGGCCACCTCACGGAGCGCGGCGCTCGTCACCAGGACCTTGGCGCCGCAGTCGGCCACGATGTAGCCGGCCTCGGCTGCGGTCAGGTGTGAGTTGACCGCGGTGATGTAGAGTCCCGAGC
>DATMMO010000283.1:0-19953 GCA_035569695.1 Acidimicrobiales bacterium | reverse complement strand
GAAGGTCATCGTGTTCCGCCATCCTCCCAACAGGTTGATCGAGACCTTCACGTCCTTCGGTGCGGGCAGGCCCCGGGTGCCCGACACCCGCACCCGGTCCGGAGCGTCCTGGTGGAGCTGGATGGTGTCGAAGCGGGCCACCACATCGGTGTTGGGATAGTCGGGGCCGGCGATCTCGTAGAGCAGTTGAGCGGTGACCGTGCCCACCGACACCTCGCCCCCGGTGCCGGGGTGCTTGGTGATCATCGACGAACCGTCGTCGGCCACCTCGGCGATGGGGAAGCCCGGGTGCTCGAGGCCGGGCACGTGGGTGAAGAAGGCATAGTTCCCCCCGGTCACCTGGGGCCCGCACTCGATGAGGTGCCCGGCGACGACGGCGCCGGCCAGTCGGTCCCAGTCGGTCTCGCTCCAGCCGTGGTGCCATGCCGCTGGACCGACCACCAACGAGGCGTCCGTCACCCGGGGGCAGATGACCACGTCGGCCCCACCCCGCAGCGACTCGACGATGGGCCAGGCCCCCAGGTAGGCGTTGGCCGTGACCACCTCGCCGCTGGCCTCGGACAGGGGGCGCCCGGTGTCGAGGTGGGCCAGGTCGTAGCCCTCCCGCTGCAGGTCATCGATGCGAGGCACCAGGTCGTCGCCCTCGATGTGGGCCACCGACAGCCCCAGCCCCAGCTTCTCGGCCAGCGCCCGGACCTCGTCGGCCAGGCCGGCCGGGTTGAGCCCGCCGGCGTTGGTGACCACCTTGATGCCCCGGTCGGCGCAGGTCCCCAGGACCTCTTCCATCTGGGTGAGAAAGGTCCGGGCCCAACCTCGAGACGGGTCCCGCTGGCGCCCCTTCCACAAGATGAGCATGGTCAGCTCGGCCAACCAGTCCCCGGTCAGCACGTCGATGGGTCCGCCCTCGACCATCTCGCGCCCCGCGCTCAACCGGTCGCCGAAGAAGCCCGAGCAGTTGGCGATGCGGATGGGCTCGCTCACCGGTCCTCCGTTTGTTCCTCTGGACCGGCTGCCTCCTCCAGCACCACCAGGACCTGGCCCGACTCGACCTGGGTGCCGGCGGTCACCATGACCTCGGCCACCGTCCCCTCGATGGCGGCATGCACGGTGTGCTCCATCTTCATGGCCTCCAGCACTACCAGGTCCTGGCCGGCGGTGACGTGGTCCCCGACGGCCACGTTGACCCGGGCCACGCCTCCCGGCATCGGCGCCACGGCCGAGCCGGCCGGGACCTGGCTGCCGGGGATGGGGAAGCGCTCCTGTTCGACCAGCGCCGTCGATCCGTCCGGCCCGTCGACGAAGGTGGTGTGGGCCGTTCGAGCCACCCGGTACCGGCGGGTGACTCCGTCCACGGTCAGGACCACCGAGTCGCTCCCCAGAGCACCGACCACCACGGGCAGGTTCACCCCGTCCACCTCGACCAGCTCCACGTGGTTGCCGGTGCGGTCGAAGCGATAGCCGACGGTGACGAGATGGGCATGGACGTCGAACGTCGTCTGATCCAGCTGGGAGGGATTGTTCCGCCAGCCCGAGGGCATGTCGGGCTGCACGCTGGCCCGCGCCCGGCGATGGGTACGCCCGGTGAGGGCGGCGGCGACGGCGTGGCGCTCGACGGCATCCACGTCGGCCAGCGGTGCGCTCAACATCTTGAGGTCGTGCCGGTCGAGGAACCCGGTGTCGATGTCGCCGGCCACGAAGTCGGGATGGCGAAGGGTCCGGACCAGCAGGTCCCGGTTGGTGGTCACGCCGTGGATGGCACTGGCCGACAGGACCCGGGCCAACGAGGACAGCGCCTCGGCCCGGGTTGGCGCGTGGGTGATCACCTTGGCCAGCATGGGGTCGTAGTGGGGGCTGACCGTGGTGCCCGACTCGACGCCGCTGTCCACGCGGAGGCTGGTCCCGTCGTCGGGGAGAGAACCGTCGGGCCCGAACGGCGTCGATGCCGCGGGGATCTCGAAACGGTGCACGGTGCCCGTCGACGGGAGCCAGTCGGCCGCCGGGTCCTCGGCGTAGATCCGGGCTTCCACCGCGTGGCCCACCGGGCCCCGGGACAGGGCCGCGTGGACCTCGGGCGGCAGGGCGTGGCCCTCGGCCACCAGTAGCTGCAGCCGGACCAGATCGCACCCGGTGACCAGCTCGGTGACGGGATGCTCGACCTGGAGACGGGTGTTCATCTCCAAGAAGTAGAAGCTCCCGTCGGCATCGGTGCCGGCCGGATCGAGTACGAATTCCACCGTGCCCGCATTGGTGTAGCCCGCGGCCCGCGCCGCGGCGGTGGCCGCCTGGCCCAGACGGGAGCGCTGCTCGGCGCTGACCACAGGGGAGGGCGATTCCTCGATGATCTTCTGATGGCGCCGCTGGATGGAGCACTCCCGCTCGAAGAGGGCAACTACATCGCCGTGGCCGTCGGCCAGGACCTGGACCTCGATGTGGCGGGGGTCGATGACGTAGCGCTCCAGGAACAACGTGCCGTCGCCGAACGCCGCCTCCGCCTCGCGTCGGGCCCCGTCCACCGCCGAGGCCAGGTCGTCGATCCCCTCGACGATGCGCATCCCCCGCCCGCCCCCGCCGGCCGACGCCTTCACCAGCAGGGGCCAGCCCAGGGTGCCGGCTTCGTCGGGGTCGGCCTCGCCGTGTTCGGGGACGATGATCGAGGGCAAGGTGGGCACCCCGGCCGCCCGCATGAGTTCCTTGCTCCCGATCTTGGACCCCATGGCGGCGATGGCTGCGGCCGGAGGCCCTACCCAGGTGAGGCCGGCGTCGACCACGGCCGACGCGAAGTCGGCCCGTTCCGACAAGAAGCCATAGCCGGGGTGGATGGCGCCGGCCCCGGAACGGGCGGCGGCATCGAGGAGGAGGTCGGTGCGCAGGTAGGTGTCGGTGGGGGACAGCCCGGGAAGGCGGACAGCCAAGTCGGCCTCGACCACGTGGGGGCTGTCGGCGTCGGCGTCGGAGTAGACGGCGACGCAGGTGATGCCCATGGACCGGGCCGTGCGGAAGATGCGCCGGGCGATCTCGCCCCGGTTGGCCACCAGCAACGATGTGATGGGAGACATGCCCATCACATCCGGAACACGCCGTAGCCGCGCGTGCCCTTGATCGCTTGGTTGTCGATGACCGACAGGCTCAGCCCGAGGATGGTCCGGGTGTCCCGGGGGTCGATGATGCCGTCGTCGTACAGCCGGGCCGTCAGGTAGAGCGGCAGCGACTCCGCCTCGATCTGCGACTCCACCGTCTGGCGCATGGCCGCGTCGGCCTCCTCGTCGAAGGGGAGGCCCCGAGCCTCGGCCGACTGGCGGGCCACGATGGACAGCACCCCGGCCAGCTGGGCCGGGCCCATTACCGCCGAGCGGGCATTGGGCCAGGCGAAGAGGAACCGGGGGTTGTAGGCCCGCCCGCACATCCCGTAATTGCCCGCCCCGTACGAGGCACCGATGTTCACGGTCAGGTGGGGGACCGACGAATTGGTCACCGCGTTGATCATCTTGGCCCCGTCCTTGATGATGCCCCGCTGCTCGTACTCCTTGCCCACCATGTACCCGGTGGTGTTCTGCAAGAAGACCAGGGGCACGTCGATCTGGTTGGCCAGCTGGATGAACTGGGTGGCCTTGTTGGCCTCCTCGGAGAACAGGACGCCGCGGTGGTTGGCCAGCACCCCGATGGGGTAGCCGTGGATGGAGGCCCACCCGGTGACCAGGCTGGTGCCGTAGTGGGGCTTGAACTCGTCGAACCGGGAGCCGTCGACCACGCGGGCCAGGACCTCTCTCGGGTCGAAGGGCACCTTGGGGTCGGCCGAGGCAATGCCCAGGAGCTCATCGGGGTCGAAGAGAGGGGGGTCGGCCGGCTGGGTGGGGCCCGGTCCGTGCTTGCGCCAGTTGAGGCGGGACACGATCTGGCGACCGAGACGGATGGCGTCGACCTCGTCGACGGCCAGCTCGTCGGCCAGGCCCGAGACGCGGGCGTGCATGTCGGCCCCACCCAGCTCCTCGTCGTCGGACTCCTCGCCGGTGGCCATCTTGACCAGGGGCGGTCCACCCAGGAAGACCTTGGAGCGGCCCTCGATCATCACGATGTAGTCGGACATCCCGGGCACGTAGGCGCCCCCGGCGGTGGAGTTGCCGAAGACCAGGGCCACGGTGGGTTGGGCCAGGGCCGAGCGGCGGGTGAGATCGCGGAAGGACCGGCCTCCGGGGATGAACAGCTCGGCCTGGGTAGGGAGGTCGGCGCCGCCCGACTCGACCAGGCTGATGGTGGGGAGCCGGTTCTCCTGGGCGATGTCGGACGCCCGGGCCGCCTTGTTGAATGTGATGGGGTTCATGGCCCCACCGCGCGCGGTGGGATCGTTGGCCGAGATCAGGCACTCCACGCCCTCGACCACGCCGATGCCGGTGACGATCGACGCGCCCACGGTGAAGTCGCTGCCCCAGGCGGCCAGGGGCGAGAGCTCCAGGAAGGCCGAGTCCCGGTCCACCAGCAGCTCGATGCGCTCGCGGGCCAGGAGCTTGCCCCGGGAGCGGTGGCGCTCCACGTACCGGGCGCCGCCCCCCTCCCGGGCCAGGGCCAGCTGCTCGTTCACGGCGTCGACCGCCTCGAGGAGGGCGGCCCGATTGGCCTGGTACTCCCGGGATTCGGCGTCGATGGCGGTGGTGAGCACGGGCATGGCGGGGTGGGGGTCGTGACCGTGCACTGCATGGCCGGCCCGGACGTGGGAAGAATAGGCCCCATGAACCTGCGCTCGCCTTTCGCGGACCGATGACGTCCCGCCCACTGTCCGCCGTCGTGCTCGCGGCCGGGGAGGGGACCCGGATGCGATCCTCCCGCCCCAAGCCCCTCCACCGCCTGTGCGGCCGGCCCATGGTCCTCCACGTCCTCGACGCTCTGGCCGAGTTGCAGGTGGACCGGGTGGTGGTGGTGGTGGGCCATCGCGCCGAGTGGGTGACCAAGACGCTGGTGGAGCACGCCCCCCCGGGCATGGACATCGAATTCGTCGAGCAGGTGGAACAGCACGGAACCGGGGATGCCATGTCGGTGGCGCTGACCGGACTGCCCGACGAGCTCGACGACGACGGGGACGTGGTCGTGCTCCCGGGCGACACCCCGTTGCTCCGGCCGGCCACGCTGGCAGCGCTGGTCCGCCACCATCGGGCCTCGGATGCCGCCGCCACCTTGTTGACCGCAGTGATCGAGGATCCGTCCGGTTACGGGCGCGTCGTGCGCGGCCGCGACGAGGCGGTGGCCCGGGTGGTGGAGCACGCCGATGCCAACGAGGAGGAACTGGCGGTCAACGAGGTCAACACGTCCATCTACTGCTTCCGCCGCAGCGTGCTGGCTCCGTCGCTTCGGCGCCTCAGCCCGGCCAACGCTCAGGGCGAGTACTACCTCACCGATGTGGTCGGTGTCCTCTACGGGGCCGGTCACCGGGTGGTGTCGGTGGTGGTCGACGACACGATGGAAGTGGCCGGGGTCAACGACCGCGCCCAGCTGGCCGTGGCCGAGGCCGAGCTGCGCGACCGGATCAACGAGCGGTGGATGCGCCGAGGGGTGACCATGTGGGACCCCGAGCGCACCTACATCGACACCGACGTCCAGCTGTCGCCCGACGTGGTGCTGCTGCCCGGGGTGATCCTCCAGGGCGAGTGCCAGGTGGCCGAGCAGGCCGAGATCGGGCCCAATTGCCATCTGGTCGACACCGTGGTGGGAGAGGGAGCGGTCATTGCCAACTCGGTGAGCCGGCGGGCCGAGGTGGGCAGCGAGGCCCGGGTCGGCCCGTTTGCCGTGTTGGGCGAGGGCGAGGTCGTGCCCCGAGGAGCCACAGTGGGGCCGCGCTCCGAGGCGCGGTAGCGTCAGGCGCATGGAGTTCACGCCCCAGCGACGCCTGGAGTTGGTCTCGGGTCGCTCGCATCCGGAGCTGGCCCGCGACATAGCCCGTCAGTTGGGGGTGGAACTGGGCGAAGCCAACCTGCGGGAATTCGCCAACGGCGAGATCCACTGTCGGTACGGGGCCTCGATCCGGGGCAGCGATGTGTTCATCGTGCAGACCCACTGCGGTCCGGTCAACGACTCGTTGATGGAGCACCTGATCATGATCGACGCGGCCAAGCGGGCCTCGGCCAAGCGGATCACCGCGGTGTGCCCCTACTACGGGTACTCGCGCCAGGACCGCAAGGCCACCGGCCGCGAGCCGATCACGGCCAAGTTGGTGGCCGACATGCTTTCGGTGGCCGGAGCCGACCGGGTGGTCAGCGTGGACCTGCACTCCGGTCAGATCCAGGGCTTCTTCGACGTGCCCTTCGACCACCTGACCGCCGCCCCGGTGCTGGTCGACTACCTGCGGGCTCAGGCCATCGAGGACTTGGTGGTGGTGGCCCCCGACGCCGGCCGGGTGCGGGTGGCCGACCGGTTCGGGCAGATCCTGGGGGCCAACCTGGCCATGGTGCACAAGCGCCGGTCCCATGTGAAGGCCAACACGGTCGAAGCCCTCCACGTGGTGGGCGACGTCGAGGGCCGGACCTGCGTGCTCATCGACGACATGATCGACACCGCCGGGACCATCGTGGCCGCTGCCGACCTCCTGGCCGAGCGAGGGGCCACCGAGGTGTGGGCCATGGCCACCCACCCCGTGCTGTCCGATCCGGCCGTGGACCGGCTGAAGAACTCGGCGTTGACCAAGGTGGTGGTGACCAATACCCTGCCCATCCCCCCTGAGCGGCAATTCGACAAGCTCGAGGTGCTCTCGGTGGCCAAGCTGATCTCCGACGCCATCGACGCCGTGTTCGAGGACACCTCGGTCTCGGAGATCTTCGGCGGCGACAACCTGGTCTAGGCCCGCCCTCACCTGAGTCCCCTGGTGGGTGCCCAGGCACGGTGCGGTGCCTCAGGCGGGTGCCCAGGCCGGGTGCCCTCCCCCTGGGTCGCTCGGCGCCCCAGCACTGTCTATGCTGTAGGCCCGTCAGCAGCGGCCGTCCCCGACCTGCCGGTCGGCGACCGGTGGCGCTGCGCCCCTGTCAGCATCACTTGAGGAGTTCCCGCATGCCCGAGACCACGCTTGTCGCCGAGCCCGGCCGAACCATCGGCACCAGCTCGACGCGCCGTTTGCGGAACGAGGGAAAGATCCCCGGAGTGGTGTACGGCCACGGGACCGACCCGGTGCCGGTGTCCGTGGTGGCCCGGGAGTTCCGGACGGCGATGTCCGGCGAGGCCAGCCTGAACACACTGCTCACCCTGGACGTGGCCGGCACCAGCTACCTGACCCTGGCCCGTGACATCCAGCGGCATCCGGTCAAGGGCACGGTGACCCACATCGACTTCCTCATCGTCCGCCGGGACGAGGTCATCGCGGCCGAGGTCACCATCAACCTCATCGGCGAGGCCGTCGAGGTCCACCACGGCGACGGTGTCGTGGACCAGCAGCTCTTCACCCTGCCCATCCGGGCCATCCCCACCGCCATCCCCTCGTCGCTCGAGATCGACATCTCGGAGCTGATCATCGGGGCCTCGCTGAAGGTGTCGGACATCACCCTGCCCGCCGGGGTCACCGCCGACATCGACGACGATGTCTCCGTCGTCGTCGGCCAGCCGCCGCGGGTGGCCACCACCGGCGAAGAGGGCTTCGAGGGCGAAGCCGTCGAGGGCGAAGAGGGCGCCGAGGGCGAGGCCGGGGCCGAGACCGGCGAGGCCAGCGCCGAGGGCGAAGGCTGAGCCTCTTCCGCTCCCGGACCGGTTCGCCGGCCGACTTGCTCGTGGTGGGGCTGGGCAACCCCGGGGCCGAATTCGACGGTACCCGGCACAACGTGGGGGCCGACGCCGTCTCGCTGCTGGCCGGTCGCCACGGCGGTCGGCTGAAGAACGAGAAGGGCCTTCACGCCGTTGCCGCCACCGTCGACATCGCCGGGCATCGGGTCCTGTTGGCCGTGCCCACGGTGTACATGAACGAATCAGGTGTGGCCGTGGCCCCCCTGGTCCGGCGGGCCGGCATGACCGAGAACCAGGGCCTGGCCGGGCTGGTGGTGGTGCACGACGAGCTCGACCTCCCCTCGGGCCGGGTGAAGCTGAAAGTCGGCGGGGGAAACGCCGGCCACAACGGCCTGAAGTCGATCACCAACCACGTGCACGGCCCCGGCTTCCTGCGGGTGCGGATCGGGATCGGCAAGCCGCCCGGTCGTCAGCCCGGCGCCGACTACGTGTTGAAGCGCCCGGGCAAGGTGGAACGTGAGGGCCTGGAGGTGGCCGAGGCGCTGGCCGCCGACGCGGTGGAGGCCATCGTCAGCGAGGGTATCGAGGTGGCCATGAACCGGTTCAACACTCTCTCGTGAGCGGGCGATCCCGTTGCACCGCCCCGGTACCCTGAACGGGTGAGCCTCCGCTCGCTTCCGGCCCTCCTCCGCAACGAACCCGCCATGGCGCGGGTGATCGGCGCGTCCAGCGCCACCCTGGCCGTGTCCACGCCGGCTCAGGCCTTCACCCTGGCCGGCGTCATCCGGCTCAGCTCCCGCCGACCGGTGCTGGTCATCACGCCGACGGGCACCGCCGCCGAGCAGCTGGCCCATGACCTCGATGTCTTCTCACCCGAGGGTGTGCGCTTGTTCCCGGCCTGGGAGACGTTGCCCTTCGAACGGGTGAGTCCCGAGGTCTCGACCATGGGCCGTCGGCTCCAACTGCTGTGGCAACTGGCCGGCGAGCCCGACGACCGGTCGCCGGGCGTGGTGGTGGCCCCGATCAAGGCCGTCCTCCAGCAGCTGGGCCCATGGCGCCACGCCGCCCGCCCCGTCACCATCGCCAAGGGTGACTCGCTGGTGGTCGACGATCTCGTGGCCCGGCTGGTGGGCATGGGCTACCGGCGCGAGTCCCTGGTGGAGCACCGTGGCGAGCTGGCCGTCCGCGGCGGCATCGTCGATGTCTTCCCCTCCACCGACGACGAGCCCATCCGGATCGACCTGTGGGGGGACGAGGTGGATCGGCTGACCCGCTTCGATGTGGCCGACCAGCGGTCCACCGCCGGCGTCGACACGGTGTCGCTCTTCGGCTGTCGGGAGCTGGTGCCCGACGAGGACGTGCGCCGCCGGGCCGCCACCCTGGTGGGCACGGCACCCTGGGGCCGTCACCAGTGGGAGCAGCTGTCCGACGGCGCCCTGTTCGACGGCATGGAGTCGTGGCTGCCGTGGCTGTCCCCGACCGAGGAGATCATCACCGACCTGCTCCCTGCCACCGCCGTGGTCATCGTGGTCGAGCCCCGGCGGGTCCGACAACGGGCCGAGGAGATGGCCGACGAGGAATCCGCCCTGGCCGACGCCCTGGCCGGGACATGGGGGCTGGAGGCCGGCGCCGGCGCCCCCCGGCTCCATGTGCCCTTCGACCGCCTGCTGGCCAAGAGCGAGGCGGCCATGCTCTCGCTGGTCCCGACGGCCGAGGGGCCCCAGGTCCCCGCCATCGAGAGCCGGGGGTGGGAGCCGATCCTGGGCGACGGGGCGAAGCTGGCCGGCCAGGTCCAGAGCCTGGTGGACGGGGGGTTCACTCTCGCCTTGTGTGCCGGCAGCGACACCGGGGCCGATCGCTTGGCCACCATCCTGGCCGAGGAGGGCGTGGTCGTTCCCGTCGTAGACCGTGAGATCGACGGCGCGGGAGTGGGAGAACCGCCTCCGAGGCCCGGAGCTGAGCAACCGCCTCCGAAGCCCGGAGCTGAGCAACCGCCTCCGAAGCCCGGAGCTGAGCAACCGCCTCCGAGGCCCGGAGCTGAGCAACCGCCTCCGAGGCCCGGAGCGCAGATCATGGTGACCTCGGTCGATCGGGGCTTCATCGTTCCCGCCTCCAAGGTGGCGGTGCTGGCCGAGTCCGACGTCACCGGGCGCCACCGCCCCCACCGCCAGGCCCGGACCCGCGCCCGGCCGGTCGACGGCTTCTTCGACGACCTGGCCCCGGGCAACTACGTGGTCCACCGCCAGCACGGCGTGGCCCGCTACGGCGGCATGGTGACGAGGACCATGGGCGGCTCGACCCGCGACTACCTGCTGCTCGAGTACCGGGGCGGCGACAAGCTCTACCTGCCCACCGACCAGATCGAGCTGCTCACGCCCTATGCCGGGGGAGACTCGCCCACGGTCAACCGGCTGGGTGGCTCGGAGTGGCAACGGGCCCGGTCCAAGGCCAGGGCGGCGGTCCACGAGATCGCCGAGGAGCTGGTCGCCCTGTACCGGCGGCGCCTAGAGGTCGTGGGGCGGGCGTTCGGGGCGGACACGCCCTGGCAGGCCGAGCTCGAGTCGTCGTTCCCCTTCGTGGAGACGTCCGATCAGCTCCGGGCCATCGAGGACGTGAAGGCGGACATGGAGCGCCCGCTGCCCATGGACCGACTGGTCTGTGGGGACGTCGGGTTCGGCAAGACGGAGGTGGCCATCCGGGCCGTGTTCAAGGCGGTGCAAGAGGGGACCCAGGCGGCGGTCCTGGTGCCGACCACCCTGTTGGCCAGCCAGCACTTCCAGACCTTCACCGAGCGGTACGCACCCTTCCCGGTGCGCGTCGAGCTGCTCAGCCGGTTCCTGACCAATGCCCAGGCCAAGAAGGTGGTCGACGGCCTGGCCGACGGCTCGGTGGACGTGGTCATCGGCACCCACCGCCTATTGGCCGCCGACATCGCCTTCAAGAAGCTGGGCCTGTTGGTGGTGGACGAGGAGCAGCGCTTCGGGGTCTCCCACAAGGAGACGATCAAGGCCATGTCCGACGGGGTGGACGTCCTCACCCTGACGGCCAGCCCCATCCCGCGGACCCTGGAGATGGCCCTGACCGGCATCCGGGACCTGTCCATGGTCAACACGCCCCCGGCCGAGCGGCGACCGATACTCACCCACGTCGGCGAGTTCGAGTCGGCCGCAGCGTCCGAGGCCATCCGGCGCGAGCTGCTCCGGGAAGGCCAGGTCTTCTACGTCCACAACCGGGTCCAGAGCATCGAGGCGGTGGCCGAACAGGTCCGCCGGTTGGCCCCCGAGGCCCGGGTGGCCGTGGCTCACGGGCAGATGGACGAGGGGTCCCTCGAGCAGGTGGTCATGGAGTTCTGGGAGGGAAAGCACGACGTCTTGGTGTGCACCACCATCATCGAGTCGGGCATCGACATGCCTACGGTCAATACCTTGGTGGTGGACCGGGCCGACCTCTTGGGCCTGGGTCAGCTCCACCAGTTGCGGGGCCGGGTGGGCCGAGCGGGCCAACGGGCGTACGCCTACCTGTTCCATCCGGCCGACCGGGTGCTGACCGAGCAGGCCTACGAGCGTCTCCGGACCATCGGCGATCACACCGAGCTGGGCTCGGGCTTCAAGATCGCCCTGCGAGACCTGCAGATCCGTGGAGCGGGCAACCTGTTGGGCCGCGACCAGTCGGGCCACATCGCCGCCGTCGGCTACGACCTGTACGTCCAGATGGTGTCCGAGGCCGTGGCCGAGCTGAAGGGCGAGGCCCGCCCGGTGGCCGTGGACCTGTCCATCGACTTGCCCGACGCCGCCCACCTTCCGCCCACCTACGTCGAGGCCGAGGACGTCCGCCTCGAGGCCTACCGGCGCCTCACCGGGGTGCGCACCGTGGCCGAGGTGGACGACGTGCGTACCGAGTGGGAGGACCGGTTCGGACCGCTCCCGCCGGCGGCCGTGGCCCTGCTCGATGTGGCCCTCCTGCGGGTCGAGTGCATCAGGCTGGGTATCACTGACGTGGCCGTGACCGCGCCGCGCCAGGGGTCGGGGATGGGCGGCCTGAGCGGCGGCAAGGCCACGGCCAAGCTGTCCCCGGTGTCACTTCCCGCCTCGGCCCAGGTCCGGCTCCGGCGCCTGGCCCCCGGGTCGAGCTGGCACGAGGACCTCCATCGTCTGCTGGTCCCCGTGGTGGCTGCCGGCCCCGAGCGGCGCTACGCGCCGGTCCTGGTGGAACTGTTGCGCTCGCTGATTCCCCCGGCGCCCGAGGAGGCGGTGGCGGCGCCGGCCGATTCCCCTGCTTCCGGTGCCAACCGGTAGCATCGCCGTCCGTGAAGCGGCTCGTCTCTCTCATCTCCGTGGTCGTGCTGGCGGTGGTCGCCGGTGGCCTGGCCTCGGCCTGCGATGCGACGCCGCCGGCCGCTTCGGTCAACGGCGAAACGATCGCCACCGGAACGCTGAACGATCAGCTCCACGCCTACGAGACCACCCAGGCCGGAGCCTGCCTGTTGACCATCGAGTCGGCGGGCAGTGCGGTTCAGGTCCAGGGCCAGGGGGGCAACGGCACCTTTGACATGAATTTCGTGGACGGCATCTTGCACCAGGGCGTGAGCAACATCCTCTATGAGCAGTACGCCGCGGCCCACGGCGTACAGGTGACACCGGCTCAGGAGGCTACGGCCCAGTCGGAAGTGGAGTCGTTCCTGAACGGATCGATCTCCACCCAGCTGTCGCAGGCCAATGCGGTGGGCCAGCAGTCGTTCTGTCAGCTGCAGAACGGGCAGGCGGTAACCGGCGCCCAGGTGCTGGCCGGCCTGCCGCCGACGCTGCGCAGCGCGCAGATCCAGTCGCAGGCCATCGAGGACCGGTTGCTGGCTCGGGGCGACCACATCACCGCGATCGACATCTTCGGCTACTACGTGAAGAACCCGACCCAGTTCACCGGGGCCTGCGTGAGCGCCATCGAGACCGACACCCAGGCCCATGCCAATGCGTTGGTGGCCCAGATCAACGGTGGGGCGTCGTTCGCGTCGGTGGCCAAGGCCAACTCCCTCGACCAGAACTCGGCGCCCAACGGGGGCGCGCTGGGATGCAATTTCACCGTGGCCTCGGTGGAACAACAGCTGCAGGTCCCCTCGCTCACCGTGGGAGCGGTGGTGGGGCCGGTGCAACAGGCGACCTCGGGTGCCTGGGTCATCTTCGAGGTGACCGGAGAGGTGACCCAATCCCTGGCCGACGCCACGCCCACCATCCGCCAGGACCTGCTGCGGTCCACGGCCAACCAGACCCGGGTGGCCAACCAGGTCAAGCGGTTCGCCCGGCAATCCGACATCTCGGTCGATCCTCGCTACGGCACGTGGACGGTGGCCCGCATCGTGCCGCCCCCCGGCCCCGGGCCCACCGACCTTCTGGCCGCGGCGCTGTCGGGTAGCTCGAAGTGAGCAGGTCCGGCTCCAGCTCCACGGGCTGATCGGGCCGATCGTCCATGGTTGCCGTGCCCCCGGGACCGGCCCGTCGTGACGGTGCGCCACTGCAGGGCCCGGTGGCGGACCGGGTTGCCCGCATCGATGTGGTGGGCCTGGGGCCGGCCGGCCCCGAACTGGTGACCGAGTCGGCGCGAGAGCTGATGGCTCGGGCCGAGCGGCTCTTCGTGCGAACGACCCGGCACCCCTCGGCGGTGTTGGTACCGGGGGCGAGCTCGTTCGACCGTCACTACGAGCTCGAGGCCACGTTCGACGCCGTCTACCGGTCGATCGTCGCCGACCTGGTCGGCGCGGCCCGATCCGGACCGGTGGTCTATGCCGTACCGGGCTCGCCGCTGGTGGCCGAACGCACGGTGACACTGCTCCGCGCTCATGGTGCCGTGGTCGGCGGCGAGGTGGCTGTCGTCGTGCACCCGGCCCTCTCCTTCCTCGACCTGGCCTATGCCCGATTGGGCATCGACCCCCTGGCTGAGGGGGTCCGGCTGGTGGACGGCGAGTCGTTCGCCACCGACGCCGCCGGCCTGCGGGGCCCGCTCCTGGTCGCCCAGTGCTGGTCGAAGGCGGTGCTGTCCGGGGTGAAGCTGGCCAGCGATCCCCCGCCGGGAACCACGGTGACCGTGCTCCATCACCTGGGGTTGCCCGATGAAGCGGTGTGGGAGGTTCCGTGGGAGGAGCTCGACCGGGCCTTCGAACCCGACCACCTCACGTCCCTGTGGATCCCCGAGCTGGCCGCGCCGGTGGCCGTTGAGCTGGCCCGCCTCGACGAGTTGGTCCACACCCTCCGGGAGCGGTGCCCATGGGACCGGGAGCAGACCCACGGCTCCCTGTCGCGCCACCTGCTCGAGGAGTCCTATGAGGTGCTCGAGGCCATCGACGGCCTGGTCGCCGCCGATGGCGACGCGGGGTCTTCGCCCGAGCAGGTGGAGCAGGCCGTGGCCCATCTGGAAGAGGAGCTGGGCGACCTGCTCTTTCAGGTGTACTTCCATGCCACCCTGGCGGCCGAGGCGGGGCGGTTCTCACTGGCCGATGTGGCCCGGGGGGTGCACGACAAGCTGGTCGCCCGCCATCCCCATGTGTTCGGCGACACAGCGGCCGATTCGCCCGACCAGGTGGCGACCAACTGGGAGGCGCAGAAACTGGTGGAGAAGGGACGGTCCAGCGTCACCGAGGGCATCCCCAAGGCCATGCCCGCCCTGGTCCTGGCGGCCAAGCTGCAGCGGAAGGCCCTGACCGTCGGACTCGAGCTTCCGGGCGAGGCGGCCGAGGCCGTCGCCGTCGCCGCCGGGCTCGACCGGCTGCTGCACGAGGCGCCGGCGGAACGGCCGGCGACGGGAGACCAGGAGAGAAGCGGCACGGATCGGCGAGCGCTGCCGGAGGAGGTGGAGCCATCCGACGGGGTCTCGCGGTCCGCCATCGAGCCCCAGGTTGGCGAACTCCTGTTCTCGGTAGTGAGCCTGGCTCGGCAGTTGGGGATTGACTCAGAGACGGCTCTCCGGGCCCGGGCGATGGCCTTCCGCCAACAGGTCGTCGAGCACGAGCACGGTGGCGAGATACCGGATTAGCCGATCTGCCGACGTGTGGCGCGTCTAACTCAGCAACTTGGCCGCGCTGAGCACGTCCTTCTGCATTCCGGTGGCGGCAGCCGACCCTGCGGCGGCCTACGACTTCAGCCGGGCATCACTCCAGCTGGAACAGCCGATCGTCAGCGTCGCCACCGTCATCGGGATCGTCGGGGTGGTCTGACAGAGGCTGCTCGGGTGGGATCCACCGCCAGTCGCCAGGTCCCCCTTCGATCCGGAAGCCCTTCCAGGTCTTCAGATAGTGATGCCAGCTGCACAACTTTGAAAGGTTCCACAGGGCCGTCTCGCCGTTGTCGACAAACGGGATGATCCGGTGGTCGGTCTCCAGGCCCTCTCGCACGTCGCAACCGGGAACGACACATGTCAGATCTCGTTCGTTCAATGCGGTCTGGACCGGTACGGGAACAGAGCGCCCCAGGTTGCAGACGGTGGCTATGTCTTTGCCCTTGGTGATGACCAGCTGCACGATGGCGTCGCCGAGCACGGACCGTGCCGTCTCGATGGGCACAGAACCAACGCCGGGTATCTCGCAGCATTCACCGTCCTTTAGCGAGCCACGACGCAAAGCGCCGAGGTCCACCCGGAGATGCACGCTGGCCGGCGGGGGAATTGCGGTCGGCCGGTACTGTGTCCTGGCCCGTTCGGAGTCTGCCGGATCGGAATCTGTCCGGTCGGAGCCGGCCCGGTCGGAGCCGGCCCGTTCGGAGCTGGCCTGATCGGAGTCTGACTGTTCGGAGTGTGTCCGGTCGTTGTCTTTGGGACGACCCTGGTCGGGAGCGGCCCGAGCGGTATCGCCGTCGTCTGCAGGACGCCCGTCGATCGGCGTGAGCGGCTGGCGCTGACCGGTGAGGAGGGCGACCAGGGCGTCGGCCCCATAGGCCTCGGGACGCTCTCGCAACCCGAGCCGTCTGGCCTCGTTGACGATGGCCGAGCGGGTGGGCTTCAACGCAGCCAGCACCTTGGCCCCGGCATCGGGGGTGAACAGACCTTCTAAGTGAAAGGCGCCGTCTCGGTCGGTGTAGTGGGAGAGGTAGCGAGCCTTTCGGATGCGCTCGTAGTGGGCCCTCGCGTCCTCAACCGATCGGGCCTTGGCTTTGGCCCGGAGGCACCGGTCGGCCAGCTGGCGGTTGGTCTCGTCTTTGTTCTTCGCCGCTTCGACCAGCTCGTCCTCGCTGTCGGGGTCCACCCGCAACACGTCGGCCACCTTGTGGGCGCGGGAATGGGAGAGCTCTCCCGAGCGCAGGGCATCGCCCAGCTCGGGGTGGTGCTCCATCTGGTCGGCCAGCTGCAGCGATCCCGCGGCGTGACCGAGGGACTCCCCGGTCTTTCTGGCCAGCCACTCAGCGGCACTGCGATGACCGTCTCTCCGATGGAGCTCGGTCTCGGCCGCCCGCTTGGCCGCCAACGCCTTGCCCGTGGCACAGAGGTGCTCGCCCCGAGCGAAGCGCTCCACCAACACCGAAGCGTCATCGCCCGAATAGAGACCGGGCTCAAAGTCGGATACGAAGGACTCGAGCACTGCGAAGGCCTCGGTCAAAGAATCGGCGGGCACCTCGGTGGCCGAGACGCGGCCAGCGTCACCAACGGACCTGGCCCGGGAGGCGGTTACCTCTCCAGCAGTCGGCCCTCGACTGCCCTTTCGCCTGTTGCGTTGGTCAGTTTTGGCCATGTAGAGAGCTTGACAGGAGGGTGTATTACTCACTCGGGAGCGGTAGATGACTCCGAGATGCAACGGACGAGTGCATGGACACGTGTATCGATAGGTGCATGGATAGGGAAGCTGAGCCGCCGAGAGCTCAACGCTGGGCTACGCGGGTGGAACGCCGCAGTGAGCCCGAGGTCGGAAGGCCGTAGTGGGGCTGGAGGATCCGTAGGAAGGATGCCCAGGTGTAGGGCGGTCCAACTGATAACTTTTCTCCCACCAGCCACAGGAGCAACAGCACACAGTGAGCCGTATCGAACAGGTCATCGGCCGGGAGGTTCTCGACTCCCGCGGTAATCCGACCGTCGAAGTCGAGATCGTCCTCGACTCGGGCGCGGTGGGGCGCGCCATCGTGCCCTCAGGCGCATCCACCGGCTCGTTCGAGGCGGTGGAATTGCGGGACGGCGGCTCCCGCTACGGCGGCAAGGGTGTTACTCGGGCGGTCGACAACGTGAACGGCGAGATCGCCGAGATCCTCAACGGCTTCGACGCCCTCGACCAGCGCGCCATCGACTTCGCCCTGATCGACGCGGACGGGACACCGAACAAGGCCCGCCTGGGGGCCAACGCCATCCTGGGCGCTTCACTGGCGGCAGCCAAGGCGGTGGCCGACGAGCTCGACATCCCCCTCTTCCGATCGGTCGGCGGGGCCGACGCCCACGTGCTGCCCGTCCCCATGATGAACGTCATCAACGGCGGCGTACACGCCGACAACTCAATCGACCTCCAAGAGTTCATGATCATGCCGGTGGGGGCGGCCTCGTTCTCCGAGGCGCTGCAGTGGGGGGCGGAGACATACCATGCCCTGGCCCAGGTACTGAAGACCCGGGGCCTGTCCACGTCCGTGGGCGACGAGGGCGGGTTCGCCCCGGACCTGGACTCCAACGAGGCGGCGGTGGAGGTCCTGGTGGAAGCGATCGATGCGGCCGGACGTGTTCCCGGTGACGAGGTAGCCATCGCCATGGACCCGGCTACCAGCGAGCTGTTCAAGGACGGTCGCTACGTCCTGGCCGGTGAGGGGCGCACCCTGTCTTCGGCTGAGCTGGTCGACTACTGGATCGATCTGTGCGGCCGGTACCCGATCGTCTCCATCGAGGACGGGATGGCCGAAGAGGACTGGGACGGCTGGGCGGCGATGACGGCGGCGCTGGGGGACCGGATCCAGTTGGTGGGTGACGACGTGTTCGTGACCAACGAGGAGCGGCTCCGGCGCGGCATCGACCTGGGCGTGGCCAACGCCGTGCTGATCAAGGTGAACCAGATCGGGACCCTGACCGAAACCCTCGGGACCATGTCGAGGGCAACCCGGTCGTCCTATGCCTGCGTCATGTCCCATCGCTCGGGCGAGACCGAGGACTCGACCATCGCCGACCTGGCCGTGGCCACCAATTGCGGGCAGATCAAAGCGGGGGCCCCGGCCCGTTCCGACCGGGTGGCCAAGTACAACCAGCTGCTCCGGATCGAAGCGGCACTGGGTGAATCGGCTGCGTTCCTGGGCGGCGAGGCCCTGCTGACTGGGAAGCGGTCGACGTGAGCCGGCCTGCGCCCAGCCATCGGTCTGGCGCCAAGACCAAGGGCAAGACCAAGGCGGCCAAGGGCAAGGCCAAGGCACCCAAGACCAGGGGCAGAGTGGGGACCAAGGGTCAGGCAGCACGTCCCAAAGCATCCACGCGGGGCCCGGTCAGGCGGAGAGCGGAGGGCAAGCATCACGCTCCGGCCAGCCCCCGGTTGCGTCGTCGGCGGTTCATCCTGGTGGCGTCGGCCGCCTTTGCCGCTCTGGTGTTGGGCACCAGCTTCCCGGCCAGCGGGTTGCTGTCCGATCACCGCCAGCTGGCGGCCACCGACGCGGCCTTGCACCGCCTGCGAGCGGAGAACAGCGCGCTGGCCCAGGAGAAACAGCAGCTCAACTCCAAGGCAGAGATTCACAGCCTGGCTCGCCAGGACTACCAGCTCGTCGATCCCGGTGAGACGGCCTACAACGTGCTGCCCCCCACTGCCCAAGCGACCAAGAACAACTCACCCGGCGTGACCGGGGACCCGGGGAGCCAGCCGGTGGTGGCTCCGGCCAACGCCGCCGGCATGAGCCCGGACCCGAACGTGCCCACCACGTCGACCACGAGCGCGGCCGCCTCGGGTGCCCAAGCCCCCACGTCGTCGGGGTCGAAGTCGACCACCACGTCGACCACCACCACGCCCACGAACGCCAGTGGCGGGTTCTGGATCCGGACACTTCACTCGCTCGAATTCTGGAGATGACGGTCGACCTGGTCCCCGCCGAGACGTCCGACCGAGCCGGCGATAGGTTCGGGGGCGCCATGGAAGCGGTGGACGAGGGCGACGTGGTGGCCGTGACCGAACTGCTCGGTCGTCCCCCCCGGGGCCGCTTCGAGGTGGTGGTGCGCGCCGGCGACGACGCGCCGGCGGTGATCGCCAACGCTCCGTTCCTCGATGACGGGACTCCCATGCCGACCCGGTATTGGCTGGTGGACCCGGCACTCTGCGACGCCGTGAGCCGACTCGAGTCCTCGGGTGGGGTGCGTCAGGCCGAAGCCGAGGTCCCGCCGGACCACGTGGCCGAGGCCCACGGTCGCTATGCCGCCGAGCGGGAGGCGCTCATACCGGCGGACCACGACGGCCCCCGGCCCTCGGGGGGCGTGGGCGGGACACGCCGCGGGGTGAAGTGCCTGCACGCCCACCTGGCCTGGTGGCTCACCGGGGCCGACGATCCCGTCGGTGCGTGGACGGCGGAGCGCATCGGCCTCCACCCCCGGTGATGTCCCGGTTCCCCGTGCGGGCGATGCGCGCCCTCGTGGGCACGGCTGTCCTGACCGTGGCTGTGGCCACCCTGGGGCCGCCGTCGGCCCGAGCGGCCTCGCCGACCCAGACAGTGTCAATCTCGCTCTCGGGGACGGTGGCCAACGCGTCGGGGGGGCAGACGGTGAACGGGGTCACCTCGCTGCCCGCCAATCCACCCCCGGTGGAGGGCGCGGTGATCCGGGTGGAAGGGACCCAGGTGGCCAAGTCCGATGGGATCGGCGCCTTCGCGTTCCACTACACCGGCAGCGGACCGGTGACAGTCAGCGTTTCGGCGCCGGGCCTCGGCAGCTGGCAGTTGACCGGTGTGACGTCGGCGGCCTCGGGAGAGACGCTGACCGTGCTGCTGAACGGGCACGACACGTCCCGGGACATGCCATCGCCGCCCACCGCCTCGGGCGGGACCGGTTCGACGGCGCCGACGCCGCCCACGCCGCCCACCGCCTCGGGCGGGACCAGTTCGACGGCGCCGACGCCGGCCAATCCCTCCGGGGAACCCGGTGCGGGGACGCCTGCCCCCAACGCAACACCGACCCCGTCGGCCTCGGGAAACTGCGGCGGTTACTTCTCCAACACGGCACCACCTCCGACCATCAACGTCCTCGAGTACGGCCAGCACACGTCGACCGGCGCGGCGGTAGCCGGCACCGAGCTCGGGGTGTTCCAGGTTCCCTTCGAGACCTATGTCGAAAACGTCCTGGCCAGTG